>NZ_CABEIU010000002.1:850000-1196250 GCF_901543815.1 Streptococcus oralis
TATACTTACTATATTATAGCATGGTTTTAGGGATTTAAAAAGAGGAGTAGGAGGCTGTGGGACTTCCTACTACCTTGAAACCATTGAATTTCAAAATTGAAAGAAAAACCACTGAAGCAGTGAGATTCAGTGGTTTTACATATTACCAAAAGGAAAACTATTCAAACTCAATAATTACCATAGCATATTTGTTCCTAAGGAGGGGATAAAATTGAGTTTGGGTAAATTGATGAAGAAATTCCGTGAACTACGGAGAATCACTCAAAAAGCATTAGGAGACAGAACGCATTTAGATGATGTTAGAATCAGACAATATGAGCTTGATATTCGCACTCCTAAAGATGATGTCTTAGAAAATATTTCCGCTGCACTCCATGTAAATAAAGATTATCTGAAAGAACCTGCCTTTCCGTACACGGAGCATGACCTTATGCGATTTTTATTTAAGTTGGATGACAGTATTGAGGTTAATATAAGACAGGTTATTATGAATGACGAAGATCTCGGATATACTATTACAGGTATATATTTCGGCAGTGAAGCTATTTTGAGAATACGAATTATGCTTGAAGATTGGAAGAAAATAAAACAGAAGTATGAAAACAACGAAATCACAAAAGAAGGCTTGCAGGATTGGAAGGCAAACTCCCCTGACAGTCTGAAAAAAGATTATGTTCCCTTTGAGGAAAGCAATGTAAAATTATATAAAAGCGGAATAAATGCCAAACTTCCACCGGATTTAAAATAAGCACAGAAAAAGCACATAGCTGAAAGATTTTACAATCTTAAAGTTATGTGCTTTTTATAATATGACTATTCAATTAACTTAATTAAATCTATCTTCAATTAACCTGATTGCATTCTTAATAAAACTAATTAAATTATCTAATTTATTATCATTATACCCATAGTATTCACCGATAGGATATGGAGGTTCAAGCATATACATTTGTTCGATTCTATATTTTTTCATATTTTCATCCAACCATTTTTTCATCTCTTTTACATTGTCTATTGAAGATTCTTCATCCTCAAGATTTTTATAATAAATTGAAGGATAATCCTTATTTAGTTCCCATGTTCCCTTACCATTCTTATTATAGCTTCCATTAAAGTATTTTGGTACAGGCATCATATTTGAGAATGAATACATTAAATCAAAATATCTATTAAATAATGATTCCAAATCACTATACCCGTTAAAAATTTCATCTAAATGAAGATATACAAGTCTTAGTAATTTTTCTTGTTCAAGATTACTAACATTATGATTTAATAAAATTAATTTTGCTCTACAAAAATCCAAAAAAGGAATGAAAGCATTAAATATTGTATCTGCCGATTCCGGAATATTTTCACCATATAATTTTTTATATGCTTCTTTTACTAATTCTGAAGAGTCGATTTCTGTGGTAGGAAGAATCCTATACATAATAGCTAATTTAATACCATTCTCAATTTTTAATGCTGGATTAACAATTGGTATGAGATTGGTAAGATTATTTTTCACAATATCCATTTATATTTACCTCCCAAAATTTAGTTTGTGTCACTCACTACTTCCACAAAAGCCTCCCACCAAAATGATGGAAGGCTTTCTAAACTATTAACCTAAATTCAACAACTCCCTTTCAGACCTGCTTTTTCTTGTTTTCAGTATCAAAACAGTATCATTTAGAGAATTTTACTACATCAAAATTGCTCAATCCCCTGTGTTTTCAAGCGTTTCGTAACAGTAACATATTTGCTTCTGTTACTCCCACTCAACGGTTGCTGGTGGTTTACTTGTAATATCGTAGACGATACGGTTAACGTGGTCTACTTCGTTTACGATACGTACAGAGATTTTTTGAAGGACTTCCCAAGGGATCTTGGCAAAATCAGCTGTCATACCATCGATAGAAGTGATAGCGCGAATGGCAATGGTGTAGTCATATGTACGACCGTCACCCATAACACCTACTGAACGAACGCCAGTGTTAACAGTGAAGTATTGCCAGATATCACGGTCAAGACCTGCTTTAGCAATTTCTTCACGAAGGATGGCATCCGACTCACGAACAGTTTCAAGTTTTTCCTCAGTGATTTCGCCCATGACACGGATAGCAAGCCCTGGTCCTGGGAATGGTTGGCGCCATACGATGTGGTCTGGCATACCAAGCTCTGTACCAAGGGCACGAACTTCGTCCTTGTAAAGAGTGTTGAGTGGTTCGATGAGTTCAAACTGCATGTCTTCTGGAAGACCACCAACATTGTGGTGTGATTTGATGGTTTGAGCAGTATCTGTACCAGACTCAATCACGTCAGTGTAAAGCGTTCCCTGAGCAAGGAATTTTACATCTTTGAGCTTGCTTGCTTCGTCATCAAAGACATAAACAAACTCGTTACCGATGATTTTACGTTTTTGTTCAGGGTCAGAAACGCCGGCAAGTTTATCAAGGAAGCGTTTTGAAGCATCAGCTTTGACAATATTCAAACCAAACTTACCACCAAGCATGTCCATAACTTGGTCAGCCTCTCCCTTACGAAGAAGACCGTGGTCTACAAAGATACAGATTAATTGATCACCGATTGCTTTTTGAAGAAGAACTCCAACAACAGAAGAGTCAACACCACCTGATAGGCCGAGAAGAACGCGCTTGTCACCTACAGTTTCACGGATTTTCTTGATCTGCATATCGATAAAGTTGTCCATTGACCAGTCACCTTTAGCTTTACAGATTTTAAGGGCAAAGTTGCGAAGGATATCATTCCCGTATACAGAATGGCGAACTTCTGGGTGGAATTGGATACCATAGATGTGCTTATCAGGGTTTTCAATAGCTGCATAAGGACAGTCAGCAGAAGTTCCAGTACGAACGAAATCAGCTGGAATCTCTGTAACAGCATCGCCATGGCTCATCAAAACAATCTGTTCTTCAGGAGTCCCTTCAAAGAGGGCAGAAGTGGTATGGGTAAGTGGTGATTGGCCATACTCACGGTTACCAGCATCACCCGCAGGGACAACTTTTCCTCCAAGTTTATGAGTTAAAAGTTGCATACCGTAGCAGATTCCCAAAATTGGAATACCAAGTTCAAAAATTTCTGGGTCAATATCAAATGAACCATCTTCATATACAGAGTTTGGTCCACCAGAGAGGATAATTCCTACAGGGTTTATCGCACGAACCTCTGCGGCTGAGATTTTGTGACTTTTTAGCTCTGAAAAAACACCAATCTCACGGATACGGCGTGAAATCAGCTGGTTGTATTGGCTACCATAGTCCAGCACGATGATTTTTTCGACATCTTGCAAATCAGTTGAAATGTTGCTCATCTTTTTCCTTTCTCAAAAGAAATATCTTTTTCAATATTTTATCACAAATAGGGGTGAATTACCAACTAAACAAGGCAAAGTTTGACTTTTTCTTAGCAAATACGGTACAATGGAGAAAATAAAGAAAAGAAGTGAGAATCATGTTACCAGCTTATATGAAAATCCACGATCAGATCAAGAAGGATATAGATGAGCATCATTGGAAAATCGGAGAGAGACTTCCAAGTGAGCGAGATTTAGCGGAACAGTTTCAGGTTAGTCGGATGACCTTGCGACAAGCTATCTCTCTCTTGGTTGAGGAAGGAGTTTTGGAGCGTCGTGTAGGAAGTGGAACCTTTGTTTCTAGTACTCGGGTCCAAGAAAAAATGCGGGGGACGACCAGTTTTACGGAGATTGTCAAATCTCAGGGGAAAGTTCCTTCCAGTCAACTCATTTCTTATAGAAGAACCATTCCCAACGAGCAGGAAGTGGCGAAGCTAGGCATTTCACCAACTGAAAATATCATCCGTATGGAACGGGTACGTTATGCTGATCAAGTTCCGTTAGTCTATGAAGTAGCATCTATACCTGAGAAATTTATTAAAAGTTTTAAGAAAGAAGAAGTAACCAGCCATTTCTTTCAAACCTTACAAGAACATGGTTACCGAATTGGCAAATCCCAACAGACTATTTATGCGAGATTGGCTAAGGAAAAGATAGCTCACTATCTGGAAGTTGAAAAAGGGCATGCCATTTTAGCCTTGACTCAGGTCTCTTATCTTGAAGATGGGACGGCTTTCGAGTATGTAAAGAGTCAATACGTGGGCGAACGCTTTGAATTTTATCTTGAAAATAACTAGTCTAGAAAGGCTAGTTTTTTGTTTTAGAAAAGATTAGAATTGTCAAAACAATCTGTCTAGGCTTGATTTTATCTATTATTTACTATAAAATGAGAAGGAAAAACGTCAAACTTTTATATTGCAAATAGGAGAAAAAATGACAAAAACATTAAAACGTCCTGAGGTTTTATCACCTGCAGGAACTTTAGAGAAGCTGAAAGTAGCTGTTCAATATGGTGCGGACGCAGTCTTCATCGGTGGACAGGCCTATGGTCTTCGTAGCCGTGCTGGAAACTTTACCTTTGAACAGATGGAAGAAGGAGTCCAGTTTGCTGCAAAGTACGGTGCCAAGGTCTATGTAGCTGCCAACATGGTTATGCACGAAGGAAACGAAGCTGGTGCTGGAGAATGGTTCCGTAAGTTGCGTGACATCGGGATTGCCGCAGTTATCGTGTCAGATCCGACCTTGATCATGATTGCAGCAACTGAAGCACCAGGTCTCGAAATCCACCTTTCCACTCAAGCCAGTGCGACTAACTATGAAACTCTTGAGTTCTGGAAAGAACTTGGTCTAACTCGTGTGGTTTTGGCACGTGAAGTTTCAATGGAAGAATTGGCAGAGATTCGCAAACGCACTGATGTAGAAATTGAGGCCTTTGTCCATGGAGCCATGTGTATTTCTTACTCAGGTCGCTGTACGCTATCAAACCACATGAGTATGCGTGATGCCAACCGTGGTGGTTGTTCACAGTCTTGTCGTTGGAAATACGATCTTTACGACATGCCCTTTGGTCAAGAACGCAAGAGCCTTAAAGGTGAAATTCCAGAAGAATTTTCAATGTCAGCCGTTGACATGTCCATGATTGACCATATTCCAGATATGATCGAAAACGGTGTAGACAGTCTGAAGATTGAAGGCCGTATGAAGTCCATTCACTATGTTTCAACTGTGACCAACTGTTACAAGGCGGCTGTAGATGCTTATCTTGAAAGTCCTGAGAAATTTGAAGCCATCAAACAGGACTTGGTAGATGAGATGTGGAAGGTTGCCCAACGTGAATTGGCAACAGGTTTCTACTACGGTACGCCGTCTGAAAATGAACAGTTATTTGGCGCACGTCGTAAAATTCCTGAATACAAGTTTGTCGCTGAAGTGGTAGCGTATGATGATGCGACTCAAACGGCAACTATTCGTCAACGAAACGTTATTAACGAAGGTGACCAAGTTGAGTTCTACGGCCCAGGTTTCCGTCATTTTGAGACTTATATCGAAGATCTTCATGATGCCAAGGGCAATAAAATCGACCGCGCTCCAAATCCAATGGAACTCTTGACCATCAAGGTTCCTCAACCTGTTCAAGCAGGGGATATGGTTCGCGCTCTCAAGGAAGGTCTTATCAATCTCTATAAAGAAGACGGAACAAGCGTTACAGTTCGTGCCTAGACAAGGAAAAGTGAATGATTCAAGCACAAGGATTTTTGGTAGATAATGAAAGCAGATGTGTTCACTATCATGGTGAAAAGGACATCGTTTCCCTTCAGTGCTATGAATGTAAAAAATACTATGCTTGCTATCAGTGTCATAATGCTATAGAAACGCATGTATTTTCGCCCTATCCCTTGGCGCTTACCGAGGGTCAACCGATTTTATGTGGGGCTTGTAAGAGGACAATGACATTTCAAGAATATCAAAAACAGATAGCTTGTCCTTACTGTAGTGCTCCATTTAATCCAGGTTGTAAACAACACTATTCCTATTATTTTAAATAAAATAAATGCATCCAAGTTTCAAACTTGGATTTTTTCAATTTGTTTCAGAAAACAGAGTGAAAGTGAAAAAACACTCGCTCTAAAATGAGAAATTTTTCTGTATAATAGGATAAAAATGGCAAAAATAGAAATAAATTATCTGAAACGCTTTCAACGTGAGTAAAAAGTTGACAAATCAAAATTTTAGGACTAAACTAAGTAAGTAAATTTTAAATAAAAGGAGAATTCATCATGAATTTAACATTTTTCGGTCTTTGTCTTGCCTGTATGGGTGTATCCCTTGCAGAAGGTATGTTGATGAACGGTTTGTTCAAGTCAGCAGCTCGCCAACCAGACATCATTCCACAATTACGTAGCTTAATGATCATGGGGATTGCCTTTATTGAAGGAACATTCTTTGTAACTCTCGTATTTTCATTTATCATCAAATAAAGAGAAGTATAAAATGGAAAAGGGAGGATTTTAGATGGAAGAAAGTATCAATCCAACCATCAATATTGGTCCTGTTACCTTTGATTTGACCTTGACAGCCTTGACCTTGCTGTCAGTAGTCGTTATTTTTGGCTTTATCTATTGGGCAAGTCGGAATATGACTGTGAAACCCAAAGGAAAGCAAAATGTACTGGAGTATCTCTATGACTTCGTAGTCGGATTTACAGAACCTAATGTAGGCTCACGGTACATGAAAGATTACTCACTCTTTTACTTGTGTTTATTTCTTTTTATGGTGATCGCAAACAATCTTGGTTTGATGGCCAAACTTCAAACTACAGATGGGACAAACCTTTGGACATCGCCAACTGCCAATCTTCAATTTGACTTGGCCTTGTCATTTGGAATTATCCTGATGACCCATATAGAAGGAATTCGTCGCCGTGGTGTTAAAAAGTATCTGAAAGGCTTTGTTACCCCAGGTTTTATGACACCGATGAATCTCCTTGAAGAAGTCACGAATTTCCTATCACTTGCTTTGCGGGTATTCGGAAATATCTTTGCCGGAGAAGTGATGGCTAGTCTGCTCATCACACTTTCTCATCAGGCTCTTTATTGGTATCCAGTCGCATTTGTTACCAATCTAGTCTGGACGGCGTTTTCTGTGTTTATTTCCTGTGTTCAGGCTTATGTATTCACAGTCTTGTCTTCTATGTATCTAGGAAATAAAATTAATGATGAAGAGTAGAAAGGAGTAACAGATGCAAGTAACAGTAGGTGAATTAATTGGTAACTTTATTTTAATCGCTGGCTCTTTTATCCTTTTGATTGTCTTAGTTAAGAAATATGCGTGGTCAAACTTGACAAGTGTCTTCGAAGAAAGGGCAAATAAAATTGCTGCTGATATTGATGGAGCTGAACAGGCTCGTCAAAAAGCAGAAACTCTTGCCCAAAAACGTGAAGATGAATTAGCTGGTAGTCGCAACGAAGCCAAAACAATCATTGAAAATGCTAAAGAGACTGCAGAGAAGAGTAAAGCAAATATTCTGGCAGATGCTAAAGTTGAAGCAGGTCGCTTAAAAGAGAAGGCGAATCAAGAAATTGCTCAGAATAAAGCTGAGGCTTTGCAAAGTGTTAAGGGCGAGGTGGCAGATTTGACGATTAGTCTCGCTGGTAAAATCATCTCAAAAAACCTTGATAGTCATGCTCATAAGGAACTCATTGATCAGTATATCGATCAGCTAGGAGAAGCCTAATGGACAAGAAAACAGCAAAGGTCATTGAAAAGTACAGCATGCCTTTTGTCCAATTAGTGATTGAGAAAGGAGAAGAGGACCGGATTTTTTCAGACTTGGATCAAATCAAGCAAGTCGCAGAAGAAACGGGCTTACCTTCTTTTTTAGCTCAGGTGGCAGTTGATGAGTCTGATAAGGAAAAAACAGTTGGATTCTTTCAAGACCCTGTCTCACCTTTAATGCAAAACTTTATTCAAGTTCTGATTTACAATCACAGAGCAAATCTTTTTTATGATATCATTGTTGATTGTTTGAATCGTCTTGAAAGAGAAACCAATCATTTTGTCGTTACGATTTCTTCAGCTCATCCTTTAACGATTGAACAGAAGGAACGTTTGCTCCCCTTGATAGAGAAAAAAATGTCTCTGAAAGTACGGAGCGTCAAAGAACAAATTGATGAAGGGCTCATTGGTGGTTTTGTCATTTTTGCTAATCACAAGACAATTGATGTGAGTATAAAACAACAACTTCGAGTTGTTAAAGAAAATTTGAAATAGAAAGTGGTGTTCTTTTGGCAATTAACGCACAAGAAATCAGCGCTTTAATTAAGCAACAAATTGAAAATTTCAAACCCAATTTTGATGTGTCTGAAACAGGTGTTGTAACCTATATCGGGGACGGAATTGCCCGTGCTCACGGTCTTGAAAATGCCATGAGTGGAGAGCTGTTGATTTTTGAAAACGGCTCTTATGGGATGGCGCAAAACTTGGAGTCTACAGACGTTGGGATTATCATCCTTGGAGATTTTACAGATATTCGTGAAGGTGATACCATTCGCCGTACAGGTAAAATCATGGAAGTCCCTGTGGGTGACAGCTTGATCGGACGTGTTGTCGACCCACTTGGTCGTCCAGTTGATGGTCTTGGAGAAATCCATACTGACAAAACTCGTCCAGTAGAAGCGCCAGCTCCTGGCGTTATGCAACGTAAGTCTGTATCAGAACCATTGCAAACTGGTTTGAAAGCTATTGACGCCCTTGTACCGATTGGTCGTGGTCAACGTGAGTTGATTATCGGTGACCGTCAGACAGGGAAAACAACTATTGCAATTGATACGATCTTGAACCAAAAAGGGCAAGATATGATCTGTATCTATGTTGCAATTGGACAAAAAGAATCAACCGTTCGTACACAAGTAGAAACACTACGTCAGTACGGTGCCTTGGACTACACAATCGTTGTGACAGCCTCTGCTTCACAACCATCTCCATTGCTCTTCCTAGCTCCTTATGCTGGGGTGGCTATGGCAGAAGAGTTTATGTACCAAGGTAAGCATGTTTTGATCGTTTATGATGATCTTTCAAAACAAGCGGTAGCTTATCGTGAACTTTCTCTCTTGCTTCGTCGTCCACCAGGTCGTGAAGCCTTCCCAGGGGATGTTTTCTACCTCCACAGCCGTTTGCTTGAGCGCTCAGCTAAAGTTTCTGACGAACTTGGTGGTGGATCTATTACAGCCCTACCGTTTATCGAGACACAAGCAGGAGATATCTCTGCCTATATCGCAACCAACGTGATTTCTATCACTGACGGACAAATCTTCCTTGGTGATGGTCTCTTCAATGCGGGTATTCGTCCAGCTATCGATGCAGGTTCATCTGTATCTCGTGTAGGTGGTTCCGCTCAAATCAAAGCCATGAAGAAAGTAGCTGGTACGCTTCGTATCGACCTTGCTTCTTACCGTGAGTTGGAAGCCTTCACTAAGTTTGGTTCTGATTTGGATGCGGCTACTCAGGCTAAGTTAAACCGTGGACGTCGTACGGTAGAAGTATTGAAACAACCTGTGCACAAACCATTACCTGTTGAGAAACAAGTAACCATTCTCTATGCTTTGACACATGGTTTCTTGGATACGATTCCTGTAGATGACATTGTTCGTTTTGAGGAAGAGTTCCATACTTTCTTTGATGCGCAACAACCAGAGATTTTGGAAACCATTCGTGAAACAAAAGACTTGCCAGAAGAAGCAGTCTTGGATGCTGCGATTACAGAGTTTCTCAATCAATCCAGCTTCCAATAAGAATAGAGGTGTCAGATGGCAGTATCTCTAAATGATATTAAAACAAAAATCGCCTCAACCAAAAATACTAGTCAAATCACTAATGCCATGCAAATGGTATCGGCTGCCAAGTTAGGTCGCTCTGAAGAAGCAGCACGTAATTTTCAAGTTTATGCTCAGAAGGTTCGTAAGCTTTTGACGGATATTCTGCATGGTAACGGATCTGGTGGTTCTACCAATCCGATGCTCATCAGTCGTCCAGTTAAGAAAGCAGGCTATATCGTTATTACTTCAGACCGTGGCTTGGTTGGAGGTTATAATGCTTCCATCCTTAAAGCCGTTATGGAGTTGAAAGAAGAATACCATCCAGATGGTAAAGACTTTGAGATAATCTGTATCGGCGGTATGGGAGCTGATTTCTTTAAGGCTCGTGGCATTCAACCAATCTATGAATTGCGGGGCTTGGCCGACCAACCAAGTTTTGATGAAGTTCGTAAAATTATTTCAAAAACGATTGAAATGTATCAAAATGAACTCTTTGATGAACTCTATGTCTGTTATAATCACCACGTTAATACGCTTACCAGCCAAATGCGTGTAGAACAAATGCTCCCGATTGTTGACTTGGATCCAAACGAAGCGGATGAAGAGTATAGCTTGACCTTTGAGTTGGAAACAAGCCGAGAAGAAATTTTGGAGCAATTGTTGCCTCAGTATGCTGAAAGTATGATTTACGGGGCTATTATTGATGCCAAGACAGCTGAAAATGCCGCTGGTATGACAGCTATGCAGACAGCAACTGATAATGCTAAGAAGGTCATCAATGATTTGACAATCCAGTATAACCGTGCCAGACAGGCGGCGATTACACAAGAAATTACAGAAATTGTAGCGGGGGCTAGTGCCTTAGAATAAGGCTTTGCCTCCCTCGTATCAAAATGAACTTAGGAACTAGTTGAGCTAGGAACCGACAGTATCTTATATAGAATAGGAGAAGGAGATGAGTTCAGGTAAAATTGCTCAGGTTATCGGACCCGTTGTAGACGTCTTGTTTGCAGCTGGGGAACCACTTCCTGAGATTAACAATGCACTTGTCGTCTACAAAAATGACGAAAGAAAAACAAAAATCGTCCTTGAAGTAGCCTTGGAGTTGGGTGATGGTATGGTCCGTACTATCGCCATGGAATCAACAGATGGTTTGACTCGTGGAATGGAAGTATTGGACACAGGTCGTCCAATCTCTGTGCCAGTAGGTAAAGAAACTTTGGGACGTGTCTTCAATGTTTTGGGAGATACCATTGACTTGGATGCTCCTTTTGCTGAAGACGCTGAGCGTCAGCCAATTCATAAAAAAGCTCCAACTTTTGATGAATTGTCTACCTCATCTGAAATTTTGGAAACAGGGATCAAGGTTATCGACCTTCTTGCCCCTTACCTAAAAGGTGGGAAAGTCGGACTTTTCGGTGGCGCCGGAGTTGGTAAAACTGTCTTGATTCAAGAATTGATTCACAACATTGCCCAAGAACACGGTGGTATTTCAGTATTTACTGGTGTTGGGGAACGTACTCGTGAAGGGAATGACCTTTACTGGGAAATGAAAGAATCAGGCGTTATCGAGAAAACAGCCATGGTATTTGGTCAGATGAATGAACCACCAGGAGCACGTATGCGTGTTGCCCTTACTGGTTTGACAATCGCCGAATACTTCCGTGATGTAGAAGGCCAAGATGTGCTTCTCTTTATCGATAATATCTTCCGTTTCACTCAGGCTGGTTCAGAAGTGTCTGCCCTCTTAGGTCGCATGCCTTCAGCCGTTGGTTACCAACCAACCCTTGCTACGGAAATGGGTCAATTGCAAGAGCGTATCACATCAACTAAGAAGGGTTCTGTAACCTCTATCCAGGCTATCTATGTGCCAGCGGATGACTATACTGACCCAGCGCCAGCAACGGCCTTCGCTCATTTGGATTCAACTACAAACTTGGAACGTAAGTTGGTACAATTGGGGATCTACCCAGCCGTTGACCCGTTGGCTTCAAGCTCTCGTGCCTTGGCACCTGAGATTGTCGGAGAAGAGCACTATGCAGTTGCTGCGGAAGTCAAACGTGTTCTTCAACGTTACCATGAATTGCAAGATATCATTGCTATCCTTGGTATGGATGAGCTTTCTGATGAAGAAAAGACCTTGGTTGCGCGTGCTCGTCGTATCCAGTTCTTCTTGTCACAAAACTTCAACGTTGCGGAGCAATTTACTGGCCAACCTGGTTCTTATGTACCAGTAGCAGAAACAGTTCGTGGTTTCAAGGAAATCCTTGATGGTAAACATGACCACTTGCCAGAAGATGCCTTCCGTGGAGTTGGTTCAATCGAAGACGTCATTGCTAAGGCAGAGAAAATGGGATTTTAAGAGGTGATCTATGGCTCAGTTAACTGTCCAGATCGTGACACCAGATGGCCTCGTCTATGATCACCATGCCAGCTTTGTATCGGTACGAACTCTGGATGGTGAGATGGGGATCTTGCCACGACATGAAAATATGATTGCGGTTTTAGCGGTTGATGAAGTAAAGGTAAAACGAATCGATGATGATACTCATGTGAACTGGATTGCAGTGAACGGAGGGATTATCGAGATTGCCAATGACATCATTACCATTGTAGCCGACTCAGCAGAGCGTGCTCGTGATATCGATATCAGCCGTGCTGAACGTGCTAAACTTCGCGCCGAACGTGAAATTGAAGAAGCTCAAGACAAGCACTTAATTGACCAAGAACGACGCGCTAAGATTGCTCTTCAACGTGCCATTAACCGTATCAATGTCGGAAATAAACTATAATCAAAAAATGAACTTGAAACTCAAGTTCATTTTTTTTAATGTGGGAAGTTGATGCAAACTGCTTCAGGAACATGGAAGTCGTTAGAAAGCTCCGCAAGACGGCCAGTTTCAGGATTACGCTTAAAGACGGTTGCATTATCAGAATCTTGATGAACAGCAATGAGAAACTCTTGATCAGGAGTTAGGTTGAAATCACGTGGATTTTGTCCGTGTGTTGGTACGATTTCTAATAATTCCAGACTGCCATCAGCGAGGATTGTATAGACTGTAATGGAATCATGGCCTCGGTTGGATGCATAGAGGTATTTACCGTCTTTTGAAAGACGTATAGCAGCAGTAGCGTTAAAGCCAGTATAGCCATCTGGTAAGGTCGAAATGACTTGCATGCGTTCAAATTCACCAACCCCATCATAAATCAAGACTTCAATGGTACTATTAAGTTCGCAGATGAGATAGGCAATCTTATAGTGGTGGTGGAAAACGATGTGGCGAGCACCTGCTCCAGCTTGGCTATGATAGGTGTGGAGCTTACTTAGTTTTCCTTCCGGGCTAACATCGTAGGTCGTTACCTCGTCCGTACCTAGGTCACATGTGACGAGATACTGGTCAGGTGTTAGATCCGTAAAGTGTACATGTGGAGAAGTTTGGTTTTCATGAGGACCTTGTCCGCTATGCTGATCCAGATCCGTTTGGATGAGGCTACCATCAGCTTGACGCTTATAAACTAGAACTTGACCTTTATGATAATTGGCTCCGTAAACGAGACTACGCTTTTCATCCACTGCCACATAACAATGGGGAGCGCCTTCTTCAACTACATGATTTAGCAAAGTGCCATCTGTCTTGTAAGCTGCGATGCCACCCAAGCCATCCTGGCTCCCTACGGTGTATAAGTGTTGATGTTGGTCAAAGGCAAGATAGGTCGGACTTGGTTCAGTAGCAAAAAGCTCAAGATTTGCAAGCTGACCTGTTTTTGTATCAAAATCTGCCTTGTAAATCCCTTTAGATGAGCGACGAGTATAAGTTCCAAAATAAACAGTTTCTTTCATGTCCATACCTCTTAATAATGATAAGTTCATTATACCACAAAATGGCTGCCATGATGTATCAGTCTTCTTTATGTAAGCACTTTAAAAAGAGTTATTTTAGATTAAAAATGGTATAATGAGAAGATGAAAGAAAGGATGTATTTATGGAACATAAAGAGAAACATTTTAGCCTATCTTGGTTCTTTAAGTGGTTTTTAGATAACAAAGCTATCACTGTATTTTTAGTAACCTTGTTACTGGGGCTGAACATTTTCATTCTAAGTAAGATTAGTTTTATTTTTTTACCTGTTTTGGACTTTTTAGGAGTCGTCATGTTGCCAGTTATTTTATCTGGTTTACTTTATTATCTCCTCAACCCGATTGTTGACTGGATGGAGAAGCACAAGATCAACCGCGTTCTTGCCATCAGTATTGTTTTTGTCATTATTGCACTTTTTATCATTTGGGGGCTGGCAGTCGCTATTCCAAATCTCCAACGTCAGGTCTTAAATTTTGCGAAGAATGTGCCGACTTATCTTAAGGATGCTGATATGGTTATCAATGACCTTGTAACCAAACGCTTGCCAGATGATTTTAGACCTCAGTTGGAGCAGGTTCTTGCAAATGTTTCTACAGAAGCAACGATATGGGCCAGCAAAATTTCTTCTCAAGCCGTCAACTGGGTCAGCGCCTTTATCAGTAGTGTTTCTCAGGTGATTGTAGCGGTCATTATCGTACCCTTTATGCTCTTCTATCTCTTGCGTGATGGAAAAGGCTTGCGAGATTATTTGACTAAGTTTATTCCAACGAAGTTAAAAGAACCTGCGGGTGAAGTCCTATCGGATGTCAATAAACAGTTGTCAAACTATGTTAGAGGACAGGTTACAGTTGCTATTATTGTAGCCATCATGTTTATTATTTTCTTTAAGATTATTGGTCTCAGATATGCTGTGACTCTTGGTATTACGGCTGGTATCCTCAATCTAGTACCTTACTTGGGTAGTTTCCTTGCCATGCTTCCAGCTTTAGTTCTTGGCTTGATTGCAGGACCAGTCATGCTTTTAAAAGTCGTCATTGTCTTTATTGTTGAACAAACGATTGAAGGTCGCTTCGTTTCTCCACTTATTTTAGGTAGTCAACTGAACATCCATCCGATCAATGTCCTCTTTGTTCTCCTAACTTCAGGTTCTATGTTTGGTATTTGGGGAGTCTTGCTGGGAATCCCTGTCTATGCCTCTGCCAAGGTCGTTATCTCAGCTATCTTTAACTGGTATAAAAAAGTCAGCGGTTTGTATGAAGAAGAAGGGGAGGAAATCAAGAGTGAACAATAGTCAACGCATGCTCCAGGCTTTGGATGACCAGGATTTAACCAAAGCGGATCAGTATTTTCACAAAGCCCTCGAAACAGATTCAAGTGAAGTTCTTTACGAACTAGCTAGCTATCTAGAGGGAATTGGCTTTTATCCCCAAGCGAAAGAAATTTACCAAAATATCGTTACAGAATTTCCAGAAGTGAATCTGAACTTAGCTAGTATTGCTAGCGAGGATGGCAATGTTGAGGAAGCTTTTGCTTACCTTGAGGCAATCACACCTGATAGTGATTGGTATGTATCGGCTTTGGCCTTGAAGGCTGACCTCTATCAGTTGGAAGGATTGACAGATGTAGCGCGTGAAAAGTTACTGGAAGCCTTAAATTACTTAGATGACGCTTTATTAGTTTTTGGTCTGGCTGAGTTGGATAGCGAGTTAGGAAATTATCAGGAAGCCATTCAGAGCTATGCTCAATTAGACAATCGCTCCATCTATGAGCAAACAGGTGTCTCAACCTATCAGCGAATCGGCTACGCTTATGCCCAGTTAGGCAAGTTTGAAGCTGCAACTGAATTCTTAGAAAAAGCCTTAGAACTAGAATACGATGACCAAACCGCTTTTGAGTTGGCCAGTCTTTACTTTGAACAAGAAGAGTATCAAAAATCTGTTCTTTACTTTAAGCAGATTGATACCATTTCGCCAAGTTTTGAGGGATATGAGTATGGTTATAGTCAAGCCTTGCATAAGGAACATCAGGTGGAGGAGGCCTTTCGTATCGCTAAACAAGGTTTGGAGAAAAATCCATTTGAGACTCGTCTCTTGCTATCTGCTTCTCAGTTTTCGTATGAATTACATGATCCTAGTGGTGCTGAGCAGTTTCTCCTTACTGCCAAAGAAGACGCAGAGGATACAGAAGAAATATTCCTTCGCCTTGCAACCATTTATATGGAACAAGAGCGGTTTGAGGATATCATCGCTCTTCAAAGTCAAGAACCTGAAAACCTCCTGACCAAGTGGATGATTGCACGCTCTTACCAGAAAATCGAGGATTTAGATAAGGCCTATGAGCTCTATCAAGAACTGTCATCTGACCTCAAGGACAATCCAGAGTTTCTGGAGCAGTATACTTATCTCTTGCGTGAATTGGGATATTTTGAAGAAGCCAAAGTGCAAGCCGAAGCCTATTTAAAACTCGTTCCAGATGATGTTCAAATGCAGGAACTCATAGAAACACTTTAAAAGTTATCTCTCTAAAAGAGCGTATCCGTCAATTTGGCAGATACGTTTTTTGAAAGAAATAGAATTTTTTTACAATAAACCTTGCTAAATTGTTTATTTATGCTATAATAGGAACAATTATTTTTAGGAGGTGCAGTATGTCTTATTTGTTTGAGATATTACCGAGTTTATTGAGCGGTGCAAGCATGACTTTACAGGTTTTTGTACTGGTCTTGATTTTGTCTATTCCCTTGGGCGTTTTGATTGCCTTTGCCTTGCAAGTCCATTGGAAACTCCTCCATTATCTGATCAACATTTATATCTGGATCATGCGGGGAACACCCTTGCTCTTGCAATTGATCTTTATCTATTATGTGCTCCCAAATATTGGGATTCGTTTGGATCGCCTTCCTGCGGCTATTATTGCCTTTGTTTTGAATTATGCAGCTTACTTTGCTGAAATCTTCCGTGGAGGGATTGATACCATTCCTAAGGGTCAATATGAGGCTGCTAAGGTCTTGAAGTTTAGCCCTTTTGCCACAGTGCGCTATATCATCTTACCACAGGTGACCAAAATTGTTCTTCCTAGTGTATTTAATGAAGTCATGAGTTTGGTCAAGGATACTTCTCTGGTCTATGCTTTAGGGATTTCAGATTTGATTTTGGCTAGTCGTACAGCAGCTAACCGTGATGCTAGTCTGGTTCCTATGTTCTTGGCAGGAGCAATTTACTTGATTTTGATTGGTATTGTGACTATCCTTGCCAAAAAAGTTGAGAAGAAGTACAGTTACTATAGATAGGAGGTTACCATGTTAGAATTAAGAAACATCAACAAGGCCTTTGGTGGCAAACAAATCTTAACTAATTTCAGCCTATCAATTCCTGAAAAGCAAATCCTGGCAATCGTAGGTCCATCAGGAGGTGGAAAAACAACCTTATTACGTATGTTAGCTGGACTGGAAACTATCGATTCGGGAGAAATCTACTATAACGGCGAATCGCTAGCTTTAGACGAACTAGAAAAGCGCAACCTACTAGGATTTGTCTTCCAAGATTTTCAACTTTTCCCTCATTTATCAGTTCTGGACAATTTGACCCTATCGCCTGTGAAAACTATGGGAATGAAGCAGGAAGAGGCTGAGAAGAAGGCGCGTGGACTCTTGGAACAGTTAGGACTAGCAGGGCACGCAGATGCTTATCCATTTTCATTATCAGGTGGGCAAAAGCAGCGGGTGGCTTTGGCGCGTGCTATGATGATTGACCCAGAAATCATTGGTTACGATGAACCAACTTCTGCCTTGGATCCAGAATTACGCTTGGAAGTGGAAAAACTGATTTTGCAAAATAGGGAACTTGGGATGACGCAAATTGTGGTTACCCACGATTTACAATTCGCTGAAAATGTTGCAGATGTATTATTAAAAGTAGAGCCTAAATAGGAGGAAAAATGATGAAAAAATTGATGCTTGTATTAGTTAGTCTAATGACTGCTTTGTTCTTAGCAGCTTGTGGGAAAAATTCTAGTGAAACTAGTGGAGATAATTGGTCTAAGTACGAGTCTAACAAGTCTATTACTATTGGGTTTGATAGTACTTTTGTTCCAATGGGATTTGCTCAGAAAGATGGTTCCTATGCAGGATTTGATATTGATTTAGCTACAGCTGTTTTTGAAAAATACGGAATTACGGTAAATTGGCAACCGATTGATTGGGATTTGAAAGAAGCTGAATTGACAAAAGGAACGATTGATCTGATTTGGAATGGCTATTCCGCTACAGACGAACGTCGTGAAAAGGTAGCATTCAGTAACTCATATATGAAGAATGAGCAGGTATTGGTTACTAAGAAATCGTCAGGTATCACGACTGCAAAAGATATGACTGGAAAGACTTTGGGAGCTCAAGCTGGTTCATCTGGTTATGCGGACTTTGAAGGAAAGCCAGCGATTTTGAAGGATATTGTCGCTAATAATGAAGCGAATCAATACCAAACTTTTAATGAAGCCTTGATTGATTTGAAAAACGATCGAATTGACGGCCTATTGATTGATCGTGTCTATGCAAACTATTATTTAGAAGCAGAAGGCGTTTTAAACGATTATAATGTCTTTACAGTTGGACTAGAAACAGAAGCTTTTGCAGTTGGAGCACGTAAGGAAGATACAACTCTGGTTAATAAGATAAATGAAGGATTTTCTAGTCTTTACAAGGATGGTAAGTTCCAAGAAATTAGTCAAAAATGGTTTGGAGAAGATGTAGCAACCAAAGAAGTACAAGAAGGACAGTGAGATAAAATAGTGGATGAGACTGCGTTTTGATTAGCAAAACGTAGTCTTTTTATCAATTGGGAAAGCGCATGATAGCCATTTAATATAGCGTATTAAATCTGGAATAGTATACTGTGACTTCTAAAACATTGCTAGAAATTGATTTGACTTTTCCAATCAATTTGTTCAGATTTTATTTCATTTCACTATATTCTGGAAAGATTTTCTAAATTTTTTCCTCAAATTGAGTCTCTTTTCTTATCAAAAAATCCTCTGGCAAAACCAGAGGATAAGGGTTTATTTCATTGTTGGGAAAAGCAATACGTCACGGATAGTAGTTGTATCTGTGAGGAGCATGCAGAGGCGGTCAATACCGATTCCCAAACCACCTGTTGGTGGCATACCGTATTCAAGAGCCTCAATGTAGTCGTAGTCGATACCTGTTGCTTCGTCGTCACCAAGTTCTTTAGCTTTTGCTTGGGCTTCAAAACGGCTAAGTTGGTCGATTGGGTCGTTCAACTCGGTAAAGGCATTACCGTATTCTTTAGTCATGATGAAGAGCTCGAAACGGTCGGTAAAGCGCTCGTCTTCAGGATTTTTCTTAGCGAGTGGAGACACAGCTACTGGATGTCCATAGACAAAGGTTGGTTGAATCAAGGTTTCTTCAACGTACTCTTCAAAGAAAGCGTTGATGATGTGACCGACTTCAGTGTAGTGTTTCTCAACTGGAACTTTCTTCTCAGCAGCGATAGCTTTAGCTTCCTCGAAGGTCATTTCTTGCCAGAAATCTACACCAGTAATTTCCTTGATAGCATCCACCATGTGAACGCGTTTAAATGATTCGTTGATCTTAATTTCAGTTCCTTGATAGTTTACTGGACCATCCCCCTTAACTGCCTTAGCAGCGTGTTGGATAATGCCCTCAGTCAAATCCATGATGTCTTGGAAATCTGCATAAGCTTGATAAACTTCGATAGAAGTGAACTCAGGGTTATGAGTGGCGTCCATTCCTTCGTTACGGAAGATACGCCCAATCTCGTAAACACGTTCCATACCACCAACGATGAGGCGTTTCAAGTGAAGCTCAGTTGCGATACGAAGTACCATGTCAATGTTTTGGGCATTGTGGTGAGTGATAAATGGACGAGCAGCAGCCCCACCAGCTTCATTATGAAGAACAGGTGTTTCCACTTCAAGGAAGCCTTTTTGGTCAAGGTAACGACGGATTTCAGAGATGATTTTTGAACGAGTGACAAAGCGCTCAAAACTTTCACGGTTAGAGATCAAGTCAAGGTAACGTTTACGGTAAATTGTTTCAACGTCAGTTAAACCGTGGAATTTCTCAGGAAGCGGGCGAAGTGCTTTAGACAAGTGTGTGATGTGAGTTGCCTTGATAGAAAGTTCTCCCATATCTGTACGCATCACTTCACCTTCGACACCAAGGAAGTCACCGAGGTCAGCCTTTTTGAAGATTTCGTAGTTTTCTTCACCGACTTCGTCTTTACGAACGTAGATTTGGATTTGACCTTCTCGGTCTTGAAGATGGGCAAAACCGACTTTACCTTTACCACGTTTGGTTACTAAGCGACCTGCAATTGTAGCAGTTTCGTTTAATTCATGTAATTGTTCTTTATCAAGTTCTGCAAATTTGTCTTTTAGTTCTTGAGAGTTAGCAGTACGTTCAAAACGTTTTCCGAAGGGATCGATTCCTTGTTCACGGAGCGCAGCCATTTTTTCACGGCGAACGATCTGCTGGTCATTTAGTTCTTCCATATGTTCTATAGACATGGGTTCCTCCTAATTTTACTCAAAATTGAATACGATGAGTCATTTTTTACGATACTCCCATTTTATCATAAATAGCAGAGAAATTCACGGATATTCTTTGAAAACTAAAAAGAACTTAACCATTAAGATCAAGTTCCATTATTTTTCTTGATAGGAAGTATCATTCCATCTTTCCAGAGTGAAGGTTTCAAAATCCTCGGTTTCTAAAACTGTTAGACTAGCATTTGCTAAACCTCCATCTTTTCGAAGAAGGGGTTCTTTATAACCTAAAAGTGTTCGAAGGCTAGCAGTGAGATTTGCCCCATGACCGACGATTAGAATGTTTTCAGCCGGACTTCCTTTCAGAGATTTGATAAATTGAATAGTACGCTGGGTCGTAGAGTAGAGGGATTCCGCTTCAAACATCTTCGTATCAAACTGAGCCAGATTTGAACGAAAAGCCTTGATTTGTTGTGGATAGATGGCATTGAGCGTTGCGATTTTTAAACCTTCAAGTTTTCCAAGTTGCCATTCGCGCAGGTCAGGAATACTTTCTAAAGGACAGGGTGTCTGGAGTTGACTTTGGATAATTTCAGCAGATTTGACCGCTCGAGGTAAATCACTTGAATAAATCTTATCAAAAGGTATTTCCTTGAGATACTGGCCAAGTTGCTTTAGGATATCAATAGACTCTGGAAGAAGGGGAGAGTCCCCACTAGCACCTTGAAAACGTCCTTCAAGATTCCAGAGAGTGCGACCATGACGAACAAAATAGAGTTTCATTACTTACTGTCCTCCAAGATATCTGCAAAATCCGCTTTTACAAAGCTGGCCAAGTCTCGAGGGCGTACGATGATACTATGTCCGACTTCCCCAGCAGAGACGATCATTTGGTCCAAATCCAAAGCAGTCTGATCAATAAAAATTGGATAATTGTGTTTTTGGCGAATGCCGACAGGGTTATTTGCCCCATGAATGTAGCCTGTCGTTTTTTCTAAGTCTTTCTGCGGAATCATACTCACTTTTTTATTGCCAGAAACCTTTGCTAGTTTTTTCTCAGCGAGGTGTTCTGTTATGGGAACAATTCCAATAATCGGTCCTGTCTTGTCTCCCAAAAGAGCCAAGGTTTTAAAGATATGAGTTCGATCATATTCCGAAGGTAGTTCACCCTCAAGCGCGTTGATTTGAATGCCTGTGTGTTCAATACCCGCCTTGGTCAAGATTTGTTCGACCAAGGTTTTTTTAATCTTGACTTTCTTTGCCATTATTTATACTTATCCTCCAATTGACTCATCCAGATACCAAGCCAAATGCCAAGCGCAAAGAAGAAGGCAACGAGTACATAGCTCACAATAGAAAGTCCAGTGTATTGGATACTTTCAGCATTTCCAGCATTTGGAATCAAAATTAAGAGGGTGCTTGATAGAACAATCCCAATGATAAAGTGATAAACACGGGAGTGGTAGTTGTTCAAGGCGTGATCCATTAATTTTGAAAAGATAATGAGGGTTGCTCCTGCACCAATCCCGATGGGAAGGAAGGTACCAAACAAATCAAAGGTCTTAAAACCAGTCAGCATTGGAGCGTACAGTCCCAAAATCAAAAGTAGATTTGACGGACTTAAACCAGGCACCAAGACACCAAGAGCTAAAAGAACACCTGCTAAGATGAAGTTTGCAAAACTAGCACTGAGTGACCCTACGACAAAATTGAGCGCGTAAAGACCCAACCCAGAAATGATAAAGGTAGTCCAGAACCAGACTAGGTCAATCTTATCACGATTAGATTCTCGAGTAGATTCTTTAAGGAGGCTAGGAACTGTACCGATGATAGCTCCCGCAAAGCTCCACAAAACATAGACTTGATAGTTTTCTAGCAAATACTCGATTGGATAGGAAAACAAACCAATGCCTAGCAACATCCCGATAGCTACTGGAATAAAGTATAGGACATTCTCTTTAAAATCTTTAAAGGGGTGAGCCAGAAAGCCAATCATTCGCTCGTAAATTCCCAAAATAGCTGCTAAAACACCGCCAGAAATTCCAGGTAGGATAAATCCTAATGCGATGACGATTCCTTTAATAACTCGTGCAATCCATGAAAACATAATAAAATCCTCAATTTCGTAAAATTCTTTCTCTATGCTATCAATTATAACACAGACAGGGAGAAAATGAAAAAACAAGTGAAAAAGTTTGTTATTTTCACTTGTCTTATGGTCTTAAAAATAGTTTTCTGAAGGTTTCTTCCTTGTCTTTGTCAGTAGAAATCAGATTGATGTCCAAATGATGTTCAAATCCTGCAATTCTCCCCTTAGAAGTGTACTGGTGGAGATCGTAGTCCAGATCAGTATTTGGCTTAGTTTCAAAATAACCAGAGTCAGTTCCATAGGAAGGGATCCAAATAGCAGTGAACTTATCTGTATTGATACTATGCTCTTGCATGAAGTAAACCCCAACGTAGATGCCGATGTTTTTAGCGCCGAGAGCTGCCAGTTTGGCACGAAAGGCTTCAACACCTTCATTCATATCGGACATTGTTTTTTCTTCAACATCTAACCAGTAGTAGCTAGGATTGTAGGGAGAAGCAGCGTTGTAAAAGACTTCAGCAGCCTTTTCCATATCTTCTTTACTTTTTCCAGCAACGTAAGCATAAACACCCACAGGGACATTGCGTTTTTGAAATTCTGCTATATGATTTTTATAGGCTTTATCGACACCATTGATAAAGGCAGCATCATTTGTTTCAGTGTGCTGAGCCCCATTGTGCACGCGAACGATAACACCAGAAATGTTTTGAGATAAGGTGTCATAGTTGATCTCCTCAGGTCTTTGCCAACCAGAGACATCGATAATGGGCTTGTCAAGATTATGCAAGGCTTGTGTTTCAACTTGAAGAGCATTTGGTTTAGTTTTGATAGGATGGTCCTCAAAACTTGGTCTATTGAGGAGTAAAATCGCTATGAAAATTCCAAATAAACTAAAAATAATAGCAGGATGAATTTGTTTTCTCATATTTATTTAGTTTATCGTAAAAATTTAAAAAAATCAAAGGAAACAGTTTAGAAATGTAGACAAGTAGGGGAGATTTTCAGGAAAGCACCTGTTTGTTTGTTCTTTAAAAGTAAAATTATGGTATAATATAAGGGAATTTTTACAGAAAAGAGAATAGTATGTCAAATTATGCCATTATTTTAGCAGCGGGTAAAGGTACTCGCATGAAATCAGATCTTCCCAAAGTACTTCATAAAGTAGCAGGAATTTCGATGTTGGAACACGTTTTTCGTAGTGTTGGTGCTATTCAACCTGAAAAAACAGTTACTGTAGTTGGTCACAAGGCTGAGCTAGTTGAGCAAGTCTTGGCTGGTCAGACAGACTTTGTTACCCAATCAGAACAACTAGGAACAGGGCATGCTGTCATGATGGCAGAGCCCATTCTCCAAAATCGTTCTGGACACACCTTGGTTATCGCTGGAGATACTCCTCTGATTACAGGTGAAAGCTTGAAAAATCTCTTGGATTTCCATATCAATCACAAAAATGTGGCGACTATTTTAACAGCTGAAGCGGCAGATCCTTTTGGATACGGTCGAATTGTCCGCAACGATAATGCTGAAGTTCTTCGCATTGTCGAGCAGAAAGATGCCACTGATTTTGAAAAACAAATCAAGGAAATCAATACTGGAACTTACGTATTTGACAATGAACGCCTTTTTGAAGCCCTTAAAAACATCAACACTAACAATGCCCAAGGTGAGTACTATATTACTGACGTGATTGGTATTTTCCGTAATGCGGGTGAGAAGGTTGGCGCTTATACTCTCAAGGATTTTGATGAAAGTCTTGGAGTAAATGACCGTGTAGCTCTTGCGACTGCGGAAGCAGTGATGCGCCGCCGTATCAATCAAAAACATATGGTCAATGGTGTCAGCTTTGTTAATCCAGATGCAACTTACATCGACATTGATGTCGAGATTGCTCCTGAAGTCCAAATCGAAGCCAACGTTACCTTGAAAGGTCAAACGAAGATTGGTGCGGAGACTATTTTAACAAATGGAACTTATATCGTGGATAGCACTATCGGAGCAGGAGCTGTCATTACCAACTCTATGATTGAGGAAAGTAGTGTTGCGGACGGTGTGACAGTCGGCCCCTATGCACACATTCGTCCAGGTTCAAGTCTTGGTACTCAAGTTCACATTGGAAACTTTGTTGAAGTTAAAGGCTCTTCAATCGGTGAAAATACCAAGGCGGGTCATTTGACCTATATCGGAAACTGTGAAGTGGGTAGCCATGTTAACTTTGGTGCAGGTACGATTACAGTCAACTACGACGGGAAAAATAAGTACAAAACTGTCATTGGTAACAATGTCTTTGTTGGCTCAAACTCAACCATTATTGCTCCTGTAGAACTTGGGGATAATTCTCTGGTTGGAGCGGGTTCAACCATTACCAAGAATGTTCCTGCTGATGCTATTGCTATCGGCCGTGGACGTCAGGTCAACAAAGATGAATATGCGACTCGCCTCCCTCATCATCCAAAGAACCAGTAGGAGTCTGTCATGGAATTTGAAGAAAAAACGATTCACCGAAAGGAAATCTATCAAGGTCCTATTTTCAAACTAGTACAAGACCAGGTGGAACTACCAGAAGGAAAGGGTACTGCCCAACGTGACTTGATTTTTCACAATGGAGCTGTTTGTGTACTAGCTGTGACAGTGGAGGACAAAATCGTTCTCGTTAAGCAATACCGAAAGGCTATCGAGGCGGTTTCTTATGAGATTCCTGCTGGTAAACTAGAACTTGGTGAAAATGCTGATCCAATGGCAGCGGCTCTTAGAGAATTGGAAGAAGAGGTTGCCTACACAGCTAAGTTAGAACTGTTGTACGATTTCTATTCTGCGATTGGATTTTGTAATGAAAAACTAAAACTCTACCTTGCTAGTGATTTGGTCAAGGTGGAAAATCCTCGTCCACAAGATGATGATGAAACCTTGGAAGTTTTAGAAGTCAGTCTAGAGGAAGCCAAGAACCTGATCCAGTCAGGTCATATCTGTGATGCTAAGACTATCATGGCAATCCAGTACTGGGAACTACAAAAGAAATAGAGGAGAAACCCATGGGAAAACCTTTATTAACAGACGAAATGATTGAACGTGCCAACCGAGGTGAGAAAATCTCAGGAGCACCTCTTCAAGATGATGAGGAAACAAAGATCCTACCAACAGCTTCACAAAATTTTGGTTATTCACGTTCTAGAGATCATGGTTTTAGTCAAGATACACTTACAATCGAAGTAGAGCCAACGATTCATAAGAGCCGTCGTATTGAGAACACCAAGAGAAATGTTTTTAATTCGAAACTCAATCGCATCTTGTTTGCAGTCATCCTACTTTTGATTTTGCTAGTTTTGGCAATGAAACTCTTGTAATTGAAAGGAAATGAAATGAAAATTGGAATCATTGCTGCCATGCCAGAAGAGCTGATACATTTGACTCAGAATTTGGACAAACATCAAGAAGTCCAAGTCATGGGAAATACCTACTACACTGGCACTATTGGCAATACAGAAGTTGTCCTAGTTCAGAGTGGGATTGGAAAGGTCATGTCGGCTATGAGTGTAGCGGTGTTAGCTGATCATTTCCAAGTAGAAGCCATTATTAATACAGGATCAGCAGGTGCACTTGCAGAAGGGATTGCCGTTGGAGATGTAGTGATTGCGGATAAGTTGGCTTACCATGATGTGGATGTGACTGCTTTTGGCTATGCTTATGGTCAGATGGCTGGTCAACCTCTTTACTTTGAGTCAGATCAGAAGTTTATCGCTAGGATTAAAGAAAACTTATCTCAGTTAGAACAGACATGGCACCTAGGCTTGATTGCTACAGGGGACAGTTTTATAGCTGGAGAAGATAAGATTGCTACTATCCAGTCCCACTTTCCAGATGTTTTAGCAGTTGAAATGGAAGGAGCAGCCATTGCTCAGGCGGCTCAGGCTCTTGACCTACCTTTTCTAGTCATTCGCGCTATGAGTGACAATGCCAATCACGAAGCCTCTATCTCTTTTGATGAGTTTATTATCGAAGCTGGACATCGTTCTGCCCAAGTCTTACTAGCCTTTTTAAAGGCCTTGGATTAAGCGGAAATTTGACAGTTTATCTAGCTTATGATAAGATTTAAATAAAGAAAAGCTAGAAAAGTTTCAGAGGATATTATGAGTATTGAAATGACCGTCAGCGAGATTGCAGAGGTCTTAGGACTATCTCGTCAGGCAATCAACAATCGTGTCAAAGAACTTCCAGAAGAGGACACGAAAAAAAATGACAAAGGTGTAACAGTAGTTACTCGAAGTGGCTTGATCAAGCTAGAAGAAATCTATAAAAAAACGATTTTTGAAGATGAACCAGTCAGTGATGATGTCAAACAACGCGAACTGATGGAAATCTTGGTCGATGAGAAAAACGCTGAAATTCTTCGTTTGTACGAGCAACTCAAGGCCAAGGACCAGCAACTGGCAGAAAAAGATGAGCAGATGCGCATCAAAGACCGCCAGATTGCAGAAAAGGACAAACAATTGGACCAACAGCAACAGTTAACTCTTCAAGCCATGAAGGATCAAGAAACCTTGAAACTCGAGTTGGACCAAGCAAAAGAAGAAGTCCAAGCAACCAAAAAAGGCTTTTTTGCTCGCCTATTTGGAGGAAAATAAAGAAGCTGTTTGGGTTATTCACTAACCTAATAGCTTCTTTTCTTATTTATAGTTTAAATTGAGTCGGAATTGAGGTAAAAGATGGAAAAATTAAGAGACTATATCGCCTTTGACTTAGAATTTAATCAACACGAAGGGGTTACCCATTTAATTCAGGTATCAGCAGTTCGTTTTCAAGATGGTCAAGAGATAGGTGCCTTTGATTCTTATGTCCATACCAGCGTGCCTTTAAAGAGTTTTATTAATGGTTTGACAGGAATTACAGCTGAAACCTTGAAAGATGCGCCAAAAGTAGAACAAGTTTTACAGGACTTTCAGGCATTTGTTGGCAATTCACCTATCGTTGGCTACAATGCAGCCAAGAGTGATTTACCTATTCTCTTGGAGCATGGCTTGGACTATCGTGACCAGTACAAGGTCGACCTATATGATGAGGCTTTTGAACGTCGTAGTTCTGACCTACACGGCATAGCTAATCTCAAACTGCAAACTGTTGCGAACTTTTTAGGGTTTAAAGGTCAATCGCATAATAGTTTAGAAGATGCCCGCATGACGGCGCGTGTTTATGAAGCCTTTTTGGAGTCGGATGAAGGAAAACTATTGTTAGAAGAACAGAGTAATCTATCTATGAATCCCTTTGGCGGGTTAGATTTATCTCAATTTCTAGACTAGGAGTGCCTATGAAACCTGAAAAACCTAAAAAACTAGGTTTTAGGAAAATTTACCTCAACCTAGATAAAGTTCTCTTCCTCTTTTTCTTAATTTTCATGATGGTGGAGTATTTGTGGTTACCTCTCAATTCGTTTCTTGCTGGTCTTTTACTCAGCCAGACGGGCTATTTGTTTATTTCTTACAATAATATTTTTGCCATTATCACGAGTTCGCCATTAATCAGTCTGGCCTTTCTCGTCTTGATTGTAATCAATCTTTTGGTGGCCTATTTCCAGATTTGCCTCCTCTTTATTGGGGCGCGTCACCTTCTCTACCACGAAAAGAGAACCTTGATTGAGTACAGTCGCAAAGTATTTCACCAGAGTTTTCTATTTGTGAAACGCTTGAGCTTCTGTAAGATGGCCTTTGTTTTTTTCTATGTGGCCATGCTCTTTCCTTTTATAAGGAAAATTCTAAAAATTTATTACTTGAATAAAATCGTCATTCCAGACTTTATTGTGACTTATCTGGAAGACAAGTACTGGCTAGTGGGCTTGATGATTTTTGCCTCTGCTTGGATTTTGCTCTATGTGTCTGTCCGACTCATGTTTGCCCTTCCGAAGATTCTCTTTGAAAAGAGGACTGTGAGAGAAGGAGTAAAATATAGCCTACAAAAGACAAAAAAACAAGTTCTCTTTTATGCTTGGAACTTGCTACTCATTATTATTAAAACCTATCTCTTTTTCTTCCTCCTCTTGACTCCCTTGCTAATAGGACAGATTGTAATTGACAATTTAACACAGAAAGAATCACTGATTCTTGGAGTTATCAACTTTGTCTTGATAAAAAACATCCACTATATGGCGTTGACCTATTTTCTTGTTAAGTTTGTCTCCTTTTTGACAGGAGAGGAGCTAGAGATTATGCCAAGAAGAAAAAAGGACCATTTGATGAGATGGGGAGTTATGGGCTGCGCTAGTATCTTTTTTGCGCTGGAAGGTTATATCTATCTGGAAGCTCCTGATACCAACACGCCTTTAGTGATTTCACATAGGGGAGTAAGCAATAAAAATGGTGTACAAAACACTGTACAGTCTTTGGAAAAAACAGCGCAACTGAAGCCAGATTTGATTGAAATGGATGTACAGGAGACCAAAGATGGTCAGTTTGTGATGATGCATGACGCCAATCTTAAGAACTTAGCAGGTATCAATGCCAGACCTCAAGACTTGACCCTAGAGGAGTTGACAGGGTTAGATATTTCTGAAAATGGCTATCGAACCAAGATATCTAGTTTTGATGACTATCTCAATCGCGCGAATGAACTTCATCAAAGATTGTTGATTGAAATTAAAACCAGTAAAAAAGACAGTCCACAAATGATGGAACGTTTTCTAGAGAAGTATGGAACGATTATCAAGCAGTATGGTCATCAGATGCAATCACTAGACTATCATGTGATTGACCAAGTTTTGAAATATGATTCGACTATTCCAGCTTATTTCATCTTGCCTTATAATAGTATTTTCCCAAAAACCAAGGCAACTGGCTATACCATGGAGTATTCAACATTGGATGAATATTTTGTTACTAAACTTTGGTATACGGAACAAAAGCTTTACGTATGGACCATCAATAGCTCTGACGCACTTGATAAATCGTTGCAGTTGTCAGTGGATGGGATGATTACAGATGACATGGAAATGCTACAAGAGACTTTAGCAGCAGCTCAGGAAGATCCAGAATACACCGATCTCCTTTTGAAAAAAGCTACGGAGTTCTTTAATTTCTAACAGAGAAAAAAAGGAGAAGTGAACCTTCCTCCTTTTTCTGTAGGTGATTAGAATGGTAATTTTCCAGCGAAAGCACCTAGTTTTTTCTTAGTCGTTTCGTCGATTTGTTCTAGAGCAGCGTTGATGGCTTGAACAGTCATATCAGACAAGGTTTCTAGGTCTTCTGGATCTACAACCGCTGGGTTAAAGTCAATGCTGACCACCTTTTTGTCTCCAGTTAAAGTTGCTTGAACAAGGTCTTGAGCAGATTTTCCAACAAATTGCATAGCAGCGAGTTCTGCTTGACTTTGTTCCATTTGTTTTTGAAGTTTTTGTGCTTGGCGCATCATGTTTTGCATGTTCATCATAGCGATTTACAGTTTCCTTTTCTATTATTTTCTTTTTTATTTTATCAATTTTAGGGGTAAAAGTCTATTATTAGTTTAAAGCTAAATTTCAAGTTAGCCAGCAAGCAGTCTTCTCTGGGAGACTTGTAGTCCAAGCATTTTTTAGGATAGTTGTTGATCCAATTTTCGATGAAGGCGACTTCTTTAGGAGTCGTTTTCTTGGTTCCTTTATGTAACCATCTACGAATGAGCCTGTTGTGATTCTCATTGGTTCCCCTTTCCCGAGAGGCATAGGGGTGTGCATAGTAGATATGCTCCTTAGAAAACACATCAGATAAGCGGTTGAATTCAGCTCCATTATCTGCCGTGATGGAAAAGAATCTTGTGTTGTCTTAAGATGAGTTTTAGAGCCTGATTGACAGACTCAGCGATTTTATTTGGAATTGATCGAATGATTTGGTGTCTGCTCCTTTGATCCGTCAAGGCCAGTAGACAGTGGTTTTTGCTCTTGTAAGTAGGACCGTATCAATCTCATAATGTCCATTCTCCAATCGAAGATTGATAGCCTTGGGACGCTGTTCAATGGATTGACCAGCAGGTTTAAAGTTGGGACTAGCTTGTTTCTTGACAGTTTTTCCTTTTCTAGGATAAAGAAGGTTCTGTTTGGTTAGTCCTAATTTTCCATGATGAATCCAGCAGTAGATGGTAGAAATTCCTACGTTAACTCCCTTAGCTTTGAACATCATTTCAGGAGACAACTTTTGATTATGATAGTGGAGTATCTTTACCGAAAAAGCACTGTAATACAAGTAACCAATCCTTCTGTACTAGTCCTTTTTTTAGTTTATCTATGGTATAATAGAAGATAGATTTATCAATTGGAGTATGAAGGATTTTATGATTAAACTTGTAGCAACTGATATGGACGGAACCTTTCTAGATGGAGAGGGGCGGTTTGATATGGAACGCCTCAAAAACTTACTTGTTTCCTACAAGGAAAAGGGGATTTATTTTGCTGTGGCTTCGGGTCGCGGTATCTTGTCCCTGAAAAAGCTATTTGCGGATGTACGTGATGAAGTGATTTTTATAGCTGAAAATGGGAGCTATGTTGAGTTTCATGGAGAGGATATGTACGAGGCTACTATGTCTCGGGATTTTTACTTGAGCACTTTTGAAGCTTTAAAGAAATCACCTTATTTTGATGAAAGAAAAATGCTGCTGACTGGGAAAAAAGCTTGTTATGTTTTGGACACTGTGGATGAGACTTATCTCATGTTTAGCCGTCACTACAATGAAAATATTCAAAAAGTAGCGAGTTTGGAAGATATCACGGATGAGATTTTTAAATTTACTACGAACTTTACTGAAGAAACGATAGAAGCTGGAGAGGCCTGGGTCAACGAAAATGTTTCTGGTGTGAAAGCCATGACAACAGGTTTTGAATCCATCGATATTGTCTTGGACTATGTTGATAAGGGTGTGGCCATTGTTGAGCTGGCAAAAAAACTTGGGCTTAGCATGGATCAGGTTATGGCGTTTGGAGATAATCTCAATGACCTTCACATGATGCAGGTTGTAGGGCATCCAATTGCTCCCGAAAACGCGCGACCAGAGATTTTAGAATTAGCAGAAGCAGTGATTGGCCACCATAAGGACCAGTCAGTGATGGCTTATATGGAGGGCTTGTAATGGCGGATATTAAATTAATTGCACTTGATTTGGATGGCACTTTGCTGACAACGGATAAAAAGCTGACAGATCGTACCAAGGAAGTCCTCAAAGCTGCGCGTGATCGTGGCATCAAGATCGTACTGACAACAGGGCGTCCTCTAAAGGCTATGGATTTCTTTCTCCATGAGCTAGGGACTGACGGTCAGGAGGACGAGTACACCATCACCTTTAATGGTGGTCTAGTGCAGAAAAACACGGGAGAGATTCTCGATAAAACCGTCTTTTCAATCGACGATGTGGCACGATTATACGAGGAAACTGAAAAACTGGGATTACCGTTAGATGCCATTTCAGAAGGTACAGTCTATCAAATCCAGTCGGACCAAGAAAGTCTCTATGCTAAGTTCAACCCAGCCCTGACCTTCGTACCTGTCGCTTTTGAGGATCTATCTAGTCATATGACGTATAATAAATGTGTGACTGCCTTTGCCCAAGAACCTTTGGATGAAGCGATTCAACAGATTTCTCCAGAATTGTTTGACCAATACGAAATCTTCAAATCGCGTGAACTCTTATTGGAATGGTCACCGAAAAATGTCCACAAGGCAACAGGTTTAGCGAAATTAATTAGATACTTGGGAATCGATCAAAGTCAAGTCATGGCTTGTGGGGACGAGGCCAATGACCTTTCCATGATTGAGTGGGCAGGTCTGGGAGTTGCCATGCAAAATGCAGTTCCAGCAGTTAAGGCAGTTGCTAATGTCATTACCCCGATGACCAACGACGAGGAAGCCGTTGCCTGGGCTATCGAAGAATACGTGCTAAAGGAGAACTAAAATATGGGATTATTTGACCGTCTATTCGGAAAAAAAGAAGAGCCGAAAATCGAAGATATCGTAAAAGAAGCTCTGGAAAATCTTGATTTGTCAGAAGAGGTTGAAGAAAACCAAACGGCAGACGAAGAAACTTCTCAGGAAGAGACAGCAAGAGACAAAGTGGAAGAAACACCTGCTCAAGAAGAAACCCCTCAGATCTCGTTAGAAGAAGTGATTGAACCAGAACCAGTCGAAGAAACTGCTCAGGAAGATCTTGAGCTAGAATCTGATGAATTGGAACAATTCCAAGAGACGGTAGAAGCTCTAAAAGAAGAGAACCAAGAAACTGTAGAGTTCGAAGAAGGGTTAGCTACTGAAGTAGTAGAAGAAGAACTTCCTCAGGTTGAAGAAACCGTACAGGAAAAATATGACCGCAGTCTCAAGAAAACTCGTACGGGATTCGGTGCTCGTTTGAATGCCTTCTTTGCCAACTTCCGTTCTGTCGATGAAGAATTCTTCGAGGAATTGGAAGAACTGCTCATCATGAGTGATGTCGGTGTACAGGTCGCTTCAAACTTAACAGAAGAGCTACGTTATGAAGCTAAACTTGAAAACGCTAAGAAACCGGACGCACTCCGTCGTGTCATTATCGAGAAATTAGTTGAGCTCTATGAGAAAGATGGCAACTACGATGAACAAATCCATTTCCAAGATGGTTTGACCGTGATGCTCTTTGTCGGTGTTAACGGTGTTGGGAAGACAACTTCTATCGGGAAATTGGCTCATCGCTACAAACAAGCTGGCAAGAAAGTCATGCTGGTTGCTGCAGATACCTTCCGTGCAGGGGCAGTGGCCCAGCTAGCTGAATGGGGCCGTCGTGTGGATGTTCCCGTTGTGACAGGACCTGAAAAGGCTGATCCAGCTAGCGTCGTCTTTGATGGGATGGAACGTGCTGTAGCTGAAGGGATTGATATTCTCATGATTGATACAGCAGGTCGTCTGCAAAACAAGGACAACCTTATGGCCGAGTTGGAAAAGATTGGCCGTATTATCAAGCGTGTCGTTCCAGAGGCGCCACATGAAACTTTCCTGGCACTCGATGCTTCAACTGGACAGAATGCCTTGGTACAAGCTAAAGAATTTTCGAAAATTACCCCTGTTACCGGTATTGTATTGACTAAGATTGACGGAACTGCCCGAGGTGGTGTTGTACTAGCCATCCGCGAAGAACTCAATATCCCTGTAAAATTGATTGGTTTCGGTGAAAAAATCGATGATATCGGGGAATTTAACTCCGAAAACTTTATGAAAGGTCTCTTAGAAGGTTTGATTTAATACAAAATAAATATCCTGCAAGTCAATCTTGCAGGATATTTTTGCTATTCTAAACGGCCATCTTCACGATAGGCGATATCTGGTTGCCAAGTCCATTTGGCTCCATACTTTTCAAGTAAATCAAAGCTAGCTTGTGGCCCCATGCTTCCAGCTTTATAATCGTAGAGTGGAGCTCCGTTTTCAGCCCAGAGCTCTTCGATACGGTCAATCAATTTCCAAGAAGCACTTACTTCATCCCAGTGGCTAAAATTGGTTGAGTTGTTGTTCAAGACATCGTAGATTAATTTCTCGTATGGATCTGGTGAGGCTCCAGTAGCAGTAGCATCTGTACGGTAATCCAGAGAGCTTGGAGCCAGGTTAAACTCTTCACCGACTTGTTTACCATTGAGGCTGAGAGAGAATCCTTCAGTTGGTTGAATATAGATGGTCAAGATATTTGGTGCCAATGGCTCTCCAAAGATAGAGTCCATTTGCTTAAAGACGATATTGACATGAGTTCCTTTTTCAGTCAGACGTTTCCCTGTACGGAAGAAGAAGGGAACACCACGGAAGCGATCGCTGTCTACAAAGAAGGCACCAGATGCAAAGGTTTCTGTTGTAGATTCAGGATCGACATTTGGCTCGCTACGATAAGAAATGTATTTCATGCCATCGATTTTACCAGAGCGATATTGACCACGGATAAACTGTTCTTTCAATTCTTCCTCAGTTGGATGATAGAGGTTTTTAAAGACCTTAATCTTTTCAGCACGAATCTCATCTTTTGTAAAGCTAGCTGGTTTGTCCATGGCTAAAAGTGATAAAAGCTGGAGAGTGTGGTTTTGAACCATGTCACGGAGGGCACCAGATTCATCATAGTAGCCACCACGTTCCTCAACTCCCAAGCGTTCCGCAAAGGTAATCTGTACATTATCAATGTGCTCACGGTTCCAAACATTCTCAAAGATCATGTTAGCAAAACGAACGGCAAAGATACTCTGAATCATTTCTTTACCTAGGTAATGGTCAATACGGTAGATTTGCTCCTCATCAAAGGCAGCAAGGAGATCTTCATTGAGTTTGCTAGCTGTTTCGTAGTCTGTACCAAATGGTTTCTCAACGATCAAGCGCTCAAAACCTTTACCATCAACAATGTTTTCAGATTTGAGGTGCTTGGCAATGGTTCCGAAGAACTGAGGTGCCATAGACAAGAAGAAGAGCTTATTGTGTTCAGCTTGGTATTTTTCGTTGAGCTCAGCTTGTAATTGGCGCAAAGCAATGTAATGCTCCGTATCATTCACATCATGGCTTTGATAGTAGAAGTGGCTAGCAAATTCTTGAGCTTGCTCGGTACTATCTGCCAAATCAAGGATGGACTCGACAACTACAGATTCAAAATATTCCTTACTCCAAGGTCTACGAGCTGTTCCGATAACAGCAAAATGCTCAGAGAGATTGCCTGATTTATAGAGTCTGAAAAGGGAAGGGTAGAGTTTGCGTTTAGCTAAATCTCCACTCGCACCGAAAATTGTAACAATAACCTTTGATGACATCTAGCTACCTAATTTCTATATTTTTTCCTAGTTGGACTAGGGATGAGATTTCCTCATTATCATAGTTTTTATTTTATCATAATTTTCAAAAAAATCAAAAAATCCAATACGCAATAAAAAAACTGTAAGGAGAACCCTACAGTTTTGTTTTATACGTTTAAGACCTTGTCCAAGAACTCTTTCAGACGAGGGTGTTGCGGGTTATCAAAGATTTGATCAGGTGTCCCATCTTCCAGAAATTCTCCATCAGCTGTAAAGATAACGCGGTTGGCCACCTGACGTGCAAATCCCATCTCATGGGTTACGATAATCATGGTCATGCCTTGTTCCGCCAATTCCTTCATAACATTCAGTACATCTCCAACCATTTCAGGGTCAAGAGCAGAAGTTGGCTCATCAAAGAGCATGATATCAGGATTCATGGCAAGTCCACGTGCGATAGCTACACGCTGTTTCTGACCACCTGAAAGGCTATCTGGGTTGGCATTAGCTTTATCTGCTAGTCCAACCTTTTCAAGCAACTCCATCCCCAATTTTTCAGCTTCTTCTTTGGTCATCCGTTTGTGTTCAATAGGTGCAAAAGTGATATTTTCTAGGACGGACATGTGAGGAAAGAGATTGAAGTGTTGGAAGACCATTCCCACGTTCTCACGAACATGGTCGACATTGGTCGATTTTTCAGTCAAATCATAACCATTCACAGTGATGTGACCGCTCGTTACCTCCTCGAGAAGGTTAAGGCTGCGAAGGAAGGTTGATTTACCAGAACCTGAAGGACCGATAATACAGACAACATCTCCTTCATAGAATTTAGTAGTAATGCCTTTTAAAACTTCGTTTTTTCCATAATACTTATGCAAATCATTTACATCAATTTTAAGTTTTGCCATTAACGAATCCTCTTTTCTAAGCGTTTCGCTAGTCTAGTCAAAAGCGTGATAATTACAAGATAGAAGATAGCAAGGATTGCATACATCTTGAAACTTTGGTAGTTACGGGCGATGATGATCTTACCAGTTTGGAAAAGTTCCACCAGACCGATAGCAGATACGATGGTTGTATCTTTAAGAGCAATAACGAATTGGTTAACGAAGTTTGGCAACATCAATTTAGTTGCTTGTGGCAAGATAATCTTACGCATGGTTTTTCCATAAGAGATACCCAAGCTTCTGCTGGCTTCCATTTGCCCAACTGGAACAGCTTGAATCCCACCACGAACGATTTCAGCGATATAAGCTGCCGCATTAAGTGAGAGGGCGATGGTGCCAGCTACAAAGTCGTTAATTGGACTTTGTTGGCCTGTAATAGACTCGATGAAGTTTGGAATCCCCCAGAAGATGAAGGCTGCAAGAATCATCAAGGGAATACCACGAATAACGTCAACGAAGATCTCAGAGATAAGACGAAGAGATTTGTATGGGCTAACGCTAAACATACCAAAGATAATTCCAATTACAATGGCAATCGCAAATGAAATAAGGGCTAAAGCAAGAGTGATTCCAAGTCCACTAAGGAGTTGTTTGTAGTTGTTTTGAAGCAAGCCCCAGATGGTCGTTTCGTCAACTGTACTTGTAGAAGTAGTTGTTGCTCCGCTAGCTAGATACTTGTCGAGAATTTTTTGAAATTCACCGTTTGCTTTGAGGTTAGCAAGCCCCTTATTGAACATCTGAATCAATTCAGGATTGGTTCCTTTTTTAACGGCAAAGGCTGTTTCGCCGATTGGAGTTCCAGCGATTGGCGTTTTTAATTTTTGTCCTTGACTGATAGAATATTTGAGAACGGGCTCATCATCCATCACGGCATCGATAGCTCCAGTGTTGAGACTGTCATACATAGATGAGCCATCTGAAAAAGTTTTAATCTTGTAGCCGTATTTGCTTTGATTTTCAGTAAGGAACGTTTGAGAGGCAGTTCCGTTTTTTACACCAACTGTCTTATCCTTGAGATCTTCATAAGAAGCAATGGTACTGGATTCTTTTACACCGAGAATCGTATTAGCAGTGTAGTAGGAATCTGAGAAGTCAAATGTAGCTTTACGAGCGTCCGTAACAGACATACCAGCGATGATACCGTCTGCTTGCCCTGCTTGAACAGCACTAATGGCTGCGTCAAATCCTGGGTTAGTAATCTCAATTTCGAAACCTTGGTCTTTGGCAATGGCCTTGATGAGGTCCATATCAATACCAGTGTATTGATTGCTTGAATTTTGAAAGACGAATGGTGCAAAAGATGAATCACTTGCAATAATATACTTTGATTTAACAGTGTCAGCTTTTGCTATTCCTAGTGAGAAAATGGGAAATAAAATGAGCAAACATGCTAGGATTTTTTTCTTCATTTTTAGTCTCCTTTCTGAATATTTTTTAATTATAACAGAAAAAAAGTCAGAAGGCAAATTTTAATGATTATTATGTAAGAAGATATGACATAAGAATGTGGGTTTGTTAAAGTCAATAGATAAAGAATCTAATGGAATTTAATTTATGGTAAAATAGAAGAAATAAAAGGCATGCGAGGCAATTATGATCAATCGAATTACAGATAATAAATTTAGACTAGTGTCAAAATATGAACCATCAGGAGACCAACCCCAAGCAATCGAGCAGTTGGTCGATAATATCGAGGGTGGAGAGAAGGCTCAAATCCTCATGGGGGCGACGGGTACAGGGAAGACCTATACCATGAGTCAGGTCATTGCTAAAGTCAATAAACCTACTTTGGTCATTGCCCATAACAAAACCCTAGCTGGTCAGCTCTATGGGGAGTTTAAGGAATTTTTCCCTGAAAATGCTGTTGAGTACTTTGTGTCCTACTATGACTATTACCAGCCCGAGGCCTATGTACCTTCTAGCGATACCTATATTGAAAAGGACAGCTCTGTCAATGACGAGATTGACAAGCTCCGCCACTCAGCGACTTCAGCACTTCTGGAACGTAACGATGTCATCGTTGTGGCTTCTGTCTCTTGTATCTATGGTTTGGGTTCGCCCAAGGAATACGCTGATAGCGTCGTGAGTCTGCGCCCAGGTCTTGAAATTTCTCGTGATAAACTCTTGAATGACTTGGTGGATATCCAGTTTGAGCGCAATGATATTGATTTCCAACGGGGAAGATTTCGCGTGCGTGGGGATGTGGTGGAGATTTTCCCAGCTTCCCGTGATGAACACGCTTTTCGAGTAGAGTTTTTCGGGGATGAGATTGACCGTATCCGTGAAGTTGAGGCTTTGACAGGTCAGGTATTGGGAGAAGTGGATCATTTGGCGATTTTCCCTGCCACTCACTTTGTGACCAATGACGACCACATGGAGGTTGCTATTGCGAAAATTCAAGCAGAGTTAGAAGAGCAGTTAGCTGTCTTTGAGAAGGAAGGTAAACTGCTAGAAGCCCAGCGTTTGAAACAGCGGACAGAGTATGATATTGAGATGTTACGTGAGATGGGTTATACAAATGGAGTTGAGAACTACTCTCGTCACATGGATGGACGGAGCGAAGGCGAGCCTCCTTATACGCTTCTTGACTTCTTCCCAGATGATTTCTTGATTATGATTGATGAAAGTCACATGACCATGGGGCAGATTAAGGGCATGTACAATGGAGACCGCTCTCGTAAGGAAATGCTGGTTAATTATGGTTTCCGCTTACCGTCAGCCTTGGACAATCGACCTCTCCGTCGTGAGGAGTTTGAAAGCCATGTACATCAGATTGTTTACGTTTCAGCGACACCTGGTGACTATGAAAATGAACAGACGGAGACAGTCATTGAGCAAATCATTCGTCCAACAGGACTCTTGGATCCTGAAGTGGAAGTCCGTCCGACTATGGGACAGATTGATGATCTCTTGGGTGAAATCAATGCCCGTGTTGAAAAGAACGAACGAACCTTTATCACCACCTTGACCAAGAAGATGGCAGAAGACTTGACCGACTACTTCAAGGAAATGGGTATCAAAGTCAAGTACATGCACTCGGATATCAAGACCTTGGAACGTACGGAGATTATCCGCGACCTACGCTTGGGTGTTTTTGATGTCTTGGTCGGAATTAACCTCCTTCGTGAAGGGATTGACGTGCCTGAGGTAAGCTTGGTTGCCATTCTCGATGCTGACAAGGAAGGTTTCCTCCGTAACGAACGCGGCCTCATCCAGACCATTGGTCGTGCTGCTCGTAACAGCGAAGGGCATGTCATCATGTATGCGGACACGATGACTCAGTCTATGCAACGCGCTATTGATGAAACAGCTCGTCGTAGGAAAATCCAGATGGCTTATAATGAAGAGCATGGTATCGTGCCTCAGACAATTAAGAAAGAAATCCGTGACCTAATCGCCGTGACCAAGGCAGTTGCTAGAGAAGAGGACAAGGAAGTCGATATCAATAGCCTCAACAAACAAGAACGCAAAGAACTCGTCAAAAAACTCGAAAAACAAATGCAAGAAGCCGTCGAAGTGCTTGACTTTGAACTAGCAGCTCAGATACGTGATATGATGTTGGAAGTCAAGGCGTTGGATTAGGTAGGAGAAAACTTATGAAAAATACAGAAAATAATGAATTTCCATGCTGGGGTCAGTATCCAAAAAAGAACCCTAATTTTAATTATGTTAGGGCCAAACTAGATGATGAAATTATTCCTGAGATTTCTGATGAAGATTTTAGAGCGCTATCTGACTTTCCTTTGATTTATATTTATATATCCCCTATTCAAAGTGATGGAAGAAGGTATTATTATATAGGTCAAACTATTAATGTGAGTAGGAGAACTAAAGAGCATAGTGAAAAGTTAAAAAAAGAAAATTATGAACGTTTTAAAGAATTTATAAATGGTGAGTATATAGCTTTTTATGGAGAGAATATATCTCAAAATTTAAATTATATCGAAAAAATTTTGATTTTAACATTTATAGAAGAATTTAATTTTTTAAATTTTGTAAACATGAATAAAGACGGTGATTACGTTGGAAAATTACTCGCAAACAAAGATAGAGGTAATGAATCTGGAAAATATCAAGCATTAAGAGAAGTTGTTGAAAAAGATGTAATCAATAATATTCTTAAATTTTTACAAGAAAATAAATTAATTGATGATAAACCAAATTTAAAGCGAGTAACTTCAAGTTTATTTGCGGAAAGTCCATTCTTTGAACTTACAGAAAATCAAAATTCTATTTTAAATGAGATTTTAGAATCAAGTGATAAGTACATTCATCTTATTAAAGGTGGGGCTGGAACAGGGAAAACTGTCCTATTATTACATCTTATTGCTCGTTTAAAATTAGAAAACAAAGAAAACAAAATTGCAGTTTTTGTAAAAAATACACATAGAATACGATTTAAAAAGATTTTAACAAGTTACGGATTAAAACCAGACGATAATGGTATTGACATTGTTACTTTTAATCAATTATCAAAAACTAATACTGAGTACGATTATATTATTATTGATGAGGCTCAACGAACAACCAGATTAATTGAAGGATTAGTTTATCCTACAGGGGCAAAAAATGATACGGATATTCTAAAAAAATTAAATAACATTACTGGAAATGAAAAAGAGTACACTGAAGAAGAAATTAAGAAATTAGACTACCCTTCCGTTTTACATTATATCAAAATGAAATTTACTAAATCACATCTAATAATTTCTTATGATGACTCCCAACGCTTAAGAAAAGTTGATGGTATTGATATTAAAGAAATATTTAAAGATAAAGATAAAAATAAAGAAAAAGAACAAGAAATAGATAAAGATAATATTTGTGAATATATATTGGAAGCGCAACTAAGAATTTTAAATGGTAAATCTGAAAAATTTGCAAAGGAATTTGTTACTTTTATTAAAGAATTATTAGGTATAGAATCTAATGAGATTTTGAATGATGAATTTATAAGTGACTATAAAGAAAAATTAGGAAAAACGGCTTATTTTAAAAAAGAAAAATTAGGAAAAACGGCTTATTTTAAAATTGCAAGAAATGTAGAGGAATGGGTGAAATATGTATCAGAGAAGCAATTTAGATTTCCTGAAAAGAAATCACTTCGTTTGGCTGGGTACTGTAAACCAGTAAAAAAAGCAAATGATTATGAATTCATAAAAATTAATTCCAAAGGAGATTCATTAAAATGGAGTATGGATGGAGAAAATTTTAGAAATTATTCAAACAAATCAACAGAAGTGGGAAATGTTTATGATATCCATGGTTTTGATATAGATTTCGCATCCATTTATATTGGTAAAGATATCTATCTAGATGAGAAAGAAAAATGTATAAAAGTAAATAAAGATAATTCTTTCGATACTGCTGCTAAAAAAGGTGTTGATCAAATTGATGAATTTGTAAAAAATGCATATTATATCCTATTGACGAGAGCTGTGTACGGTCAAATGGTTTACGTTGAAGATGACAAATTAAGAGAGTTTTTACTCAAAATATTTCCGCCTGATCAAAATTGATAGTTTTCAATAGTATTTTATTTATGAAAACAAATGCAAGAAGCCGTCGAAGTGCTTGCCTTTGAACTAGCAGCCCAGATTAGGGATATGATGCTGGAAGTGAAGGCGTTGGGGTAGTGAAAGGAGAAAAATAAATGAATCTTACTATCAAAAAGATGGAAACTCCTGAAGAGATAGAAGGTAAATCCCTCGTTCACTGGCAAACGTGGAGAGAGGCTTATGACGACCTTTTGCCTGAAGAATTTCAGGAGACAATGACATTAGAAAGATGTCGATTCTTTAGTCAAAAGTATCCAGAAAATACATTGATTGCGATAGACGGCATGAAGGTAGTTGGTTTTATCAGTTATGGAAACTTTCGTAATGAGACTATTCAAGCTGGTGAAATTATCGCTTTATATGTTTTAAAAGACTATTATGGAAAAGGTATTGCTCAGAAGTTAATGACGGAAGCTCTGACTACTCTTGAACATTTCTCTGAAATATTCTTATGGGTATTAAAAGAAAATAAGCGAGCCATTGCTTTTTATCAAAAAATGGGTTTTACTGTTGATGGCCAAGAAAAAATACTTGAACTTGGAAAACCTATCATTGAAATTAGAATGGTATTTAAGAGTTCAACAAAATCAGAGAGTTAAATGCAAGGACAGTTGTGATTGGTTTTCAGATTGCACAATGAACAAATGATTACGTTTTAGAATATATTTTTAAATAGGGAGAAGTTATTGTGAAAGTAAAAGAGACGAAGTATAAGAAGTCATCGGGGCTAGATTCTCATAAATTAGTAGGGTTCTGTCTTATATTTAGTTTGGTATTAGTGATAGGATTTGGTGTTAATCAAATTTTTAATATCTTACCAATTCCATTGCCCTACAAGGAAATCAATTATAGTTTTCCCTTGTATCTGAATCTTTTTTGTCTAGTTTATAGGGTATTTGACTATTTGTTTCTAGACTCGTCTAGAGCAAAGGTGACCCTAAAAAGATTTATTGAATTATTTATCTATCTTAATAGTATCGGTTTAATTGTACATCTTTTTATAGGGGTTAGTGGGAAAAACAGTAAGGGTATTCTGCCTTCCCTCTTATCCTTAGATTACCGCTACATCTGGTTTCCAATTTCAACTTACCTGTTCTTTTTCTCCCTTGCTGGCTTAACCGTTCTATTGCAGAATCATATGGAAAAAATGAGGAATATACCATGATGAAACATTTAACTTTTTTAGAATGGTCTATCTGATTTTACTAGCATTTGTCCTTATCGATTTTGCCTTTCAATATTTGGTTTATCATTCACCCCCATTCTTTGGGACAGTTGGCTTTTCCTTTTAATTTTTACTCTGTTTATTCACTTTTGGAGACCTTTGGTAATTCTTGATCTTCTTTTTGGGATAGTTGGAATACAATTTATTCCTATAGTATTTAATACAGGGCTCTTTTTACCAGTTATTTTGGTTATGGCGCATAATATTTGTGATTATTTTAAGAACCGATATCATCTCTTAGAAGGAATCCGTAGCGCTTTTTGTAGTTTCTATATCTGGTTATTTGTAATTGTCGTTTTCGCCTTTACTCCAAATCCTCCTGTTCCAATCACTATTGATTATGAAGTTCAGGAACAAGAAATCGTCATTCAAAAAGGATATTTGCTTGATATTTGCTTCATGAAGTATATTATTACCATGAACGAATAAATCCCTTCATTATGAAATCTAAAATCAAGTACGAAAAAGTCATTTAATATAGAAAGAGAGTCCTATTTCCTGTTCCAAATTAATGATTTTAGGAAGTATATCGTATTAAGCGCGAAAGATAATGGCAGATATGATTTATTTGTATACATCAATCTGGCTCCTTTGAAATACTCAAAAGTTATTCTAGGGCCAAAGGTTACGGATGCAGACTATATTGCTCCTTATTTCAAACTTGCCAATCCTGATATAGAGATAGAAAGTTCGAAAATTTCTTATCGTTGAGTTGAGAAAAAATTAAAGCTTCAAAGAAATTATAATCTTTTTATTAATAAGGAGAATCTAGTAATGAAAAGAAAGTTACTTTTAATTTTCTGTATTATAAATATTGTCCCTTTATTCTTTATTCTACGTTTTTCCTTCCTTTTCTTTACAACAACTTATGACATTTTCCCTGAAGCAAATCAATCGGAGGTAGAGACAGCAGTAAGAAGAACCCTTGATTTGTATGGTTTTAAAGGAGATATGAAGGTTACGAAGTTTTCTAGAGATAAATGGACTTCTGAAAAATACAAAATTGAATACAATTATAGTGAAGAGGTTGATGGAAGTAGAGTCACTGTGAGTCATGCCTTGTTTTATCGTCCAAAGTCCTCAAAATACAATCCCCAAAAGACTGATGAAGAACTAGCCTATGATGGGACTACGAAAACCATGTTACAAGAATTTTCAGATATGGCTCATAAACTACTCAACCAGCATCCTGTCAGTGTTTCTAATAAAGAGAAGGTAGAGAGTTTTTTTAAGCAATATGAAAATCCAAATCTAGAATATGTGAATAGTTACTGGAGTGTCGATACTGAATCTGAAAATATCCAAGACTATTATGCTCTCATTGAAAAGAACCGTAAGGAAGGGAAAGCTTTTCAAGGTTTATATGATCTCCCTATTGATGAATTTCTGGAAAAAGGAATGATTAAAGGATACATCATCTATCGCGATACTGTTTTAGAAGAGGGTGAGAAAGATTATTTTGATAGTGAAGGCGGACTGACAGGATTTATTTCAAATGGGATAGATAATGCCGAGTTGCCAGATGCCTTTTATGAGGTTTCTTACTACTATGGTGCTAAAGGATATCGTTCAGGTAGTAGTGTTTCTTTAAAGGTTCAAAACCATAAGATGCTCTATTATGGAAGTAATTTTAACTAAAAATTTTATATGTAATAATTTGTGTTAAAATAATAGACGAGATAATTTAAAAGTGATAGATATTAGTCATTAGTTAGTAGTTTGAATTTAAAGGAGAAATAAATAGTGAAAAATTCGAGTACTTTTAACAAGCTTATTTATATCGTCCTATATTCCTTACTGATAGCATTTGTTATCGCTCATTTCATATTATGGTCATTTGGTTTATCATTTACTCCGATTATTTGGAATATTTGGCTCTTTCTTCTAATTTTTACTCTATTTATTCGCTTTTTGAGGTCCTTTGCAATTCTTGATCTTCTATTTGGGATATTTGGACTGAAATTTATTCCCATAGCGTGGAATACAGGGATTTTTGTTCCAATTATTCTCTCTATTTCGCATATTTTTATTTACTTTTTAAAGGGGAAATATCGCTTCCTTGAAGGAGTGCGCAGTGCGATTTGTAGTTTTTATATTTGGTTATTTGTAATTGTCGTCTTCGCTTTTATTCCAAATCCTCCTGTTCCAATCACTATTGATTATGAGGTTAGGGAACAAGAAATTGTCATAACAAAAGGATATTTGCTTCATGATGTATACTATTATCATGAGCTGATTAATCCCTTCATCATGAAATCTGACATTAAGTCTAAAAAAGTTATATAACAACTTAGAAAGTGAGTAAATTTATGTCCCGCTCCCAATTAACGATTTTAACCAATATCTGTCTGATTGAAGACCTCGAAACTCAGCGAGTGGTTATGCAGTATCGCTCTCCTGAAGAGAATCGCTGGTCTGGTTATGCCTTTCCTGGAGGTCATGTAGAAAATGGAGAGGCTTTCGCAGAGTCTGTCATACGTGAAATCTATGAAGAAACAGGATTGACTATCCAAAATCCTCAACTTGTCGGCATTAAAAATTGGCCATTAGATACAGGTGGGCGCTACATCGTCGTTTGCTATAAGGCGACAGAGTTTACTGGAAATCTCCAATCCTCAGAAGAAGGAGAAGTATCTTGGGTGCAAAAAGACCAGATTCCAAACTTGGATCTGGCCTATGATATGCTACCCTTGATGGAAATGATGGAAGCACCTGACAAGTCAGAGTTCTTCTATCGCCACCGTACAGAGGACGGCTGGGAGAAAGAAATTTTCTAGTCTTTTACTAAATAACCTAACTGATCCAAGGCCTCCTCGATATAGTGGAGGTCTTGTTGTGTTTCAGCTTCAACAAGGTGGTAATGGATGCCGTCTGTCAATTCAGAAAGTGGTCTAAAGTCAGAATTCTCGACTTGTTCCAGAAAATGCTGGACATCTCGGCGACAGGTGAGTTTGAGCAGAGTTTCAATTTCACCATAAACGGGATGATCAATTAAGATATTTTGAACGCGTCCGCCATTATCTACTATAGCCAAAAGTTCCTGACCAATTTCTTCCAGTTCATGTTTCACTTTAAAGAGTTTGTGGACGTAGGGGTTGGCATCATTTTCTTTGTAGATATAACCACGATTGGTTGACAAGATAGGAGCGCCATCGGCTCGCAAGATGGCAATGTCTTGGACGATGATTTGGCGTGTGACATGAAAGTGTTCAGCCAAGGTTTGACCATTGAGAGCTTTTGGTGACTCTTTTAACAGTTTGAGAAGAGCTTGTTTGCGATCCTTTGTCATAGTTTTTCCTTTTAGCGACGTTTTCGAAGCACTTTATAGACAGCTAGTGCTAATGTATAGTCTATCATACTATGGACAATTGTTCCAAAACCAACTAGGACAAAGAGAACATAAAACATATTTTCAACGTTTGTCCCTGAAGTGGCATAGAAGATGATACAAGCCAGTACTTCAGCAATAGCGTGAACAACACCCAAAACAAAGTTAAAAATCCAAGATGCCTTTGGTTTATCCAAGGTTTCAGGGAATTTTTTTAAGTAAAATGCTCCCAAAATACCAAAAACGATGTGAGAAAAGGCGCGCAGAACGATAACCATAGGGTAGCCTGCCATCAGGAAGCCGAGACTTGAAGCGATGATCACAAAACCAGCCATCAAAGGTGATAGAAACATGGCGATAAAGATGGCGATATGGCTTCCCAAAGTGTAAGAAGCAGGTGGGATGACGATTTTAAAAGGCATAATGATCGGAATCAAAATCGCGATTGCTGTGAGTAGTGCAGTCATGGTCATAAACTGCGTTTTTTTCCGTATATCCATAAGAACCTCCATTTAACTGTATATACACAAGTATAGTACAATAAATAAACAGACATGTCAAGAATTTATTTTGATTTTATTGGAAATTTTCAAAAGTATAGGTGGTAAATTCAAAAAATTTTCATATATTTTCAAAATTTTGAACTAATGACTCCTTGGTAAATAACTTTTTATGAGTAGAAGATGAGCCTTTACTGGTGAAAACTAAAACTCCACCTTCAGGACGAAAGTGGAGTTGTTTTTTTATTTCTTCAAGGTTTCGAGACGTGGGACAATTGCTACAGTTAGGATGGCTGAGATGAGGAGTTCAGCAATTGAGTTTGTAGAGATGACAGTTGCTAGGAGTTTTTGGATATTGCCATCGAAGACATTTCCAAAAAGGAAGAAGATTCCCCCAAGGACAAAGACGGTATTGGTAAGAGAACCGAGAGCACCGGCAATGATGAGGCCTGTTCTGTTTTTCAATAATTTATAAACTAAGTATGGTGTCAGACCAATCAAAACGCGAGGGACAATAGCGATAATCGCAGAATAGATATTTCCGTTCGGTACGAATGGTGAGAAGAGGTAGCTGGTTGGAAGGATGGTAATCGTGTTGACCGTTAAGCTCAATAGTCCCATAAGAAAACCAAGTGTAACTCCAACTCGAGGGCCATAGATGATACTAGCAATAATGACTGGAATATGAACGATAGTTGGTTTAATCGGGAATGGGAAAAGGTTAAATAGAAGAGAACTCAAAAAGTGGATAACGAGCATAACTGCAAAAAAGATAGCAATCGGTGCAATGTTAGAGCGTTTGTTCATCGAGGGTTTCCTTTATTCTTTCTAAAATAGTATTCAGGTCAGCTAGGGCGCCTTTGCCGTGATCGCCACACGCTAGTAGAGATTCTTTTGGAGAGATGATCTGATAACCATAGGTCTCTAATGTTTTTAGATTAGCCTGAGTTGCCGGATGGTCATACATCTTTGTATTCATGGCTGGTGCGACTAACTTTTTGACGTGATCTGGCAGGGCAAGAGCTGTACTTATCACCATGTTGTCCGCAAATCCATGGGCTAACTTTGCGATGGTATTAGCAGTAGCTGGGGCTACAATAAAAAGGTCGGTTCTTTTGCCTAGTTCGATATGATTGACTTGATCAGGAGCGGGTTCCTGCATGACATCAAGGTGGACAGGATTTTGAGAGAGGACTTGTAGTGTCAACGGTTGGATAAACTCTGTAGCAGCCTCGGTCATTAAGACAGTGACATGATGACCTTGTTTTTTCAAGGAACTTACCAGGTCAGCTGATTTATAGGAGGCAATGGAACCTGTCACTGCGATCAGAATATTTGCCATGGCTTTCCTTTCTATGAATCGTATGCTTGAATTTTTTCAAGGAGGAGGCTTGCAATTTCCTCTTTGGTTTGAACGGTTTGGAGTTGCTCTCTCTCAACAAAGATAGCTCGGTGCTGATTTGCTGAAATTTGAGTGAGGTCATTTGCGATAATCAAGTCTGCTTGGTTCTTGATAAGACTCTGTCTAGCAATTTCTATGAGATAATCCTCAGAGACATCAACCAGCAGTTTAAAGCCAATTAGATGAATAGCAGGATTCCATTCCTTGACTAGAGAGATGATTTTGGGTGTTTTTTTCAGGAATAAAACCTGCACCTCATCATTGGAAGAGATCTTAGCTTGATGATTATGCTTGTTTAAAAATTCTTCCAGATTAGAACTCGCCTCAACTTCTGCCAGCCCTGTCATATAAACAGGAGTGTAGTCAGAAACTGCCATAGAATGAATCAGGACCTGATAATTCGGAACTCGCTCTTTCATCTCTAAAAGAAGATCATGAGTATTTTTGATTTCTCGAATGGTTAAATGGGGATGAGGTTCTGGCTTAAGAGCTCTGGTAGTTGTTATCAAACAAACCTCATGACCAGAAGCAAGCAAGGTTTCTGTGATGATTTTTCCCAAGCGACCTGTGGAATGGTTCGTGATAGAGCGGACGCTATCAATAGCTTCACTCGTACCGCCCGACGTAACTAAAATTTTCATAGAACTATTGTACACAAAAATAAACAGTAAGTAAAATGAAAGCGATAAATTTTTGATAAAACGAAGGAATACTATAGTCTAAAACTATAAAAGCATATAAAATTTTTGAAAGGACTCTAAAAATCTTGAAATTCAGGATATTTACGAACGTTTTGAGAGTTTAAAGGTGTTAAAAGTCTTTTTTTGTGTTATAATGAATTATCACATTAGAGGTTAGAGGAGTTTTGAATGAAAACAGATATTGAAATCGCACAGAGTATTGAGTTGAAGCCGATCGTTGATGTTGTGGATAAGCTTGGCATTTCTTACGACGATTTGGAGCTGTACGGAAAGTACAAAGCTAAGCTCAGCTTTGATAAAATTCGTGCAGTTGAGAGCAATCCAGTTGGTAAATTGATCTTGGTTACTGCCATCAACCCAACACCTGCTGGTGAAGGGAAGTCAACCATTACCATCGGTCTGGCAGACGCCTTGAACAAGATTGGTAAGAAAACCATGATTGCTATTCGCGAACCGTCTCTTGGCCCAGTAATGGGGATTAAGGGTGGTGCAGCCGGTGGTGGTTATGCCCAAGTGTTGCCAATGGAAGATATCAACCTTCACTTTACCGGGGATATGCATGCCATTACAACTGCTAATAATGCCCTTTCTGCCTTGATTGATAACCACTTACACCAAGGGAATGAGCTTGGAATTGACCAACGTCGTATCCTCTGGAAACGTGTGGTGGACTTGAATGACCGCGCCCTTCGCCATGTTACCGTTGGACTTGGTGGCCATCTAAATGGTATTCCTCGCGAGGATGGTTTCGATATTACCGTTGCTTCAGAAATCATGGCCATTCTTTGCTTGGCAACTGATATTGAAGATTTGAAAAAGCGCTTGGCTAGCATCGTTATTGGCTATCGCTATGACCGTACACCAGTTACTGTTGGTGATTTACAGGTTGAGGGAGCATTAGCATTGATTTTGAAAGATGCTATCAAACCGAACTTGGTTCAGACAATTTACGGTACACCTGCCTTTGTACACGGTGGTCCATTTGCCAATATCGCTCATGGATGTAACTCTGTTTTGGCAACAAGCACAGCCCTTCGCTTGGCTGATTATACTGTTACTGAAGCTGGTTTTGGTGCGGACCTTGGTGCTGAGAAATTCCTTGACATTAAGACACCAAACTTGCCAACATCTCCAGATGCAGTTGTCATCGTCGCAACCCTTCGTGCCCTTAAGATGAATGGTGGTGTAGCTAAGGATGCTTTGACAGAGGAAAATGTAGAAGCAGTGCGTGCAGGTTTTGCTAACTTGAAACGCCACGTTGAGAACATCCGTAAGTTCGGTATTCCAGCAGTTGTTGCAATTAATGAATTTGTCTCTGATACAGAAGCTGAAATCGCAGCCTTGAAAGATCTCTGTGCCTCAATCGATGTTCCAGTTGAGTTGGCTAGTGTCTGGGCTGATGGTGCAGAAGGTGGCGTAGCGCTTGCCGAAACGGTTGTTAAGACTATTGCTGAAAATCCAGCCAACTACACTCGTCTTTATGACAATGACCTTTCTGTCCAAGAAAAGATTGAAAAAATTGTCACTGAAATCTATCGTGGTAGCAAAGTGAACTTTGAGAAGAAAGCTCAAACGCAAATTGCTCAAATCGTTCAAAATGGATGGGACAAATTGCCAATCTGTATGGCTAAAACTCAGTACAGTTTCTCTGACAATCCAAATGCACTTGGAGCTCCAGAGAACTTTGAAATTACCATTCGTGAATTGGTACCAAAATTGGGTGCAGGTTTTATCGTTGCCCTTACTGGTGATGTTATGACCATGCCAGGTCTTCCAAAACGTCCAGCCGCTCTCAATATGGATGTTGAAAGTGATGGAACCGTTCTAGGATTGTTCTAATATTTAGATGATATTTAAAGAGTTTGGAAATGCTATCCAAGCTCTTTTTCTTATCTAGATATGAGGAGTTATCTTCAGCTGATGAGAGAGTTTTCTTCTACAAGCAACCAGTCTAGGTAAAGATATTTTCCCTGATTTCTGATATAATAGAAACATTGACTTCAAGAGTAAGGAAGAGAAAATGAACGCATTATTGAATGGAATGAATGACCGTCAAGCTGAGGCGGTGCAAACGACCGAAGGTCCCTTATTGATTATGGCGGGGGCTGGTTCTGGGAAGACTCGTGTTTTGACTCACAGAATCGCCTACTTGATTGATGAAAAAATGGTCAATCCTTGGAATATCTTGGCCATTACCTTTACCAATAAGGCTGCGCGTGAGATGAAGGAGCGTGCCTATGTGCTCAACCCAGCAACCCAAGACTGTTTGATTGCGACCTTTCACTCCATGTGTGTTCGTATTTTGCGTCGTGATGCGGATCATATTGGCTACAATCGTAATTTCACTATTGTAGATCCAGGAGAACAGCGAACTCTTATGAAGCGCATTCTCAAGCAATTAAACTTGGATCCGAAAAAATGGAATGAACGGACCATTTTGGGGACTATTTCCAATGCTAAGAATGACCTAATTGATGATGTGGCTTATGCTGCTCAAGCTGGCGATATGTACACGCAAATCGTGGCCCAGTGTTACACAGCCTATCAAAAAGAACTTCGTCAGTCAGAATCGGTTGACTTTGATGATTTGATTATGCTGACCCTGCGTCTCTTTGATCAGAACCCTGACGTCTTAACCTACTATCAGCAGAAGTTCCAATACATCCATGTTGATGAGTACCAAGATACCAACCATGCCCAGTACCAACTGGTCAAACTCTTAGCTTCGCGCTTTAAAAATATCTGCGTGGTTGGAGATGCGGACCAGTCTATCTATGGTTGGCGTGGGGCTGATATGGAGAATATATTGGATTTCGAGAAAGATTATCCTCAAGCCAAGGTGGTTTTGCTAGAAGAAAATTATCGTTCAACCAAAACCATTCTTCAAGCGGCCAACGACGTCATCAAAAACAATAAAAACCGTCGTCCTAAGAATCTCTGGACTCAGAATGCCGATGGGGAGCAGATTATTTACTATCGTGCAAATGACGAACAGGATGAGGCTGTTTTTGTAGCCAAAACCATCGATGAACTTGGTCGCACTCAAAACTTCCTCCACAAGGATTTTGCAGTTCTTTATCGGACTAATGCGCAATCCCGTACTATTGAGGAAGCCCTGCTCAAGTCCAATATTCCTTACACTATGGTCGGCGGAACCAAGTTCTACAGCCGTAAGGAAATCCGTGATATTATCGCCTACCTTAATCTCATTGCGAATCTGAGTGATAATATCAGTTTTGAGCGTATTATCAACGAACCAAAACGTGGAATTGGCCCAGGAACGGTTGAGAAAATCCGTGACTTTGCGAATATTCAAAACATGTCTATGCTAGACGCTTCAGCCAATATCATGTTATCAGGAATCAAAGGGAAGGCAGCCCAGTCTATCTGGGATTTTGCCAATATGATTCTGGATTTGCGGGAGCAATTGGATCAATTAACTATCACCGAGCTGGTGGAGGCTGTTCTAGAAAAAACTGGTTATGTCGATATTCTTAATGCTCAGGCAACCTTGGAGAGCAAGGCGCGGGTTGAGAATATCGAAGAGTTCCTATCTGTTACTAAGAATTTTGACGACAATCCTGATAGTCAGGAAGAAGAAACAGGTTTAGATAAACTCAGTCGTTTCTTAAATGACTTGGCTTTGATTGCAGACACGGATTCGGGCAGTCAGGAGACATCAGAAGTAACCTTGATGACCTTGCACGCAGCTAAGGGACTTGAGTTCCCAGTTGTCTTTATCATTGGGATGGAGGAAAATGTCTTTCCACTTAGTCGTGCAGCAGAAGATCCGGATGAACTGGAAGAGGAACGCCGTTTGGCCTATGTAGGTATCACGCGCGCGGAGAAAATCCTCTATCTGACTAATGCCAACTCACGCTTGCTTTTTGGGCGTACCAACTACAATCGTCCAACTCGTTTTATCAATGAAATCAGTTCGGACTTGCTTGAGTATCAAGGTTTGGCCCGTCCAGCGAATACTAGCTTTAAAGCCTCTTATAGCAGTGGTGGGATTGCTTTCGGTCAAGGTATGAGCTTAGCTCAGGCCCTTCAAGAACGGAAACGAAATGCCGCACCAAGCTCTATCCAGTCAAGTGGTCTTCCGTTTGGACAGTTTACATCCGGAAATAAAAAAGATTCAAGCGATACCAACTGGTCTATTGGGGATATTGCTCTCCACAAGAAGTGGGGAGAGGGAACGGTCCTTGAAGTTTCAGGTAGTGGTGATACTCAGGAATTGAAAATCAATTTCCCAGAAGTAGGGCTGAAAAAACTCCTAGCCAGTGTAGCCCCAATTGAGAAAAAAATCTAATTTTCCATCCTTCTCACGAATAATAAAGTGAGGAGGATTTTTATGTACAGTATTTCATTTCAAGAAGATTCACTTTTGCCTAGAGAAAGACTGGTTAGAGAAGGAGTAGAGGCTCTGAGCAATCAAGAATTGTTAGCCATTCTGCTCAGAACAGGAACGCGTCAAGCAAACGTTTTTGAAATTGCCCAAAAAGTCTTGAATAGTCTCAACAGCTTAACTGATTTGAAAAAAATGACTCTGCAGGAATTGCAAAGTCTGTCTGGTATTGGACGTATTAAAGCCATTGAACTACAAGCGGTAATTGAACTAGGGCATCGTATTCATAAACATGAAACACTTGAGATGGAAAGTATTCTCAGCAGTCAAAAGCTAGCCAAGAAAATGCAACAGGAACTTGGCGACAAAAAACAAGAGCACCTAGTGGCGCTCTATCTCAATACTCAAAATCAAATCATTCATCAGCAAACTATTTTTATCGGCTCTGCGACACGCAGTATTGCTGAACCACGGGAAATCCTTCACTATGCCATCAAGCATATGGCCACCTCTGTGATTCTTGTTCACAATCATCCATCAGGCGCTGTATCTCCTAGTCGAAATGACGACCATGTCACTAAGCTAGTAAAGGAAGCTTGCGAACTGATGGGAATCGTTTTCTTGGATCATTTGATTGTCTCGCACTCGGATTACTTTAGTTACCGTGAAAAGACTGATATGATCTAGAGTTCATTAACGACATAGTCAAATAGTGTTTTATCCTTGGGACGATTTTCAAATAGAAATTCAGGATGCCATTGAACACCAAGATAAGGAAAGCCGTCCGTAGTTATTACAGCCTCAATGATTCCATCTTTAGGATCATGTGCTACAACCTTAAGATTTGAAGCTAGATCTTTTATGCTCTGGTGGTGGAAGGAGTTGATATGAGAGATTTCTCCATAGATTTCTCGGAGAATTGTATCAGGCTCTGTTACGAGGCGTTGGGTCGTGTATTCGGCTGAACAGTCCTGCCAATGATCCTCAATATCTTGGTGAAGCGAGCCGCCCATGGCGACATTGAAAAGCTGAGTACCCCGACAAACAGAGAAAATTGGTTTCTTCTGTTTGATGGCTTCTCTGATAAGGGCTAATTCAAATTCATCTCTTTGAAGATGGTAGTCATCGCTGTCAATGGTTTTAGGTTCACCATAGAATTTTGGATCAACATTTTGCCCACCTGTTAGGATGAGTTTGTCAATCATAGCGACGTAATGGCTTGCCATTTCTTGATCACCAATCGGTAGGATGATTGGAATTCCGCCAGCGTCCTTGACTCCTTCAACAAAGCCTTTTGCTGCATAGCTCATCATGATGTCATCATCTGGATGAGCTTTTTCATTTCCTGTAATCCCAATAACTGGTTTTTTCATAAATGCTTTCGCTTTCTAATCCTCTTTACGCATAAAATAGAGGAGAGTTTGGAGTTCACTTGTCAAATCGACATACTGAACGACCACATCTTTTGGGAGGTGAAGGTGAACAGGGGAAAAGCTGAGAATACCTTTTATACCTGCATCAACCAAAAGATTGGCAACTTCTTGTGATTTAACACTTGGAACTGTTAGGATAGCAGTTTTGACATCTGCTTCTTTGATTTTTTCTTTAATCTGTGAGATACCATAGATTGGAATCCCATCAGGTGTCTGGGTGCCAACTTCTGGATGGTCATCTAGGTCAAAGGCCATGATAATTTTCATCTTATTACGCTCATGGAAGCGGTAGTGGAGAAGGGCATGCCCCATATTGCCAATTCCAACCAACATAACATTAGTAATCGAGTTATCATTAAGGAGGTCAGCAAAAAACGTCATCAATTTTTTGACATCGTAACCAAAACCACGACGACCAAGTTCACCAAAATAGGAAAAATCTCGGCGGACAGTTGCAGAATCGATACCAATAGCCTCTGCAATTTGCTTAGAGTTGGCACGTTCAATTTTTTCTGCATGAAATCTCTTGAAAATTCGATAGTAAAGAGAGAGTCTTTTTGCTGTTGCTTTTGGAATAGCAGACTGTTTATCTTTCACAAAATCACAACCTTTCTATTCTTCTATTTTATAGAAACATTGTGAAAAAATCAACAAAAACAAGAAAAAACTAAGAGAATTCTTAGTTTTAATCTGAAAAATTAGTTTGTGATAAAAAACGGTAGAGATCGCCAACTAATCCTTGATAAATCACTTTATCATTCAGTGTTAAGGAGCTGATTAGGAGAGTGTCGGGCAGGGTGACACAGCCTGATAGTGATAGCATAAGCTCTTCGTAATCGGAAAATTCAAGTGTGCGTTCTACTTGATAGTTATCTTTATATGTGAGACGATACATAGCAAACTATCTTTCTTCTTTTGTGAAGATTCCGCGTTCTACAAGACTGTCCATGAGGAAGTAGAATTTTTCTTGGTGGATATGGTGATCTTCTGATTTAAAGATATTAACCAAACGTAGACCAGATTTGTCAGTGATATTAATTTTAACACCTGTAAGCTCTTTGTTGATGATAATTTTTAGTAGGAAACCTTCACCACTATTAGGAACTTTTTCAAGTAGACGAGTCAGTTCGTAGTTTCCGACTTTTGTTTCAAAGAAAGTATTGTCTTTTAGTGTAAACTTTTTTACAGATGGACTAAGTGTATAGTCGTAGCGGCAGTTTTGTAGTTTAATGGTTTTTTCGAATGCCATTAGATTAATCTCCAATAATATTTTTTAAGGTTTGTGCCAGTTGTTTCAGTTCGTTCTCGGTATTAAGAGGAGAAAGACTGATACGGACAGATTCTTTTAAGCGATGGGAATTCGCTCCATAAAGAGCCTCTAGGACATGGCTGGTCTGCACAATACCAGCAGTACAAGCCGAACCAGTTGAGATTGAAATTCCTTCAAGGTCTAACCGAAGCAAGAGTAAGTCATTTTTTTGACCAGGGAAGCCAATGTTGAAAACATAAGGAAGTTGGTGTTTGCTTTCATTGAGATAGTAGTCTAAATCAGCAATTTCTTCTAAAAAAGTAGATTTAAGTGCGCTTAGTTTTTGGTAATGTTCAACTTGGTCATTTAAATCTTCTTTGAGAGCAGCGACCATACCTACAATGGCAGCGAGGTTTTCTGTTCCAGCCCGTTTCTTTTGTTCTTGGTCTCCACCATGAAGGTAGGAATCAAAGTCCGCGGAAGAAGCGTAAAGAAATCCGACTCCTTTTGGTCCATGGAATTTGTGGGCAGAAGCACTGAGGAAATCAATTCCTAATTCCTCGGGATGGATAGGAATTTTCCCGATAGCTTGAACTGCATCAACATGATAAGCAGCAGGATGATATTTTAAAATACGTCCAATCTCAGCGATAGGTAAGAGGCTACCTGTTTCATTATTAGCATACATGGTGGAAACGAGAATGGTATCGTCACGTAAGGCTTCTTGAATTTGCTGGGCAGTAATTTCTTGATTTACTGGTTGGATGATGGTCGCTTCAAAACCAAAATGTTGCACCAGATAATCAATAGTCTCAAGCACAGAATGGTGTTCAATAGCTGTCGTGATGATATGTCTTCCACGATTTTGATGACGGAGACAATAGCCGATAATGGCTGTATTGTTACTTTCTGTACCGCCAGAAGTGAAAAAGATATGTTGAGGTTTGGTTCCTAGTAAGTGGGCTAAGTCCTGACGAGCTTCTCGCAAGAGTTTGCCAGCCTGCCGACCATGACTATGAATACTAGAAGGATTACCATGAGTTTCTTGCATGACCTTGGTCATTTCAGAAATAGCTACTGCTGACATAGGAGTCGTAGCAGCATTGTCCAAATAAATCAAAGAATCACCTTATTTCTTTTTGTTGTAAGCAAAGAGTGGGCTGACTGGTTTTCTTTCATGGATGCGGACGATAGCATCACCAATTAATTCGCTAGCGGTAATGTAACACACATTTTTCGGAGTTCTTTCTTTGGTTGCTACTGAGTCTGTCACTAGGATTTCTTTGATATTTGTAGCGTCAAGAAGATCTGCTGCACCTTCAACAAATAAACCGTGACTGGATACTGCATAAATCTCAGTTGCGCCTTCACGTTCAACGATTTTGGCTGCTTCAGAGAAGGTACGACCAGTATTTAGGATATCGTCAATCAAGATAGCCTTTTTGCCCTCAACATCTCCAATGATATAACCTTGGCTCCGCTCTGAGTCATCTTGAGCATAGTCGATGATTGCGATTGGTGCATCTAGGTATTCGGCTAAGCTACGAGCGCGCTTGACACCAGAGTTTTTAGGACTAACAACAACCACATCTGGTCCAAGTAAGCCCTTGTCACAATAGTGTTTAGCAAAGAGAGGAATTGTATAGAGGTTATCTACTGGAATGTCAAAGAAACCTTGAACCTGAACAGCGTGGAGGTCAAGGGTTAGAACACGACTTACACCAGCCTTGACAAGCATATTGGCAACCAGTTTTGCAGTGAGAGGTTCGCGAGAAGAAGCGATACGATCCTGACGAGCATAACCAAAGTAAGGAAGGACAACGTTGATACTATGGGCACTTGCACGTACACAAGCATCGACCATGATTAACAACTCCATCAAGTGGTTGCTAACGGGGTAGCTGGTTGATTGGATGATGTAGACATCGTAACCACGGACACTCTCTTCAATGTTGACTTGGATTTCTCCATCAGAAAATTGGCGAGAAGATAATTTCCCGAGAGGTACCCCAACCGTTTCTGCGATTTTTTGTGCAATTTCATGATTGGAATTAAGTGCAAAAAGTTTCATGTTGTTTCTATCTGACATTATAGACCGTCCTCTGTAAACTCTAAATATTTTATCTCCATTATTTTACCAGAAAATGGAGATTATTTCAGCATTTTTTCATGCTTTTAATAAAACGAATTAATTTTGAAGGAGCCTTTTGATAAGTGATACTATTTTCTGAAAGAAATTGCTGAAAATCTCGTTTTCCTTTCTCGTGATCAGTGACCTCTAGCTCCAGTTCGTAGTCTGTATGATCAAAGTAGTGACTTTCATCTAGTGCCATTAGACCAATCGACGTTTCCATTTCGTAACGAATAGTTGCAAGACAACCCAGAACAAACCAGTCTTGGCTTTCAATACCAATCTTAGCAAGCTCCTCTAGAACGAGCCCTTGAGGAAGTTTTTGTTTTTCCAGGTATGATTCAGCCTCTGGAAGATTCAGTTTCTGATTGTATTCTATATTTCCTACAGTTTGTTGCACCTTCAAGGTCAATTCCGCCCAATCTGAAAAGGTGCGAATGCGCATGGCGACCTTCTTCTCACGTAATTGGAAATCTGGTGTATCAATGTAGTAGTTTTTCTGTAGGACGGGTTGGATATGGGAAAACTGTTTTTTTAGATGATCGTATTCCTCTTTTTTCAGTAGTGTTTTCAATTCTATTTCTAAATGTTTCATTTTTTCAACCTTTTCTATATCTTTGAAAGCGATTTATGGTATAATGGACAATGTATTTATTGTATACGAATGTACTGAAAAAATCAAAGATTTTCGACAGAGCAATCAAACATTACAAGGGAGAAAGTATGACCATAGAATGGGAAGAATTTTTAGATCCTTACATTCAGGCTGTTGGTGAATTGAAGATTAAACTTCGGGGGATTCGCAAACAGTATCGTAAGCAAAACAAGCATTCTCCAATTGAGTTTGTAACGGGTCGTGTTAAACCGATTGAAAGTATTAAGGAAAAAATGAATCGCAGAGGGATTGGCTACGATACTTTGGAACATGACTTACAGGATATCGCGGGTTTGCGGGTCATGGTGCAGTTCGTCGATGATGTTCAGGAAGTTGTTGCGATTTTACGCAAACGCCATGATATGAGAGTCGTTCAGGAACGAGATTATATCACTCATCGTAAGGCTTCGGGCTATCGCTCCTATCATGTGGTGGTAGAGTATACAGTTGACACCATCAATGGGGCTAAGACGATTTTGGCGGAGATTCAAATCCGGACTTTAGCCATGAATTTTTGGGCTACGATTGAACACTCGCTCAATTATAAGTATCAGGGCGATTTTCCAGAGGAAATTAAGAAAAGACTGGAAATCACGGCGAAAATAGCCTATCAACTGGATGAAGAAATGGGGAAAATCCGTGATGATATTCAGGAAGCACAGGCGCTCTTTGATCCTTTAAGTAGAAAACTAAACGACGGTGTAGGAAATAGTGACGATACAGATGAAGAATACAGGTAAACGAATTGATCTGATTGCAAATAGAAAACCCCAGAGTCAAAAGGTTTTGTATGAGCTGAAAGACCAGTTGAAAAAACATCATTTTATACTCAACGACACCAATCCTGACATCGTCATATCAATTGGTGGGGATGGGATGCTTTTGTCTGCATTTCACAAGTATGAGAATCAGTTAGATAAAGTTCGATTTATTGGCGTACATACAGGACACTTGGGATTTTACACAGATTATCGCGATTTTGAGTTGGACCAGTTGGTTACCAATCTCCAACTGGATACTGGTGCCAAGGTTTCCTATCCTGTTTTGAATGTCAAGGTGACACTTGAAAACGGAGAAGTTAAGACCTTCCGTGCATTAAACGAAGCTAGCATCCGTCGATCGGATCGCACCATGGTTGCGGATATCATTATTAACCACGTTCCATTTGAACGCTTTCGTGGAGATGGTGTGACTGTTTCAACGCCGACGGGAAGCACTGCTTATAACAAGTCCTTGGGTGGAGCTGTCTTGCATCCTACTATTGAGGCCTTGCAGTTGACTGAAATAGCGAGTCTTAACAACCGAGTCTATCGCACTTTGGGATCATCGATCATTATTCCCAAAAAAGATAAGATTGAACTCTTACCGACACGCAATGACTACCATACGATATCAGTCGATAACAGCGTTTATTCTTTCCGTAATATTGAACGAATTGAGTATCAAATCGACCATTACAAGATTCACTTCGTAGCGACACCAAGCCACACTAGTTTCTGGAATCGTGTTAAAGATGCCTTCATCGGCGAGGTGGATGAATGAGGTTCGAATTTATCGCAGATGAGCACGTCAAAGTCAAAACTTTCCTCAAGAAACATGAGGTTTCCAAGGGACTTTTGGCTAAGATTAAGTTTCGAGGTGGGGCTATTCTGGTCAATGACCAACCTCAAAATGCGACTTATCTCTTAGATATTGGAGACAGGGTAACTATTGACATTCCAGCAGAGGAAGGCTTTGAAACTCTTGAAGCCATTGATCGTCCTCTAGATATCTTGTATGAGGATGACCATTTTCTGGTTTTGAATAAGCCTTATGGAGTTGCTTCCATCCCCAGTGTCAATCATTCCAATACCATTGCCAATTTTATAAAGGGCTACTATGTCAAACAAGAATATGAAAACCAGCAAGTTCACATCGTGACTAGGCTTGATAGAGATACTTCTGGTTTGATGCTTTTTGCCAAATACGGCTACGCTCATGCACGTTTAGACAAGCAGTTGCAACGAAAGTCTATCGAAAAACGATATTTCGCTTTGGTTAAGGGCGATGGGTTTTTGGAGCCAGAAGGGGAAATTATTGCCCCAATTGCGCGTGATGTGGACTCCATTATCACGAGACGGGTCGCCAAAGGTGGGAAATACGCCCATACATCTTACAAAGTTGTGGCTTCTTATGGGAATATTCACCTAGTCGATATTCGCCTGCATACTGGTCGAACTCATCAGATCCGAGTGCATTTTTCTCATATTGGCTTCCCCTTGTTGGGAGATGACCTCTATGGAGGTAGCCTAGACGACGGTATTCAGCGTCAGGCCTTGCATTGTCATTATTTATCTTTTTATCATCCCTTTCTAGAGCAAGATTTGCAACTAGAAAGCCCCTTACCGGATGATTTCAGCAATCTTATTACTCAGTTATCAACTAATACTCTTTAAAATCTATTTGGAGTATAATTTATTTTCTTAAAGGAGAAAACTCATGGAAGTTTTTGAAAGTCTCAAAGCCAACCTAGTTGGCAAAAATGCTCGTATTGTTCTCCCTGAAGGGGAAGAACCACGTATCCTTCAAGCAACGAAACGCTTGGTAAAAGAAACAGAAGTTGTTCCTGTTTTGCTTGGAAATCCTGCAAAAATTAAAATTTATCTTGAAATCGAAGGGATCATGGATGGTTATGAAGTGATTGATCCACATTATTATCCTCAATTTGAAGACATGGTGGTTGCGCTCGTAGAACGTCGTAAAGGAAAAATGTCGGAAGAAGAAGCACGTCAGGTCCTACTAGAAGATGTCAACTACTTTGGTGTTATGCTTGTCTACATGGGCTTGGTAGATGGAATGGTATCAGGTGCTATTCACTCAACAGCTTCAACAGTTCGTCCAGCTCTTCAAATTATCAAAACGCGTCCAAATGTAACTCGTACTTCAGGAGCTTTTCTTATGGTGCGTGGTACAGAACGTTACTTGTTTGGTGACTGTGCCCTTAATATTAATCCTGATGCAGAAGCTTTGGCTGAAATTGCTATTAACTCAGCAATTACTGCCAAAATGTTTGGGATTCAACCCAAAATCGCTATGCTAAGCTATTCTACAAAAGGTTCTGGTTTTGGTGATAGTGTTGATAAGGTGGTTGAAGCAACTAAACTGGCACACGATCTACGTCCAGACCTTGAGATTGATGGGGAATTGCAATTCGACGCAGCTTTCGTTCCAGAAACAGCGGCCCTAAAAGCTCCAGGGAGCAATGTAGCAGGTCAAGCAAATGTCTTCATCTTCCCAGGTATCGAAGCAGGAAATATCGGCTACAAAATAGCTGAACGTCTAGGTGGTTTCGCAGCTATCGGTCCCGTTCTACAAGGATTGAATAAACCAGTCAACGATCTATCACGTGGATGTAACCCAGATGATGTTTACAAATTGACTCTCATCACAGCAGCTCAGGCGATCAATCAATAAAGAAATGGAGTCTCTTCCTCTCTAGTAGAAGAGGCTTTTTTAGCACAAAGAAAAGGACAGTTAGAAGCTTCTATGTTATACTAGATATATGTTAGATTTGAAAGAATACGGAGTTGACATGTGGTCAGAGGAGAAGATCATTTCTTTTCGTGAGAAACTCCTCAACTGGTACGATGAAAACAAACGGGCTTTACCATGGCGTAGAAGTAAAAATCCTTATCATATCTGGGTTTCTGAAATTATGCTCCAACAGACTAGAGTAGACACAGTCATTCCCTACTATGAACGATTTTTGGACTGGTTTCCAACTGTTGAAAGTCTGGCGAATGTGCCTGAAGAGCGTTTGCTAAAAGCATGGGAGGGGTTGGGATATTACTCCCGAGTTCGCAACATGCAGAAAGCAGCCCAGCAGATTATGGCTGACTTTGGTGGTCAATTTCCAAACACCTATGAAGGAATTTCTAGTTTAAAAGGGATTGGTCCTTATACTGCGGGAGCAATTTCCAGTATTGCTTTTAATTTACCTGAGCCCGCGGTCGATGGCAATGTCATGCGAGTTTTGTCTCGCTTGTTTGAGGTCAAACATGATATCGGCGTTCCTAGCAATCGGAAGATCTTCCAAGCTATGATGGAAATCTTAATCGATCCAGAACGACCAGGAGACTTTAATCAAGCCTTGATGGACTTGGGGTCTGATATAGAGGCTCCAGTTAATCCTCGACCAGAAGAAAGTCCTGTTAAGGAATTTAGCGCAGCCTATCAGAATGGAACCATGGGTCGTTATCCGATTAAAGAACCCAAGAAAAAGCCTCTCCCAATCTATCTCAAGGCTTTGGTTGTGCGCAATGACCGCGGTCAATATCTACTTGAGAAAAACGAAAGTGAGAAACTGCTAGCTGGTTTTTGGCATTTTCCTTTGATAGAAGTAGAGGAGTTTTCACAGGAAGAGGAACAGTTGAATCTGTTTGCTCAGGTCGCTGAAAAAAGCGTTACTTTCGGTCCAACACCCCAAGAAAGTTTTGAGCAGGATTATGATTTAGAAGTTGATTGGTCCCATCAAGTATTTGATCAAGTCAAGCATGTATTTAGTCATCGTAAATGGCATATTCAAATCCTAGCGGGTCAGGTAACAGATTCGAAACAGTTTGATGACAGAGAAATTCGCTGGATCTCCCCTCAGGAATTTTCTGATTATCCATTTGCTAAACCTCAACAAAAGATTTGGCAGGCTTATAAAACAGTTCTTGAAGATGAAGGCTGGAATTAGCCATTTGTGCCTTCTTTACATTTTTTTGTTATAATAGATAGAGAAAAGGTGAACATATGAAAAAAATATTAGTTGTAGATGATGAGAAACCAATCTCAGATATTATTAAGTTCAATATGACCAAGGAAGGCTATGAGGTTGTAACAGCCTTTAACGGCAGAGAAGCCATCGAGCTATTTGAGGCGGAGCAACCTGATATTATTATTCTAGATTTGATGCTTCCTGAGATCGATGGTTTAGAAGTTGCTAAGACCATTCGTAAGACTAGCAGTGTGCCTATCATTATGCTCTCGGCTAAGGATAGTGAGTTTGACAAGGTTATCGGTTTAGAACTTGGGGCAGATGATTATGTCACAAAGCCCTTCTCAAACCGTGAATTGCAAGCGCGTGTGAAGGCCTTGCTCCGTCGTACAGACCTCGCTTCAGTGGATAGTCAAGAAACTGATGAAAAGAAATCCCAACCCCTACAGATTGGCGATTTGGAAATCGTTCCAGATGCTTATGTAGCTAAGAAATATGGTGAGGAATTAGATTTGACCCACCGTGAGTTTGAGCTCTTGTACCACTTGGCTTCCCATATTGGACAAGTGATTACTCGTGAACACTTACTTGAGACTGTTTGGGGCTATGATTATTTTGGTGATGTTCGTACAGTGGATGTGACCATCCGACGTTTGCGTGAAAAAATCGAAGACACTCCAAGCCGTCCAGAATACATCCTAACACGTCGTGGTGTGGGTTACTATATGAGAAATAATGATTGAAGCAATTAAACAAAGCATTCTGAACAGAGATTTTATCTTTATTTTGATTTTGCTGGGCTTTATCTTGGTGGTTACCTTGCTATTGCTAGAAAATCGCCGTGATAATATTCGGCTAAAGCAGATTAATCAAAAGGTCAAGGATTTGATTGCAGGGGATTATTCTCGAGTTTTGGATATGCAAGGAAGCTCTGAAATCACCAACATCACCAATAATCTGAATGATTTGTCTGAGGTCATTCGTTTAACGCAGGAGAATCTGGAGCAAGAAACAAAAAGGCTGAACAGTATTCTTTCTTATATGACAGATGGAGTGCTTGCAACCAATCGCCGTGGTCAGATTACCATGATTAACGATATGGCTAAGAAACAGCTGGGTATCGTAAAAGAAGAAGCATTGAACAAAAGCATCCTAGAATTGCTTAAGATAGAGGATGAATATGAACTGCGTGACCTCATTACACAGATTCCTGAATTGATGATTGATTCCCAAAATGCTAATGGAGAATATCTTAGTCTTCGTGTGCGTTTTGCACTCATTCGTCGTGAGTCTGGATTCATTTCTGGTTTGGTTGCCGTTTTGCACGATACGACTGAACAGGAGAAGGAAGAGCGTGAACGGAGACTCTTCGTGTCCAATGTTAGCCATGAGTTGCGGACACCTTTGACTAGTGTTAAGTCCTATCTTGAAGCCTTAGACGAGGGAGCCTTGTATGATCCTGTTGCTCCTGATTTTATCAAGGTTTCGCTCGATGAAACCAACCGTATGATGCGGATGGTGACAGATCTCTTGCATCTCTCTCGTATTGATAATGCGACCACTCGGTTGGATGTGGAATTGATTAATTTTACAGCCTTCATCACCTTTATCCTCAATCGTTTCGATAAGATGAGGAGCCAGGATGAAGAGAAAAAATATGAGCTGGTTAGAGATTACCCAATCAATTCAGTTTGGATCGAGATCGATACTGATAAGATGACCCAGGTGATTGATAATATTCTCAACAATGCTATCAAGTACTCACCAGATGGTGGGAAAATTACTGTCAGCATGAAAACCACTGATGATCAGATGATTTTATCCATCAAAGACCAAGGTTTAGGTATTCCAAAGCAAGATTTGCCGAAGATTTTTGACCGCTTTTATCGTGTGGATCGTGCAAGAAGTCGTGCACAAGGTGGAACTGGTCTAGGTCTGGCTATTGCCAAGGAAATCATCAAACAACACAATGGCTTTATTTGGGCCAAAAGTGAATACGGTAAGGGGTCAACCTTTACCATCGTGCTCCCTTATGATAAGGATGCCGTAAAAGAAGAAGTCTGGGAGGATGAAGTAGAAGACTAGAATGAGTGAAATAGGCTTTAAATACAGTATTTTAGCATCAGGTTCCAGTGGAAATTCTTTTTATCTGGAAACCCCAAAAAAGAAAATCTTAGTGGATGCAGGCTTGTCTGGTAAGAAAATTACTAGCCTGCTAGCTGAAATCAATCGCAAACCAGAAGATTTGGATGCGATTTTGATTACGCATGAGCATTCAGACCATATCCATGGAGTCGGTGTGTTGGCTCGCAAATATGGTATGGATCTTTATGCCAATGAAAAGACCTGGCAGGCTATGGAAAATAGCAAGTACCTCGGTAAGGTGGATTCATCGCAGAAGCATATCTTTGAGATGGGCAAAACAAAAACCTTTGGCGATATCGATATTGAGAGTTTTGGTGTTAGCCATGATGCAGTCGCACCGCAGTTCTATCGCTTTATGAAGGATGATAAGAGTTTTGTCATGCTGACCGATACAGGTTATGTCAGCGACCGTATGGCAGGAATTGTCGAGAATGCTGACGGTTACCTCATTGAGTCCAACCATGATGTGGAGATCTTGCGAGCAGGTTCTTATGCTTGGCGACTCAAACAGCGAATCTTATCTGATCTTGGTCACCTCTCTAACGAAGACGGTGCTGAGGCCATGATTCGTGCAATGGGAAATCGGACCAAGAAAATCTACCTTGGGCATTTGTCCAAAGAAAACAATATCAAGGAGCTGGCTCATATGACCATGGTCAATCAGCTAGCACAAGCTGATCTGGGAGTAGGAGTAGACTTTAAAGTTTACGATACTTCCCCAGATACCGCAACACCACTGACAGATATATAAAAAGAAGGCGAGTGCCTTCTTTTGTTGTCTTTTACAATCCTGCAAATTCTTTGATTTCTTGAGCTGACATTGAGGAGTCGCAACGAACATTGATTTGACCATCTGCAACGTGGACAAAACCTGGTACAGTTGGAATTCCATAACGTGAGCGGAAATCTTGTAAGGCTTCCAATTGGCTTGGTTCTTCACTATTGATGAAGTAGATGTGTGCTTTGGTTTCAGCTACGACACCTGCTAATGTACCAGCAAATTTACGGCAGTAAGGGCAAGTTTTACGACCGATGAAGAAGGTTGCTGTTTCTTTGTTATCAAGAGCTTCTTGAGCACGTGCAACTGTAGTCACTTCAAGGTCTTTAATATCTTCTAAAAATTGATTCATAAGAATACCTCTCTTTTTTTGATAAAACTAGTATGCCACAAAGTTTCTAAAATTGCTCGGATTTGATACGAAAAAAGATGAGATTGGTTGGTCTCATCTTTTATAAAGCTTTATTTTACAAAGGCATTGATTTCTGCTTCGATGTTGGCAATCTTAGCTTGTGAATCTTCGTTGCTTTCACCCACAACGGCAATGTAGAACTTGATTTTTGGTTCTGTACCAGAAGGGCGAACTGCAATCCAAGAACCATCAGCAAGAGTGTATTTCAATACATCACTTGGAGGAGTTGTCAAGGTTGTAACAGTACCATCTGCAGCAGTAGAAGTTTGTGCTTTGAAGTCTTCTGTGATTGAGATTGCTGTAGCGTTAAATTCTTTCGGACCATTGTCACGGAATTTAGCCATAATCGCTTTGATTTGTTCAGCACCATCGACACCTGAAAGAGTTACAGAGATGGTCTTTTCAGCGTAGTAGCCGTACTCTTTGTAGATTTCTTCGATACCGTCAGCAAGAGTCAAACCACGTGAACGGTAGTAAGCAGCAAGCTCTGCAACAACAAGAACAGCTTGGATAGCATCTTTATCACGTACGAATGGTTTGATTAAGTAACCGAAGCTTTCCTCAAATCCCATCATGTAGGTGTGATTGTGTTTTTCTTCAAATTCTTGAATCTTTTCAGCGATAAATTTGAAACCAGTCAAGACATTGAACATAGTTGCGCCGTAGCTCTCAGCAATCTTCGTTACCAAGTCAGTTGATACGATAGACTTGCAGAGGGCTGCATTTGCAGGAAGAGTTCCTGCGTTTTTGTGGGCTTCCAAGATGTATTTAGCCATGATGGCACCGATTTGGTTACCTGAAAGGTTGAGGTAGCTACCATCTTTTTGAAGAACTTCAACACCAACACGGTCAGCGTCAGGGTCAGTTGCGACAAGTACATCAGCACCTACTTTACGGCCGAGTTCTTCAGCAAGGGCGAAGGCTGCTTGGCTTTCCGGGTTTGGAGATTTAACAGTTGAGAAGTCTGGGTCAGCAGTTGCTTGCGCTTCAACGACTTGAACAGAATCAAATCCGGCTTGGGCAAGAGCGCGACGGGCCAACATTTCACCAGTACCATGAAGTGGTGTGTAGACAATCTTCATGTCTTTACCAAATTCTTCGATCAAGGCTGGGTTGATGTTAACGTCTTTAACCTCTTTAAGGTATTCTACATCGACAGCTTCGCCGATAACTTCAATCAAGCCAGAAGCTTTTTCAGCTTCCACATCAGCAACTTCCACAGCAAATGGATTTTCGATAGCGCGGATGTAAGTCGTCAAGGCATCTGCATCGTGAGGAGGCATTTGTCCACCGTCTTCACCGTAAACCTTGTAACCGTTAAATGGTGCAGGGTTATGGCTGGCAGTAATCATGATACCTGCAAAACAGTTGAGGTGACGAACTGCAAATGAGAGTTCTGGAGTCGGACGAAGGCTTTCAAATACGTAAGATTTGATACCATGTTTTGCAAGAACTGCAGCGGATTCAAAGGCAAATTCTGGAGAGAAGTGACGGCTATCGTAGGCAATTGCCACGCCGCGTTCTTTTTCATTTCCACCTTTTGACTCAATCAAACGAGCCAAACCTTCAGTCGCTTGACGGACAACATAGATATTGATACGGTTAGTACCAGCGCCGATCAAACCACGCATACCAGCAGTACCAAATTCTAGATTGGTATAAAAGGCATCTTCCTTTGTTTTTTCGTCCATATTTTCCAAATCTTGACGAAGGTAGTCTGGAAGGTCAGCAAAATCTACCCATTTTTGATAATTTTCTTGGTAAGTCATTGAGCGTCTCCTTTATTGTAAATTCTTTTAATCGCTTTCATTATACCACGATTTATCATTTTAGTAAAACGTTAGCATAACTTTCTGAAAAAGCTTGAAATGAAATGGATTCTATAGTCTTGAACCCCTTAGGGAAACATGCTATACTACCTATATGATTATTTTACAAGCCAATAAAATTGAACGTTCTTTTGCAGGTGAAGTCCTTTTTGATAATATCAATCTGCAAGTAGATGAACGAGATCGGATTGCCCTCGTTGGGAGAAATGGAGCGGGTAAGTCTACTCTTTTGAAGATTTTGGTTGGAGAAGAGGAGCCAACTAGTGGGGAAATCAATAAGAAAAAAGATATTTCTCTGTCTTATCTAGCCCAAGATAGCCGTTTTGAGTCTGAAAATACCATCTACTATGAAATGCTCCATGTTTTTGATGATCTACGTCGGACTGAGAAGCAACTTCGTCAGATGGAGTTGGAGATGGGTGAAAAGCCTGGTGAGGATTTGGATAAACTGATGGCGGATTATGACCGTTTGTCAGAGAATTTCCGTCAAGCAGGCGGCTTTACCTATGAAGCTGATATCCGTGCTATCTTAAATGGTTTCAAGTTTGATGAATCTATGTGGCAGATGAAAATTGCTGAGCTTTCTGGTGGTCAAAATACTCGTCTGGCTCTAGCAAAAATGCTCCTTGAAAAGCCCAATCTCTTGGTCTTGGACGAGCCGACCAACCACTTGGATATCGAAACCATAGCCTGGCTAGAGAATTACTTGGTAAACTATAGCGGTGCCCTCATTATTGTCAGTCATGACCGCTATTTCTTGGACAAGGTTGCGACGGTTACACTCGATTTGACCAAGCATTCTTTAGACCGTTATGTGGGAAATTATTCTCGTTTTGTCGAATTAAAGGAGCAAAAGCTAGCAACGGAAGCTAAGAACTATGAAAAACAGCAGAAGGAAATCGCTGCTCTGGAAGACTTTGTCAATCGTAATCTAGTACGAGCTTCGACGACCAAACGTGCTCAATCTCGCCGCAAGCAACTGGAAAAAATGGAGCGTTTGGACAAGCCTGAAGCTGGTAAGAAATCAGCCAACATGACCTTCCGGTCTGAAAAAACGTCTGGGAATGTTGTCCTGACCGTTGAAAATGCAGCCATTGGTTATGATGGTGAAATATTGTCAGAGCCAATCAATCTCGACCTCCGTAAGATGAATGCTGTTGCCATCGTAGGACCAAATGGCATTGGGAAGTCAACCTTTATCAAGTCAATAGTAGATCAGATTCCTTTTATCAAAGGGGAGAAGCGTTTTGGAGCAAATGTTGAGGTTGGCTACTATGACCAGACTCAAAGTAAGCTAACACCAAGCAATACTGTACTCGATGAACTCTGGAATGATTTTAAACTGACACCTGAAGTTGAAATCCGCAACCGTCTTGGCGCCTTCCTTTTCTCAGGAGATGATGTCAAAAAGTCAGTCGGAATGCTGTCTGGTGGCGAGAAAGCTCGTTTACTTCTTGCCAAACTTTCAATGGAAAACAATAACTTCTTGATTCTTGACGAGCCGACCAACCACTTGGATATTGATAGCAAGGAAGTGTTAGAAAATGCTCTGATTGATTTTGATGGAACCCTTCTTTTCGTCAGTCACGACCGTTACTTTATCAATCGTGTAGCCACTCATGTTTTGGAATTGTCCGAGAATGGTTCGACCCTCTATCTAGGAGACTATGACTACTATGTTGATAAAAAGGCTGAAATGGAAGTCAGCCAGACAGAGGAAGCTTCAACTAGCAATCAAGCAAAAGAAACAAGCCCAGTTAATGACTACCAAGCTCAGAAAGAAAGTCAAAAAGAAGCCCGTAAGCTCATGCGACAAATCGAAAGTTTGGAAGCTGAAATCGAAGAGTTAGAGAGCCAAAGTCAAGCCATTTCTGAACAAATGCTGGAAACCAACGACGCCGAAAAACTCATGGAATTGCAGGCTGAACTGGACAAAATTGGTCATCGTCAGGAAGAAGCTATGCTTGAGTGGGAAGAATTATCGGAGCAGGTGTAAGAAATGGAACATCTTGGAAAGGTATTTCGTGAATTTCGAACAAGTGGGAAGTACTCCTTAAAAGAGGCGGCAGGTGAATCATGTTCAACCTCTCAGCTATCTCGCTTCGAGCTTGGGGAGTCTGATCTAGCAGTTTCTCGTTTCTTTGAGATTTTGGACAATATTCATGTGACTATTGAAAATTTCATGGACAAGGCTAGGGATTTTCAAAATCATGAACATGTTGCCTTAATGGCACAGATTATTCCGCTTTACTACTCAAATGATATTGCAGGTTTTCAAAAGCTTCAAAGAGAACAACTTGAAAAGTCTAAGAGATCGACAACTCCCCTCTATTTTGAGCTGAATTGGATTCTGCTACAGGGTTTGATTTGTCAAAGAGATGCTCGTTACACGATGAGTCAGAGTGATTTGGAAAAGGTAGCAGATTATCTTTTTCAAACAGAAGAATGGACCATGTATGAGTTGATTCTTTTCGGGAATCTCTATACTTTCTACAATGTGGACTATGTGGCTCGGATTGGCAGAGAAGTCATGGAGCGAGAAGACTACTACAAAGAAATTGGTCGGCATCGAAAACTTGTTTTGATTTTAGCTCTGAACTGTTACCAGCATTGTTTGGAGAACCGTTCTTTTGCTAATGCGGACTATTTTGAGGGCTATGTGGAGAAGTTGATTGGAAATGGTATCAAGCTTTATGAGCGCAATATTTTCCATTATCTCAAAGGTTTCTCCCTCTACCAGAGAGACTTTAAAGAAGAGGGTTGTAGTCAGATGCAGGAGGCTATGCATATTTTTGATGTGCTTGGACTTCCAGAGCAAGTGGCTTACTATCAGGAACATTATGAAAAATTTGTAAATGCTTAAATTTCCCGAATAAGGGAAAAATAAAGAGACTCCTTTCAGTTTTGATACAATAGTTTCAAAATTTGAGAGGAGCTTTTTATATGAATCGACATGCAATCCAGTTGGTTAGTCGTGGGGCTATTAATAAGATAGGAAATATGCTCTATGACTATGGAAATAGTGTTTGGTTGGCATCAATGGGAACGATAGGGCAGACTGTTCTTGGGATTTATCAAATTTCTGAGTTGGTTACATCGATTCTGGTCAATCCCTTTGGCGGAGTGATTTCAGACCGCTTTTCGCGTCGCAAAATTTTGATGACGACAGACTTGATTTGCGGTATTCTCTGTTTAGCTATTTCTTTCATCAGAAATGATAGCTTGATGATTGCTGCTTTGATCTTTGCCAATATTGTTCAGGCGGTTGCCTTTGCATTTTCTCGTACAGCCAATAAAGCCATTATAACTGAGGTTGTAGAGAAAAGCGAGATTGTGACCTACAATGCTCGTTTAGAGTTAATCTTGCAGGTTGTAGGTGTTAGCTCCCCTGTACTTTCTTTCCTCGTTTTACAATTTGCCAGTCTCCATATGACTCTTATTTTAGATGCCATTAGTTTTTTCATCGCATTTACCTTAGTAGCTTTCCTCCCCAAAAAAGAGACTCAGGAACAAGAGAAAAAGACTTTTAGCTGGAAAAATATTTTTGCTGATATGAAAGAAGGGATTCGCTATATCTGGTGCCAGCAAGAGATTTTTTTACTTTTATTAGTAGCTTCCAGCGTTAATTTCTTTTTTGCAGCTTTTGAATTTCTCCTCCCTTTTTCAAATCGACTATATGGGGTAGAAGGAGCTTATGCGAGTATTTTGACTATGGGCGCTATTGGTTCGATTATCGGAGCTCTTCTAGCTAGTAAGATAAAGGCAAGTGTTTATAATCTTTTGATTTTACTAGCTTTGACTGGAGTTGGAGTTTTTATGATGGGATTACCACTGCCAACTTTTCTTTCCTTTTCTGGAAATTTAGTTTGTGAACTGTTTATGACGATTTTTAATATTCACTTTTTTACTCAGGTGCAAACCAAGGTTGAGGGGGAATACTTGGGGAGGGTGCTAAGCACCATTTTTACCTTAGCCATCCTATTTATGCCGATTGCAAAAGGCTTTATGACGGTGTTGCCAAGTGTTCATCTCTCTTCTTTTCTGATAATTGGAAGTGGTGTTGTTATCCTGTCTTGTCTATCCCTCGTTTATGTTCGAAATCGTTTTGAAAAAGAGTTATAATTTCTCTTTTTAAGAAAATATTACACTACAAACCATTTTTCAGTCCTTCTCTATTGTGAGGAGGGCTTGATTTATGGTAGAATAGTTTTATGAATGAAAGAATGAATGAGTTAGTTGCCTTGCTCAATCGCTATGCGACCGAGTACTATACGAGTGACAATCCCTCGGTTTCAGATAGTGAGTATGATCGCCTCTACCGAGAGTTGGTCGAGTTGGAAGCTGCCTATCCAGATCAAGTTTTAGCGGACAGTCCGACCCATCGTGTTGGTGGTAAGGTTTTAGATGGTTTTGAAAAATATAGTCATCAGTATCCTCTTTATAGTTTGCAGGATGCTTTTTCACGTGAAGAGTTAGAAGCTTTTGATGCGCGTGTTCGTAAGGAGTTAGCCCATCCCACTTATATCTGTGAGCTGAAAATCGATGGTTTGTCTATCTCGCTAACTTATGAAAAGGGAATTTTGGTTGTTGGTGCGACACGTGGGGATGGTTCAGTTGGTGAAAATATCACAGAGAACCTCAAGCGTGTCAAGGACATTCCTTTGACCTTGCCAGAAGAACTAGATATCACCGTTCGTGGGGAATGTTACATGCCACGCGCTTCTTTTGACCAGGTTAACCAAGCTCGCCAAGAAAATGGGGAGCCTGAATTTGCCAATCCTCGTAACGCAGCTGCAGGAACCCTCCGTCAGTTGGATACAGCAGTAGTGGCCAAGCGTAATCTTGCCACTTTCCTCTATCAAGAAGCCAGCCCTTCTACTCGTGATAGTCAAGAAAAGGTCTTGAAGCATCTTGAACAGCTTGGCTTTGTAGTTAATCCTAAACGAATTTTGGCTAAAAGCATAGATGAGATATGGGATTTTATCCAAGAAGTAGGACAAGAACGGGATAATTTACCTTATGACATTGATGGGGTGGTAATCAAGGTCAATGACCTAGCAGGTCAAGAAGAACTCGGTTTTACAGTTAAAGCGCCTAAGTGGGCAGTAGCTTACAAATTTCCTGCTGAGGAAAAAGAAGCCCAACTGCTCTCAGTTGACTGGACAGTAGGTCGTACGGGTGTTGTGACTCCGACTGCTAATCTAACACCTGTTCAGCTTGCTGGGACAACTGTTAGCCGTGCAACCCTACACAATGTAGATTATATCGCTGAAAAGGATATCCGCAAAGATGATACGGTTATTGTCTATAAGGCTGGAGACATCATCCCTGCTGTCTTGCGTGTTGTAGAGTCTAAACGTATTTCTGAAGAAAAACTAGATATTCCATCAAATTGTCCAAGTTGTGACAGTCAGTTGCTTCACTTTGAAGATGAAGTAGCCCTGCGTTGTATCAATCCTCGCTGCCCTGCCCAAATTATGGAAGGCTTGATTCACTTTGCCTCTCGAGATGCCATGAATATAACAGGGCTTGGTCCATCTATCGTTGAAAAACTTTTTGCTGCTAATCTGGTTAAGGATGTGGCAGATATTTACCGTTTGAAAGAAGACGATTTCCTCCTTTTAGAAGGTGTCAAGGAAAAATCTGCTTCTAAACTGTATCAGGCTATTCAAGCATCAAAGGAAAACTCTGCTGAAAAGCTCTTGTTTGGTCTGGGCGTTCGCCATGTCGGAAGTAAGGCTAGTCAGCTCTTACTCCAACATTTCCACTCTATTGAAAATCTAGCCCAAGCAGATCCAGAGGAAGTAGCAAGTATCGAAAGCTTGGGGAGTGTAATTGCGCAAAGTCTCCAGACTTATTTTGCTACAGAAGGGTCTAAAATTCTCTTAGATGAGCTGAAAGAAGCTGGAGTCAATCTGGACTATAAAGGACAGACAGTAGTAGCAGATGCGGCCTTGTCAGGTTTGACCGTTGTACTCACGGGGAAATTGGAACGTCTCAAACGCTCAGAAGCAAAAAGTAAACTCGAAAGTCTAGGTGCCAAAGTAACAGGCAGTGTATCCAAGAAAACGGATCTTGTCGTAGCAGGAGCAGATGCAGGAAGCAAACTCCAAAAAGCTCAAGAACTTGGTATCGAAGTTCGAGACGAAGCTTGGTTGGAAAGTTTGTAATGATAGTAAAAACAAGGTGTCAGATAGTCTGAAAGTGTCCCTCCTGATGTGTTTTGACATGGTTAAAATCTGTTGTCCATTGTGATGAAATGCCAACTGAATCCATCAGCACCAAATAAAATTAAAATAGAAATTAGAAATTAGGAAAAAACATGTACAATTATCCCGTTCTACTCCATTTTCATAGAAAAAATGGAGATTATACAGTTTGCTCATTTAACACAGACCGAGATGAAAACAAAAGCTCCTTAACTTCAGAGACCACTTATTTTGGTCTTCAGTTTTCTTTCACCGTGACCAGTCAGGAGAAGGTGGATAGTTTCACCTTCAAAGCCGAGATAGATGGTGTATTAAAAGAATATCTTGTACGTTTTAACTACTATCCCTTGCTGACAGAAGCATGGATTTTAGAGGGAGACGAGACTGTGTATTATTCAGAAAATCCAGCTATTGCTAGTCCATATTATAAGGATCAGAATCCATTTGCCTTTGATAAAGCCATCCATAGCGCAAGCTTTGATCATCACTGGGGATACCAAGGAGAACTAGGTTACAGCCTTTCCGATTATCAGACAAGCTTTAAACTCTGGGCTCCTACAGCTACAGCTGTTCAGGTGGTTGTCTATGAAAACACTAGTAACGATGCACCGATTTGGAAAACCTTTAATCTTGAGCGTGGGAATAGCTATTCATACAGTCATAAGTACAATACCATTGGTGTTTGGAGTGTAGACCTGGATGAAAATCTTGCTGGTAAGGCTTATCAGTATCAGATTGACTTTCCACACCACCAGACTTTGACGAGAGACCCTTATACGATTGCCACAAGTCCTGACGGAAAACGTTCCGTAATTCTTTCTCATCAGGACAGACAAGTAGAAGGATTCAAAGTCAAACATGGGACAGAAGCTCCATGGCGTTTGGAGAATCCATGTAAAGCAGTTATCTGTGAAATGCATATTCGTGATTTTACCAAATCGCCTACATCTGGTGTTCCTGAAGAACTCCGCGGAACCTTCTTGGGTGCTGCTCAGACTGGAACGGTTAACCAATACGGCCAAGCAACCGCCTTTGACTATATTAAAGAACTTGGTTGCAACTATGTTCAACTTCAACCGATATTTGATCGCCATAAGGAATACGATGAAGAGGGAAATGTAACCTATAACTGGGGTTATGATCCTCAAAACTACAACGCACCAGAAACGAGCTTCTCTAGTAATCCAGATGATCCCGGACAAGTTATTCGAGACCTCAAGACCATGATTCAGGCTTATCATGATGCAGGAATCGGTGTCATTATGGACGTGGTTTATAACCATACCTTCTCAACAGTGGACGCTCCATTCCAGACAACTGTTCCCGATTATTTCTATCGTATGAATCGTGATGGAACTTTTCAAAACGGTACGGGAGTAGGAAATGAAACTGCAAGTGAACACGAGATGTTCCGTAAGTATATGATTGATTCCATCCTCTATTGGGTGAAAGAATACAATATTGACGGTTTCCGTTTCGACTTGATGGGTATTCATGATGTCAAAACTATGCAGGCAATTCGTTGGGCGCTGGATGAGGTCGATCCGCGTATTCTCACTTATGGAGAAGGCTGGGATATGGGAACAGGTCTTGCTCCTTATGACAAGGCTAAGAAGGATAACGCCCACCAGATGCCAAATATAGGTTTCTTCAACGATAATCAGCGTGATGCGATCAAAGGAGGAGAAGTTTATGGAGCAATCAAATCAGGATTTGTGAGTGGTGCTGCTACAGAACCAATCGTCGCCAAGGCCATTCTTGGTAGCCGAGAATTGGGGTCTTATCTCAGTCCAAACCAAGTTCTCAACTATGTTGAAGCTCATGACAATTACAATCTTCATGACTTGTTGGCAACCCTTCATCCTGATCAGAGTTCCGACCAGATTATGCGCAAGGTTGAGACAGCGACAGCTATGAATCTTCTCATGCAAGGAATGGCCTTTATAGAACTGGGGCAAGAGTTTGGTCGAACTAAGTTGGTTCCAACTGGTGAACATGGAGAACTAACTCCTGCAGACCGAGAACGTGCTATGAATAGCTATAATGCTCCGGACAGTGTTAACCAAGTCAACTGGGATCTGATCAATGAACGCCAAGACAGCATTGAGTTTATTCGTCAGATTATCCGCCTAAAAACGCAAATCAGTGCCTTCTCTTATCCAACATATGAAGAAATTTACCGTCATGTCTTTGTTCACACGGCTGCTGAAAATAGTGGCTGGATTGTTTACGAGATTCACGGTGGATCAGAACATCTATTAGTGGTATTTAATGCTAAGGGAACCTCCTTCTACTTTGAAAATGCAGGTAAACTTGAAATGTTCCTTACCAACAGTCGTTCAAAACAAGAAAATGTTATTGATGATATTAGTGTCGCAGTTTTAAAAGTGCTCTCATAAATTAATGTAGTAAAAAGGGTTAGATTATCTAATCCTTTTTGTCATTTATGAGGTTTTTAATGAAGAGTAGAATTAAGTTTCAAATAATTTGAAGGGTCAAGATTGTGAAAAAAATCTCAATTTTTTCACAAAAAGGGTTGTAATTTTCTGAAAATTTGATAAAATAAGTCTTAATCATTTTCAGGAGGAAGAGAATTTGACAAATTATCAGAATTTAGTAAATGGAAATTGGAAATCATCTGAAAAGGAAATTACAATCTATTCACCCATTAATCAGGAAAAGCTGGGGACAGTACCAGCTATGAGTCAAGCTGAAGTAGATGAGGCTATGAAGGCTGCGCGTGCAGCTCTCCCAGCATGGCGTGATTTAGCACCAGTTGAGCGTGCAGCCTATTTGCATAAGACAGCAGACATTTTGGAACGTGATAAAGAAAAAATTGGTACAATTCTTGCTAAGGAGGTTGCTAAAGGGATAAAAGCAGCCATTGGAGAAGTAGTACGTACAGCAGATTTGATTCGTTTTGCTGCAGAAGAAGGTCTCCGTATCACTGGACAAGCAATGGAAGGTGGCGGTTTTGAAGCTGCAAGTAAAAACAAGCTAGCCGTTGTTCGTCGTGAGCCAGTTGGAGTTGTGTTAGCTATCGCGCCATTTAACTATCCAGTTAACCTTTCTGGATCTAAGATTGCTCCGGCTTTGATTGCAGGGAATGTCGTCATGTTTAAACCGCCAACACAAGGATCTATCTCAGGTCTGTTATTAGCCAAGGCTTTTGATGAGGCAGGTATTCCAGCGGGGGTATTTAATACGATAACTGGACGAGGTTCTGAAATCGGTGACTATATCATTGAACACAAAGAAGTTAACTTTATCAACTTTACTGGCTCGACTCCAATTGGTGAGCGAATCGGTCGTTTAGCTGGAATGCGTCCTATCATGCTTGAACTTGGTGGGAAAGATGCAGCTATTGTTCTCGAAGATGCAGACTTGGAACACGCAGCTAAACAAATCGTCGGTGGAGCCTTTAGCTATTCAGGACAACGTTGTACTGCCATCAAGCGTGTCTTGGTTGTGGAAAGTGTAGCGGATAAATTGGCTGAATTACTTCAAGCAGAAGTTGCTAAGCTAACCGTTGGTGACCCATTTGATAATGCAGATATCACACCTGTTATTGACAATGCTTCAGCTGATTTCATCTGGGGATTGATTCAAGATGCTCAGGAAAAGGGTGCCAAATCGCTCAGTCCAATCAAACGTGAAGGCAATCTTCTCTGGCCAGCGCTTTTTGACCAAGTTACAAAAGATATGAAATTAGCATGGGAAGAACCGTTTGGACCTGTTCTCCCAATTATCCGTGTCGCTGATGCGGATGAAGCAGTAGCAATTGCCAACGAATCTGAGTTCGGTCTTCAATCCTCTGTCTTTACAAATGACTTTAAGAAGGCATTTGAAATCGCTGAAAAGCTTGAAGTCGGTACTGTTCATATTAATAACAAAACACAACGTGGACCAGATAATTTCCCATTCCTTGGTGTAAAGGGTTCTGGTGCAGGAGTGCAAGGGATTAAATACAGCATTGAAGCAATGACAAATGTCAAATCCATTGTTTTTGATGTGAAATAATTTATAAAATCAGGAAATAACATTCCTGATTTTTATTTTTACTAAAAAAATCAGTTTAAAATTGAAAAATAACGAATGTTTTGGTATTATACTAAGAAAATATATGTAAATTATTCTTTTCTCTCTGAAATGAGTGAAAGCTTAGTTAAGATAATTTTTCCAAAATTTTCAAGATATTTTTTAAGAAATTCCGTAAACTGCTTGAAAGTTCTTTTAAAAGATAGTATAATAGAATTATAGAAAACGCTTACAAAAAGAAAGGGGATTGGATGAATAATCAAGAAGCATTGAGAACCTTCACTACTGGAGAAAATTTTCATCTCCAGCACTATCTAGGAGCACATAAAGAGGAAAAAGACGGAGAAATTGGTTTTACTTTCCGTGTTTGGGCACCTAACGCTCAGGCTGTGCACTTAGTTGGTGATTTTACAAACTGGACAGAGCATCAAATTCCCATGGTTCGTAATGAAGCAGGTGTTTGGGAAGTCTTCACAAGTCTGGCTCATGAAGGGCAGATTTATAAGTATCATATCACGCGTGCAAATGGGCACCAGATTATGAAAATTGATCCATTGGCGGTTCGTTTTGAGGCCCGCCCAGAGACTGGAGCCATCCTGACTGATATTCCAGAGAAAAAATGGAAAGATGGTCTTTGGCTAGCTAGGAGAAAACGCTGGGGCTTTTTTGAGAGACCAGTCAATATTTATGAAGCCCACGCTGGATCTTGGAAGAGAAATCCAGATGGTAGTCCATACAGCTTTGCACAACTCAAGGAAGAACTCATTCCATACCTTGTTGAGATGAACTACACTCACATCGAGTTTATGCCTTTAATGGCTCACCCGCTTGGATTGAGTTGGGGCTACCAGCTTATGGGTTACTTTGCTATGGAGCACTCTTATGGGCGACCAGAGGAATTCCAAGATTTTGTTGAGGAATGTCATTTAAACAATATCGGTGTAATTGTGGATTGGGTTCCAGGTCATTTTACCATCAACGATGACGCCCTTGCTTATTACGATGGAACACCAACTTTTGAATACCAAGACCACAATAAGGCCCATAACTACGGTTGGGGAGCTCTTAACTTTGACCTTGGGAAGAATGAAGTTCAGTCCTTCTTGATTTCTAGCATTAAATTCTGGATTGAGTTTTATCATTTAGATGGTATTCGAGTGGATGCAGTCAGCAATATGCTCTACCTAGACTATGATAATGCTCCTTGGACTCCAAACAAAGACGGTGGCAATCTCAACTACGAAGGCTACTATTTCCTTCAACGTTTGAACACTGTTATCAAGTTAGCTCATCCAGATGTGATGATGATTGCAGAAGAAAGTTCATCAGCAACAAAGATTACTGGTATGAAAGAAATGGGTGGTCTAGGATTTGACTACAAGTGGAATATGGGTTGGATGAACGACATTCTCCGTTTCTACGAGGAAGATCCGATTTATCGTAAGTATGATTTTAACTTGGTAACCTTCAGCTTTATGTATGTTTTCAACGAAAACTACCTCTTACCATTCTCGCATGATGAAGTCGTACATGGTAAGAAGAGCATGATGCACAAGATGTGGGGAGATCGATACAATCAATTTGCAGGACTACGCAATCTCTACACTTATCAGATTTGTCATCCAGGTAAGAAACTCTTGTTCATGGGAAGCGAATATGGTCAGTTCTTAGAGTGGAAGTCTGAGGAACAGCTAGAATGGTCTAACTTGGAAGATCCAATGAATGCTAAGATGAAGTACTTCACTTCTCAACTTAATCAATTCTATAAAGAGCATCGTTGCCTTTGGGAAATTGACACCAGCTACGATGGCATCGAAATTATCGATGCGGATAATAGAGATCAGAGTGTCCTTTCCTTTATTCGTAAGAGTAAAAAGGGTGAAATGCTAGTCTGTGTCTTTAATATGGCGCCTGTTGAACGAAAAGACTTTACAATCGGACTTCCTGTCGCAGGAGTTTATGAAGAAGTTTGGAATACAGAATTGGAACAATGGGGTGGTGTCTGGAAAGAATACAACCAAACGGTTCAAACCCAAGAAGGATTATGGAAGGATTATGAGCAGACCTTGACCTTCACCTTGCCAGCTATGGGAGCAAGTATCTGGAAGATTAAACGTCGCTTGAAACCAACTAAAACTGTCACAAATAAAACCCAAAAAGGAGTAGAAAATGAAGAATGAAATGCTAGCTTTGATCCTTGCAGGTGGGCAAGGAACACGTCTCGGAAAACTCACTCAAAGCATTGCCAAACCAGCAGTGCAATTCGGTGGGCGCTACCGTATCATTGACTTTGCTCTTTCCAACTGTGCTAACTCTGGGATTCACAATGTCGGTGTGATTACACAATACCAGCCTCTTGCCTTGAACAACCACATCGGAAATGGTTCGAGCTGGGGACTAGATGGCATTAATACAGGTGTTTCTATCCTTCAACCCTACTCTGCAAGTGAAGGAAACCGTTGGTTTGAAGGGACTAGCCACGCTATCTACCAAAACATTGACTACATCGACAGTGTTAACCCAGAATATGTTTTGATCCTTTCTGGTGACCATATTTACAAGATGGACTATGATGACATGCTTCAGTCTCATAAGGACAACAACGCCAGCTTGACAGTAGCTGTTCTAGATGTGCCTCTCAAAGAAGCTAGTCGCTTTGGTATCATGAATACAGATGCCAATAATCGTATCGTTGAATTTGAAGAAAAACCAGCCGAACCTAAGTCTACCAAAGCTTCTATGGGGATTTATATCTTTGATTGGCAACGTCTCCGTAATATGCTGGTAGCTGCTGAAAAGAACAAGGTAGATATGTCAGACTTTGGTAAAAACGTTATTCCAAATTACCTTGAGTCTGGAGAAAGCATTTATGCTTATGAATTCAAAGGCTACTGGAAAGACGTTGGTACTATCGAGTCTCTATGGGAAGCAAATATGGAATACATTGATCCAAATAACGCTTTGGATAGTCGTGATCGTCAGTGGAAGATCTACTCACGGAACTTGATTTCACCACCAAACTTTATTGGAAAACACGCTCATGTAGAAGATTCTTTAGTTGTGGATGGCTGTCTCGTGGATGGAACTGTTAAGCATTCCATTCTCTCAACAGAAGCGCAAGTACGTGAGGGTGCTGAAGTAGTAGACTCTGTAATCATGAGTGGTGCCATTATCGGAAAAGGTGCAAAAATTAAACGTGCCATTATTGGTGAGGGTGCTGTTATTTCTGAAGGTGTCGAAATTGATGGAACAGACGAAGTACAAGTAGTAGGATACAATGAAGTAGTGGGGGTAGCATCAGATGAAGATTGATAAATATTCAGCCATTTTAGGAAACACAGTTGGTTTTCATGATATGTCAACGTTAACAGAACACCGTCCGGTGGCTAGCTTGCCATTTGGAGCAAAATATCGTTTGATCGACTTCCCTCTTTCTAGCCTTGCAAATGCTGGTGTTCGTAGTGTCTTTGGAATTTTCCAACAAGATAATATCAGTTCAGTCTTTGACCACATTCGTTCAGGACGTGAGTGGGGCTTATCTACCCTTCTCAGTCACTACTATCTAGGTATTTATAATACGCGTGTTGAAAGTAGCACAGTTGGGAAAGAATATTACCAACAGCTTCTCACTTATTTGAAACGTTCAGGCTCAAATCAGACGGTTGCACTTAACTGTGATATCGTGGTGAATATTGACCTCAATCAAGTATTCCATTTACATACTACTGCCGGTCGTCCGATTACAGTTGTTTATAAGAAATTACCTAAAAAGGATATTTCAGATGTTAATGCCATCTTGGAAGTGGATGAAACAGACCGTGTTCTTTCTCATAAACTTTTTGATGCCAAATCAACAGATGAACTTTTCAACATGTCTACAGATATATTCGTCGTTGATACTCCGTGGTTGATTAAGCGTTTGGAAGAAGAAGTTCAAAAAGAATACCCAGAAAAATTACGCTATGTTTTACGTGAGTTGGCAGCTAAAGAAGGTGCTTTTGCTTATGAATACACTGGCTACCTAGCCAATGTTCACTCTGTTCAATCCTATTATCAAGCCAATATTGATATGCTGGAGTCTCAAAAATTCTACTCTCTCTTCTCACCTAACCAAAAGATTTATACCAAGGTTAAGAATGAAGAACCAACTTACTATTCAAACACCTCTAAGGTAAGTACTTCGCAGTTCGCCTCTGGTAGTATCATAGAGGGTGAAGTAGTTCAGTCAGTCCTATCACGTAATATTCACGTTCATAAGGATAGTCTAGTTAAAGACAGCCTTCTCTTCCCACGTGTTGTGATTGGCCAAGGTGCCCAAGTTGAGTATGCAATCTTGGACAAAGGGGTTGAAGTTGCTGACGGTGTTGTCATTCGAGGAACGGCAGAACATCCAGTTGTAGTGAAGAAGGGTGAAACAGTAACAGAGGACATTTATTCATGAAAATTTTATTTGTAGCGGCAGAAGGAGCACCCTTTTCAAAAACAGGTGGTTTGGGCGATGTCATTGGCGCACTTCCCAAATCACTTGTAAAAGCGGGGCACGAAGTTGCAGTTTTCTTACCTTATTATGATATGGTAGAAGCAAAGTTTGGAGACCAGATTGAGGATGTTCTCCACTTTGAAGTTAGTGTAGGATGGCGTAGACAGTACTGTGGTGTTAAGAAAACGGTTTTGAATGGTGTAACCTTCTACTTCATTGATAATCAGTATTATTTCTTCCGTGGCCATGTGTACGGTGATTTTGACGACGGTGAACGCTTTGCCTTTTTCCAACTGGCTGCTCTTGAAGCCATGGAGCGAATTGATTTCATTCCAGATATTCTCCATGCCCATGATTATCACACCGCTATGATTCCTTTTCTCTTGAAGGAAAAATACAGATGGATTCAGGCTTACCAAGGAATCAAGACCATTTTAACCATTCACAATTTGGAATTCCAAGGTCAGTTTTCTGAAGGAATGTTGTGGGATTTGTTCGGTGTTGGTTTTGAACGCTATGCTGATGGCACCCTTCGCTGGAATGATTGTCTCAACTGGATGAAAGCAGGTATTCTCTACGCGGATCGTGTCTCAACCGTATCTCCTAGCTATGCACGTGAGATTATGACTAGCCAATTCGGTTGCGGTTTGGATCAGATTCTTCGCATGGAGTCGGGTAAGGTTTCAGGTATTGTCAATGGTATTGATGCAGACCTTTATAATCCTGAGACAGATCCACTTTTAGACTATCATTTTGATAAAGAAGATTTGTCTGGAAAAGCTCAAAACAAAGCAAAATTACAAGAGAAAGTTGGGTTACCAGTGCGAGCAGATGTTCCTCTAGTTGGGATTGTCTCTCGATTGACGCGTCAAAAAGGTTTTGATGTTGTTGTAGAAAGCTTGCATCGTTTCTTACAGGAGGACGTTCAAATAGTCCTTTTAGGAACAGGTGACCCGGCTTTTGAACATTCCTTCTCCTGGTTTGCTCAAGTCTATCCTGATAAGCTATCAGCAAATATTACTTTTGATGTCAAACTTGCTCAAGAAATCTACGCAGCTTGTGATCTCTTCCTCATGCCAAGTCGTTTTGAACCATGTGGCTTGTCTCAAATGATGGCGATGCGCTATGGAACTCTACCATTGGTTCATGAAGTGGGTGGCTTGCGTGATACGGTTCAATCCTTCAATCCAATAGAAGGAACTGGTACTGGATTTAGCTTTGACAATTTAACACCATACTGGCTTAACTGGAGTTTCCAAACAGCCTTGGATGTTTATAAGAACCAGCCAGATGTTTGGAGAAATCTACAAAAACAAGCTATGGAATGCGATTTCTCATGGGATACAGCCTGCAAGTCTTATCTTGACTTGTACCATAGTCTAGTCAACTAATAGATTAAATCGTATGATTCTTTCATACGATTTTTGGGCTGTTTAGAAAAGAGGAAGAGTGATGACTCAAGTAATGGGGCTCTGTGTCATGGATGTTGATGGCACCTTGATAGCAGAGGAAGTGATTGATCTTTTAGGAAGAGAAGCAGGTTGCGAAGAAGAAATATCGCAGATTACGAGTCAGGCGATGCGAGGTGAACTAGACTTTGAAAGGAGTTTACGAGCAAGAGTGGCTTTGTTAGAAGGTCTTCCGATTTCGGTCTTTGATACTGTCTTCAAATCCATCCATCTGTCCAAGAATGCTCAAGAATTTATCTCCATACTTCAAAAGAAGGGTATTCTAGTCGGTCTAGTGTCTGGTGGATTTGCACCAATAGTTGAGAGATTAGCAAAATCCCTTGGTATCTCCTATTTCTCTGCCAACCAGTTGGAAGTCAAAGACGGTTTTTTAACAGGAAAATTGGTTGGTGAAATTGTGACAGCCCAAGTAAAACAAGCTACTCTTGAGAAATGGAGAAAAGAATTAAAACTACCCAAAGAAAGAATGATTGCCATCGGTGATGGTGCCAATGACCTCTTGATGTTAAAGACAGCAGGAATCGGTATAGCCTTTTGTGCCAAAGAATTCGTAAAAGTTGAGATAGCTTGTCATGTAGATAAAAGGGATTTTTTAGAAGTTCTACCTTTAATTGATTTCTTAGAATGAGAGGGAACTATGAAGATTGTAATTGCACCTGATTCTTTTAAAGAAAGTTTGGCTGCAGAAGAGGTCGCTCAAGCTATAAAAAGAGGATTCCAAAAATCGATAGCAGATGTAGAATGTCTGCTCTGTCCTGTTGGTGATGGTGGGGAAGGAACTGTAGACGCTATTCGCCATTCTCTTGACCTCGAAGAAAAATGGCAAGAGGTGACGGGACCTTTTGGCCTAAATGAAGCAATGCGCTACTTTCAGAAAGGAAAAACAGCGCTCTTTGAAGTTGCTGACTTGGTTGGTTTAGGAAAGATTTTGCGGGAGAAACGAAATCCCCTTCACATCCAAACCAGAGGTATCGGAGAGTTGATTCGCTATCTCATTGATCAAGGGATGAAAGAAATCTATATCGGTGTAGGTGGTACGGCTAGTAATGATGGTGGAATAGGCATTGCTGCTGGTTTAGGTTATCGTTTTTATGATAAGAATGGAAAAGAATTGCCAGCTTGCGGTCAGACTTTGCTTGAGTTCGAGTCAGTTTCAAATAGCAAGTTGTATAGGATTCCCGAAGATGTACAAATTCGCATTTTAGCAGATGTCGTGAGCCCTCTATGTGGTCATCAAGGGGCAACCTATACATTTGGCAGACAAAAAGGTCTGGATCCTGCTCTGTTTGAGACAGTAGATCTGGCTATACAGCGGTTCTATGAAAAACTTTCGCCATCAATCCTATCTCTGAAAGGAGCAGGAGCCGGCGGTGGCATTGCTGCTGGGCTATGTGCCTTTGCTGAGGCCTGTATCGTATCTGGGATTGATACTTGCTTGGATTTGATAGACTTTGAGAAGAAAGTTGCAGGGGCCGACTTGGTTATCGTTGGTGAAGGTAGACTGGACAGTCAAAGCTTTGTTGGAAAAGCTCCTATCGGTGTAGCAAAAAGAACTCCTGAAGGAGTTCCAGTTATCGCTATTTGTGGTAGTCTTGCTGATGATTTGCCTCCCCTACCATTCGAAAATATACAAGCAGCCTTTTCTATTTTAGAGAAAAGTGAACCTTTAGAAGATAGTCTGAAAAATGCAAGTCTCTATTTGGAGCACACAGCTACTAATATTGGTCGTTTGTTAAATTTGAGAAAGGATTAACCAAACCATTTTTTCCAGACGGATTTTTTAGGTGGATCTGCCTTTTTCTCTTCCCAAAGACTTGAAAATGCAAGTCTAAGGTCCTTTTCGTCCACTTGAACAGGTTCATTCGTGTGAATGACAAGGCCAAAAGGAGAGGTGATATGATCATCTGAAACAATAGTCGCCTGACAGTTGCTTTCCTTTGCTTGTTTTAAGTAAAAGACCTGTTTGTCAAACTCGATATTTGGTGAGATTTTCACAAAAAGCATCTCTACCTTTTCTTGAAAACCCTCTAAAATAGAGAAAAATCCATGTTCTAATTCAGGACTATTGGCAGTACTGATATCAGCGTAGCCAAGAACTCTTTCCTCGAAAGTGCCGAGAAAACGACGTTGTTCATCCGGGTTTAGTTTTGGCCCACCGTGAGCCTTTTCTAGTAGTTGTTTTGATAAATCTGTCATAAAATTAGTATATCACAAAAGCTATGAGAAAACAGACCAAAGAAAGCGATTACTTTATAAAGTTAAGGAAAATTTGCACAAAGATAACGTTTTTTCTTGAAAAACGCTTATTTTTAAGGTATCATAGAGGTGTAAAAAATTTAACTCAAAGGAGAGTAAAAAATGTCAATTATTACTGATGTTTACGCTCGCGAAGTCCTAGACTCACGCGGTAACCCAACACTTGAAGTAGAAGTTTATACTGAATCAGGTGCTTTCGGACGTGGTATGGTTCCATCAGGAGCTTCTACTGGTGAACACGAAGCAGTTGAACTTCGCGACGGTGACAAATCTCGTTACGGTGGTCTTGGTACACAAAAAGCTGTTGACAACGTAAACAACATCATCGCTGAAGCAATCATCGGCTACGATGTACGTGACCAACAAGCTATCGACCGTGCTATGATCGCACTTGACGGTACTCCTAACAAAGGTAAATTGGGTGCAAACGCAATTCTTGGTGTGTCTATCGCTGTAGCTCGTGCTGCTGCTGACTACCTTGAAATCCCACTTTACAGCTACCTTGGTGGATTCAACACTAAAGTTCTTCCAACTCCAATGATGAACATCATCAACGGTGGTTCTCACTCTGATGCTCCAATCGCTTTCCAAGAATTCATGATCGTACCTGCTGGTGCACCATCATTCAAAGAAGCTCTTCGTTGGGGTGCTGAAATCTTCCACGCTCTTAAGAAAATCCTTAAATCACGTGGTTTGGAAACTGCCGTAGGTGACGAAGGTGGATTCGCTCCTCGTTTCGAAGGAACTGAAGACGGAGTTGAAACTATCCTTGCTGCGATCGAAGCTGCTGGATATGTTCCTGGTAAAGACGTATTTATCGGATTTGACTGTGCTTCATCAGAATTCTACGATAAAGAACGTAAAGTTTACGACTACACTAAATTCGAAGGTGAAGGAGCTGCTGTACGTACTGCTGCAGAACAAATCGACTACCTTGAAGAATTGGTAAACAAATACCCAATCATCACTATCGAAGATGGTATGGATGAAAACGACTGGGATGGATGGAAAGCTCTTACTGAACGTCTTGGTGGTAAAGTTCAATTGGTTGGTGACGACTTCTTCGTAACAAACACTTCTTACCTTGAAAAAGGTATTGCAGAAGGTGCTGCTAACTCAATCCTTATCAAAGTTAACCAAATCGGTACTCTTACTGAAACATTCGATGCTATCGAAATGGCGAAAGAAGCTGGTTACACTGCCGTTGTATCACACCGTTCAGGTGAAACTGAAGATTCAACAATCGCTGATATCGCAGTTGCAACTAACGCAGGACAAATCAAGACTGGTTCACTTTCACGTACAGACCGTATCGCTAAATACAACCAATTGCTTCGTATCGAAGACCAACTTGGTGAAGTAGCTGAATACCGTGGATTGAAATCATTCTACAACCTTAAAAAATAAAATAGTTCAGTGAACTATTTTATCCCGAACCTTGAAATTCAAAAGTTTGGCCGTTGATTTAACAACGTTTGAAGCCCCTCGGATTTTATCCGAAGGGCTTTTTTATGTGCAATATTCAAAAATGGAAAATGACTTATGGTATAATAGACAAAAACACTTGTATTAGAAAGCAATTATGTCTAAAGAAATTGATATTGAGTATTACCACCAGCTAGCCTTGCAAAAACAGAAGGAGCATCGTAAAGTTTTAGCTAATCTAAAGAAAAAGCCACCAAAGAATCTAGATAAGATTGCCCAGCAGATCCACCAAGAAGTCTTTGCTGAGATTGATTGTACTGCCTGTGCTAACTGTTGCAAGACTTTGGGACCAGACTTTAAAGAGGCAGACATCACCCGTATTGCCAAGTATTTTAAGATGAAATTACCAGCTTTTGAAGCAGAATTTCTGCAGGTGGATGAAGATGGGGATAAGGTTTTTAAATCTATGCCTTGCCCCTTTCTAGGAGGAGACAATCTCTGTTCTATCTATGATGTTCGTCCAAAGGCCTGCAGGGAATTTCCCCATACAGACCGTAAAAAGATTCATCAAATCAACCATTTAACGATTAAGAATACTTTGACCTGCCCAGCAGCCTATCTCTTTGTTGAGAAATTAAAGGATAAGTTATAGAAATTTACACCTTTAAATCTTGTACAAAGATTCTAGGGCGGAAGTATCTGATCTCTGTTAGACTATAGGATAGAATTGAACACGGCCTAGAAGCTATGCGAAAAAGACAAAATTTCCTAGGACTAGAAGATCCAGCGTTAATTTTCCTATTTTCACTTTGCTTTTAATGACCTTTGTATCTTGTGGAGGTAAGAAAAGAAGAATATGATGCATCAATTCAATCAAACCATGGATTATTTGGAGCAGCAGCTGACTGGAGAGGTGGATATGAAAAGATTTCAGCAGTTATCGGGCTATTCTTATGCTCTCTTTAGCAGGCTATTTTCTATCCTGGCAGATATGACATTAGCAGAATACTTGCGCAATCGCAGGTTATCAGAAGCTGTGACGGACTTGCGAGAAAGCTCTGAGAAAGTCATTGACATAGCGTTGAAATACGGCTACGACTCTGCGGATGCCTTCAGCGCAGCTTTCAAGAAATTCCATGGGGCAACTCCCTCAGAAGTTCGAAATGGAAAACCTTATCGGGTCTTTCCTAGACTTCGATTATCCTTAAAAATCACAGGAGGAAAGAACATGGATATCAAAATTCAAAAGAAACCTGCATTTACCGTGGCAGGCGTCCTATTGGAAGCTATTGACAATAGTCAGTGCCCGTCTGCTTGGGAGCAACTCTATGCTAATCACAGCGTTGAAAACCTAGAAAGTTTGGGTAGTGGCCAATCCTTTGGTGTCTGCTCCGATGTCAAAGAAGGCGAAATCATCAACTACATGGCAGCTTATGATGTGACGGATAAAACTAAAGCAGAAGAACTAGGTCTGTCAATCAAAGACATTCCGGAAGGAGAATATGCTATCGTCCCAGTCAAAGGCCCTATACCAGCTAGCATTCATAATGCTTGGAAGTATGTTTTGGAGGTCTTTTTCCCAGAAACTGGCTATCGCCACTCAGGAGCGCCAGACATTGAAGTCTATACTGAAGGAGACATGTCATCACCTGACTATCAAATGGAACTCTGGATACCAGTGATTAAGAACTAGATAATTTTCTGACATTTTATAAAGATGCAAACCTAACTCTGTAGAAAGAATCTCTACAGAGTTTTTAATTGTTGACATTCATGTCCGTAAATTAAACATACCATATTTTTTGTTTGGATTTTATGGGGCATGCGAATAGTTTTCTCGGTATAATAGTCCCATAGAAGATAAGGAGGCATGAATATGCAGATGTATTTTGGAGATGTGTCACTTTGCTATAGCTATTCATTGGCAATGGCACTGGATAGCTATGGCCATGACTTTAAAGCAGACTTTCTAGAGGCAATTATGGTAATGGGCAATGGCGCTAGTATCGTAAGGGAAGATGACCAGCACCCTCTAGTATTCTTTGATAACGGAATGCCAGATCTTTCTATCTCTCATTCTTTAAAAATACTTGGATTTGACTATGAGGACTTCTATCTAAAGGATGGAGCGGAAGTAGATTTGGAAGAGATTAAAAGAAAGTTGGAAACCTTTCTGTCCAATGGGCCTGTCGTACTGGGACCTCTTGATATGGGGCATCTGACCTACAATCCCAATCACACAATCCTTTATGGTGTGGATCATTTTGTAACCGTGTATGGCATTGATGATCAGTATCTCTATTTGCATGATCCAGCTGGTTTTGCCTGTATGAAGGTTGCTTTTAATGACATCTTAGAAGCCTGGAAGGCAGAGGCTATTGACTATAAGCGCGGAGCCTACTCCATGTGGGGAAATTTTAAGAAGGTCAAGAGTCCGAGTCAGACTGAAATCTATCAAGAAACAGCAAGGATTATGAAGAACCGATATCTGAATGGCCAAAACGGTGTTTTGGAATGCTATGCAAAAGCAGTTGCTGAAAATGGCTTAAATACAGAGCAAAAACAACTGCATCAGTATTTCAGCTTTAAACTTGCTGCTGTTCGAAATCTCTATCTCAGTAAGTTCTTAAAAGTGCATGATCCAGAAGGGGCAAGGTTAAAAGAGGAATTGGCTACTCTATTTGGCCAAGCCCACCTTTCATGTTTAAAAGAAGATTACCAAGAACTATCCCGCTTGCTCTATCAGATAGCAGAATTGGATGGTCTCTTTAAAGATTTATATGTATAGTAGTGACTCTAAGCATTAAAAAATAGTCAGTAAAAGCAGTTTTTCGTAAAGAACTGCTTTTTGATTATGGTATAATGAAGTGAGGAAATAGCATATCCAACTAAAAAATGAAGGGAGAACTCCTATGCCTAGACCAAGAACGAAAGAAGAATTAGTGTTAGCCTCTAAGGAAAACTATGAAAAGCTCAATCACTTTATATCTAAATTAAGTGAAGAGGAACTACAGACTCCTTTTGATTTTTCAAAAGACCAAAAGAAAAAAGAAGCTCACTGGAAAAGAGATAAAAATCTACGGGATGTTCTGATCCATCTCTATGAATGGCATCAGTTACTTTTGACCTGGGTACATTCCAATCAAAAGGGTCATGAAAGACCTTTTCTCCCTGAACCTTATAATTGGAAAACTTATGGGGAAATGAATGTCGCTTTTTGGAAGAAGCACCAGAGAACGTCCTTAGAAGAAGCAACCAAACTCCTCAATCAATCGCATGAAGAGGTTTTAGAGTTGATGGAAGGCTTCAGCAATGACGAATTGTTTACAAAAGGTGTCTATAAGTGGACGGGAGGAACAAGTCTAGGTTCCTACTTTGTGAGTGCCACTTCCAGTCACTATGACTGGGCTATTAAAAAGCTCAAAGCTCATCAGAGAAATTGTAAGAGTAGCTAGTTGAAGTGCTATTGAAATTCACCAAAGGTTCTTCTAAGCTTCGAATAGCTTCATTCTCGTGATTTTTGAACAATTCTAGCTTTAGAATCCTTCAAAAATTAAAATTTAAGGCTATCATAGACTTAGAATAAACCTAAAACATTTATTTTAATGTAATTCTAAGTTTAGAATTACAATGATATTAAAGTAATAGAGCTGTTCGATGCTTAGAATGTCTTGATTCTGTGAAATTTTGACTATAAACTACTGGTTCGAATGGCTTTTTTCTAATATAGGATGATAGATAGATGGGGGAGATGATGAACATACAAAAAGAGAAAGTTAGAAAAGTGTTGGTGTCCCTTTGTTTGGGAGAGTTCACAGCCGTCCTATCCTTTTGGTTGTGTTTTTTCCTTTTGAAAAATCGACTTGGTGATTGGAATAGTCTAGCAACCATTCTCTATCCTTTGTCTTTACTGACATTTATTTTGCTTCAAGGTTCAATCTATTGGGCAATTTTGATTAGAAGACTGTCGAATCCCCAGTTCGGAAGTGGAAGTGTGCCCAAACTATATGTTGGTTTCAGAATACTAGACCTTGTTTTACTTATTTCAGGCTTTCCTTTTATTGTCTGGAATACACAGAGTTTCCAAGTGGCTATTATAGCCACACTAATACAGCTTTTTGCCCTTATCGAATGGGTTAATTATTTCCTCGTACGCCTATCTTATAGTTTGAACCTACTTTTATTATGTAAACGAATTACCAAGGGAAAACTTGAAAAGAGCAGAATAGCCAAGGAGTTGAGGTAGAGGAGTCCAGTATTGGAAATTTTGAGTCCTTTAAATCAATTCAGATTATTTACAGTATGAAGAAATCATAACAGATTTCAATGAAAAACTATGGCATACATTTTTAGAGCAAGTAGTCATCACCGATAATAAAACCGCAATCTTTACTTTCAAAAATGGGCAGGAAATAGAATTATGATTTCTTGCCCACTTTTTCTTTTGTTTACGGATGAATAGAGGGGGGTGAAAACACTATATGATAGTCTAATTCCATCAAAAAAATTAGGGTAGAACAAAAGTGTTGGGATAAATTCATAAAAGTAAAATTGAATTAGTTTCGAAGTTTTATCTACTTATATGTTATAATAAGGTTGTTAGTTTGTTTTTAATAGGAGTAGAAATATGGGTTACCCTCACCTTCATCAGGCAGTATATAGTATCACAGAATCTGTATTGGAACAATTAGAAATTGATGATATAGAAAAATTAAAAAAATTTTATAATGGTTATGGAAGTTTTGATTTACCTAATTTTGTAAATTTTGATACAAAAATCTTTGAAAAACTGCCAAACCTAGATGAATTTGCTCGAAATATAGAGAAATCGTCCAGATTCACTATTGGACAAGCATTACTTTCACACAAAACGATTGCAAAAAATACTTCAAAAGGAAAAAGTCAATTCAAGGGATCAATATTTCATACTGGTCATTTACTAGCATATATGTTGATAGGTAACTTGCCTGAAACAGAATTTAATTCACGAAAAACAAATCTTGAAAATGTTGTACCTCTAACACCGTGGGCAAACGGTAGAGGTTTTAAATTAAATACAAGCTACGGCAATTCTCAACGTGTTTATGAGCAACTAATCAAAGATAGTATTACTGAATCTGAAACCGACTTTAGGGTTTTTTATCAAGTTGAGGCAATCTATGATAATGATTTAGAAAATGTACCACGAGGTATACTTCTTCAAGCAATATCAAATAATAAAAATCACTTAAGGGATTTACATGTATTTGTTCCTAATGTGAAATACGGAAGAAATAATGGTATTGATTATTCAGATTGGAAATTAAATCAAGAATTACTGATATCTATGTAAATTGGCTACTCAGAAAGGAAACTCAATGCCCTACAAATTTCTACTCTTCGACCTTGACCACACCTTGCTTGATTTTGATGCTGCTGAGGATGTTGCACTGACCCAACTCTTAAAAGAAGAAGGGGTTGCAGACATTCAAGCCTATAAAGACTATTACGTTCCCATGAACAAGGCTCTCTGGAAGGACTTGGAGCAAAAGAAAATTAGTAAACAAGAGCTGGTTAACACGCGCTTTTCTCGTTTATTTGCTCATTTCGGACTGGAAAAAGACGGTACGTTACTTGCCCAGCGTTACCAATTTTACTTAGCCCAACAGGGACAAACTTTTTCAGGTGCTCATGAACTCTTGGACAGCCTTATCGAGCGTGATTATGAGCTGTACGCTGCGACAAATGGAATAACTGCTATTCAGACAGGTCGTTTGGCTCAGTCGGGTCTGGCTCCTTATTTCAACCAAGTCTTTATCTCTGAGCAGTTGCAAACCCAAAAGCCTGATGCACTATTCTACGAAAAAATCGGTCAGCAGATTGAAGGCTTCAACAAAGAAAAGGCGCTGATGATTGGAGATTCCCTAACCGCTGACATTCAAGGTGGAAATAATGCTGGAATCAACACTATCTGGTACAATCCCCATCATCTGGAAAATAAGACGCAAGCCCAGCCGACTTATGAAGTTGAGTCTTATCAAGCTCTTCTAGATCTCCTAGATAAACTGTAAAAAGTGGTTTCCATAGCCACTTTTTGCTATAATAGAAGCAGTAAAAACGAAGGAGTTGGCGATGCAACACTCATCTTGGCATGCTTTGATTAAGGAGCAATTACCTGAGGGGTATTTTGGGCAAATAAACCACTTTATGCAGCAGGTCTATGCGCAAGGAACAGTCTATCCGCCTAAGGAAAAAGTTTTTCAGGCTCTATTGACAACACCTCTAGAAGAGGTTAAGGTGGTGATTCTGGGGCAGGATCCCTATCACGGACCAGGTCAGGCGCAGGGCTTAAGTTTTTCTGTACCGGATACCATTCCAGCTCCGCCATCCTTGCAAAATATTCTGAAAGAATTGTCAGATGATATCGGCGTTAAGAAATCTCATGATTTGACATCTTGGGCTGAGCAAGGAGTCTTACTTCTCAATGCTTGCTTGACCGTTCCTGCTGGGCAGGCCAATGGCCATGCTGGGCAGATATGGGAGCCTTTTACAGATGCTGTGATTCAGGTTGTCAATCATCTAGACAGACCAGTAGTCTTTGTACTCTGGGGATCCTATGCACGTAAGAAGAAGGCCTTGGTTACCAATCCTCATCACTTGATTATCGAATCAGCTCACCCAAGTCCTTTATCTGTTTACAGAGGATTTTGGGGTTCCAAGCCTTTTTCCAAGGCTAATGCATTCTTAAAAGAGACCGAACAAGAGCCAATCGATTGGCTTAGATAAGGAGAAAATATGCCTCAGTTAGCGACAATTTGCTACATTGATAACGGAAAAGAACTGCTCATGCTCCATCGTAATAAGAAGCCCAATGATGTCCACGAAGGCAAATGGATTGGTGTGGGTGGTAAGCTAGAGCGAGGAGAGACACCTCAGGAGTGCGCAGCGCGTGAAATCCTCGAAGAGACAGGCCTCAAAGCCAAGCCAGTTCTAAAAGGTGTCATCACTTTTCCAGAATTCACGACAGATTTAGACTGGTACACCTATGTTTTTAAGGTGACAGAGTTTGAAGGTGAGTTGATTGAATGCAACGAGGGAACATTAGAATGGGTTCCCTATGATGAAGTTTTGAGCAAGCCAACTTGGGAGGGTGACCACACCTTTGTTGAGTGGCTTTTAGAAGATAAACCCTTCTTTTCAGCAAAGTTTGTTTATGATGGGGATAAATTGTTGGATACCCAAGTGGATTTCTATGAATAAAGGAGAAAGCAGATGCTACTAATCAAAAATGGTCGTGTAATGGATCCCAAGTCTGGTTTGGATCAAGTGTGTGATGTTTTAGTGCAAGATGGGAAAATTGTCAAAATAGCTGCCAAAATCAAGGAAGAAGGGGCAGAGGTGCTTGATGCTACGGGACTTGTTGTTGCGCCTGGACTAGTCGATATCCATGTTCATTTCCGTGAACCTGGTCAAACCCACAAGGAGGACATCCATACTGGGGCCCTAGCAGCCGCTGCAGGTGGCTTTACAACCGTTGTCATGATGGCTAATACTAGTCCAACCATTTCGGATGTAGAGACTCTTCAAGAAGTTCTCCAGTCAGCTGCCAAGGAAAAGATTAACGTCAAGACAGTTGCGACCATTACTAAGAACTTTAATGGCCAAGACTTGACAGACTTTAAGGCACTCTTAGAAGCTGGAGCTGTTGGTTTTTCTGATGACGGTATTCCGCTTGAGAGCAGTAAAGTGGTCAAGGAAGCCATGGAAGAAGCTAAAAAACTTAATACTTTTATTAGTCTTCATGAGGAAGATCCAGGTTTGAATGGGATTCTTGGATTTAACGAAAAAATCGCTAAAGACCACTTCAAGATCTGTGGTGCGACAGGGGTGGCAGAATATGCTATGATTGCGCGTGATGTCATGATTGCCTATGCAACCAAGGCTCATGTCCATATTCAGCATTTGTCTAAGGAGGAAAGTGTCAAGGTGGTGGAGTTCGCTCAAGGTTTGGGTGCTCATGTCACAGCAGAAGTAGCCCCTCAGCATTTCTCAAAGACAGAAGCCCTCCTCTTGACGCAAGGTAGTAATGCTAAAATGAATCCTCCGCTTCGTTTGGAGTCAGATCGTCGTGCCGTGATTGAAGGTCTCAAGTCGGGTGTTATCTCTGTGATTGCCACAGACCATGCGCCTCACCATGCGGATGAGAAGAATGTAGAGGATATCACTAAAGCACCATCTGGTATGACTGGTTTGGAAACCTCTCTATCTCTTGGCTTGACTTATTTGGTGGAAGCTGGTGAGCTAAGCTTAATGGAATTGCTAGAAAAAATGACGGTCAATCCAGCCAAACTTTACAACTTTGAAGCAGGCTACTTGGCTGAAAATGGTCCAGCGGACATCACTATCTTTGATGACAAGGCTGATCGTACTGTTGGTCCAAACTTCGCTTCAAAATCATCTAATTCTCCATTTATAGGGGAAACTTTAAAAGGGCAGGTCAAATATACTATCTGTAAGGGACAAATCATCTACCAAAACTAGATGGGACTCTGCTCTATAAACTATAAGAATAGAGAGCGTATATGTATCCAACCCATCAATTTAAAGATAAGTTTGTCTTATTTCTTAAGATATTTTTCCCTATCCTGATTTATCAGTTTGCCAATTATTCTGCCTCTTTTGTGGATACAACCATGACTGGGCAGTACAATACCATGGACTTGGCTGGTGTTTCAACTGCAACGAGTCTATGGAATCCTTTCTTCACTTTTTTAACAGGGATTGTTTCGGCCATGGTGCCCATCATCGGTCATCACCTAGGACGGGGGAAAAAGAACGAAGTGGCATCTGACTTTTACCAATTTATTTATTTGGCGTTTGGACTGTCTTTGGTTTTGCTTGGCATGGTGCTTTTTCTAGCACCTCCAGTCTTAAACCATATCGGACTAGAAGCCCAAGTGGCGGTGGTCTCAGTTCGTTATCTTTGGTATTTGTCTATCGGAATTATTCCCTTGTTGCTCTTTAGCGTTATCCGATCGTTACTTGATTCTCTCGGTTTAACCAAGCTATCTATGTACCTCATGCTTTTACTGCTACCTTTAAATTGTGGATTTAACTATTTGTTGATCTACGGAGCCTTTGGGTTTCCAGAGTTAGGTGGCGCAGGAGCAGGGTTGGGAACTTCTCTAGCTTACTGGTGTCTCCTTGGAATCTCTGTCATCATCCTTTTGAAGCAGAAAAACCTAAAAGAACTTCATTTAGAACAAGGTGCCTCTCTGAATTTAGAGAGAATCATGGAAGGAATTCGCTTGGGCTTACCAATCGGTGGAACTGTTTTTGCTGAGGTTATTATTTTTTCAGTCGTTGGTTTGATTATGGCTAAGTTTTCGTCTATGATTATTGCCAGCCACCAGTCAGCCATGAACTTTTCGACGCTCATGTATGCTTTTCCCATGAGTATTTCTTCTGCCATGGCCATCGTTGTTTCTTATGAGGTAGGAGCTAAGCGCTTTGATGATGCTAAGACCTATATCAAACTTGGACGTTGTATAGCACTGATATTTGCAGGCTTTACATTGAGCTTTCTCTATATTTTGAGAGATGTCGTAGCCAGTTTATATGGCAATAATCCTGACTTCATTGAACTAACATCTACCTTCCTAACTTATAGTCTTTTTTTCCAGTTAGCTGACACCGTTGCAGCTCCGCTTCAGGGGATTTTAAGAGGGTATAAGGACACTATCGTTCCTTTCTATCTTGGCCTAATCGGATACTGGGGAGTAGCGATACCTCTAGGATATCTACTAGATCAAGCAACTGACTTAGGGGCATTTGCCTACTGGATTGGGTTGATTGCCAGCTTAATTGTTTCTGGTTGTTTGTATCAATGGCGATTGCAAACCGTAATGAAAAAATTGAGCTAATTTTAAGAAATTATCCTGAAAAATCACTTTGTGAAAAAATGCTCTAACTAGAGAGAATCCCTGTTTTAACAGGGGTTTATTTTTTTATATTGTGAAATTTTATCGGTCATATACTTTGACAGTGTATACTAAAAAAGGTAAAATAGTAAGGTAAGTACAAAGTTAGAAAGGCAAGATTATGTCAACTTTAGATAAGAATCTTTTGCTAGAGATGTTCCGTAAGATGGAAGAAATCCGTCGCATGGACTTAAAAATTGCTCAGTTAGTGAAAAAGGGAAAAGTCCCTGGTATGACTCACTTTTCTGTTGGAGAGGAAGCTGCTAACGTCGGAGCTATGCTGGCCCTCAATCCAGATGATCTGATTACCTCAAATCACCGTGGTCATGGTCAAGCTATCGCCAAAGGGATTGACCTCAACGGAATGATGGCTGAAATCCTTGGGAAATACACTGGAACCTGTAAAGGAAAAGGTGGTTCCATGCACATTGCTGACCTTGATGCTGGTAACCTTGGTGCCAATGGTATCGTAGGTGGTGGTATGGGAATCGCTGTTGGTGCAGCTCTCAGTCAGCAAATGCAGAATACTGGAAAAATCGTTGTTTGTTTCTTTGGAGATGGGGCGACCAACGAAGGTGTCTTCCACGAAGCAGTGAACATGGCTTCTATTTGGAAACTTCCTGTTATTTTCTACTGCATTAACAACGGCTATGGTATCTCTGCGGATATCAAGAAAATGACCAATGTAGAGCACATTCATCAACGTAGTGCTGCTTATGGAATTCCTGGAATGTTTATCGAAGATGGCAACAATGTCATTGATGTCTATGAAGGATTTAAGAAAGCCGTAGACCATGTTCGTGGTGGCAATGGTCCAGTCTTGATTGAAAGTGTAACTTATCGCTGGCTTGGTCACTCATCATCTGACCCTGGTAAATATCGTACGCGTGAAGAAGTGGAATTGTGGAAACAAAAAGACCCAATTGAAAACCTTCGCAAGTACCTCGTTGAAAATAATATTGCAAGTGCTCAAGAATTGGAAGAAATCCAAGCACAAGTCAAGGAAGCAGTGGAAGCTTCTGTTAAATTTGCAGAAGAAAGCCCATTCCCACCACTTGAATCAGCCTTTGAAGATATTTACGCAGACTAAGGAGAAAGAGATAAAATGGAAACAAAAACAATGTCCTTCCGCGACACCATTATCCTTGCTATGTCTGAGGAAATGCGTCGCGATGAAAATGTGTTCTTGATGGGAGAAGACGTCGGTGTCTTTGGAGGGGACTTCGGAACTTCTGTTGGAATGCTCGAAGAATTTGGTCCAGAACGTGTCCGTGACTGTCCTATTTCTGAAGCTGCTATCTCTGGAGCAGCAGCAGGAGCGGCCATGACAGGTCTTCGTCCAATCGTCGACATGACCTTCATGGACTTCTCGGTTATTGCCATGGACAATATCGTCAACCAAGCAGCTAAAACACGTTATATGTTTGGTGGTAAAGGTCAGGTTCCAATGACAGTCCGATGTGCAGCTGGTAACGGAGTTGGTTCTGCCGCACAGCACTCGCAATCCCTAGAGTCTTGGTTTACTCACATTCCTGGACTAAAGGTTGTAGCTCCAGGTACACCTGCGGACATGAAAGGACTGATTAAGTCTTCTATCCGTGATAACAACCCTGTTATCATTCTTGAGTACAAGTCAGAATTTAACCAAAAAGGGGAAGTGCCAGTTGATCCAGACTACACAATCCCACTTGGAGTTGGGGAAATCAAACGCGAAGGAACGGATGTAACAGTCGTTACTTACGGTAAAATGCTTCGTCGTGTGGTTCAAGCTGCTGAAGAATTAGCTGAAGAAGGAATTTCAGTTGAAATTGTGGACCCACGTACCCTTGTTCCACTTGATAAGGATATCATCATTAACTCAGTGAAGAAGACAGGTAAGGTCGTACTGGTCAACGATGCCCATAAAACAAGTGGCTATATCGGAGAGATTTCAGCAATTATTTCAGAATCAGAAGCATTTGACTATCTAGATGCACCAATCCGCCGTTGTGCAGGAGAAGATGTGCCAATGCCTTACGCACAAAACCTAGAAAATGCTATGATTCCAACCGTTGAAAGCATCAAAGATGCAATCCGAAAAACCTATAACAAAGAATAGAACTACATAAGATAAATTATGTAAAACAATTGTTCTTTTTAACTTTAACAACTTGAGATATGTTTTGTATCCAAGTTGTTTGTAAAGTTGCGACAGGAACGAATCGAATTGTTATTATTCGATGAGTGACTTAGTAAGTCTACTAGGTTGACCGCCTAATAGCGGCAACCGTAGCAACTTGAGATGCGTGTTGTATCCAAGTTACTTGTAGAGTTGTAATTGAATTCGGACGGAGGTCTGCGAAAAAAAGATAGATTTCCTTGTGTTCATCGAACACATCGTCAATCTCCTATTTTTTCATTGCCCTCTTCGTCCTTAATATCTTATATTCGAACACGGGCTAAAAGCTCGAGAAAAAGATAAATCTCCTTGGCTTCATCGAAGTCTGCGTTGATTTCCTATTTTTTGGTCGCTTTTAAACGCCCTTAGTATCATAATTAGAATTGGAGAGGTCATGGCTGATGACAAGCTAAGAGCGACTCCTGCGGCTAGAAAGTTAGCGGATGATTTAGGTATCAACCTCTACGACGTTTCTGGCTCAGGTGCAAACGGTCGTGTCCACAAAGAAGACGTGGAAACTTATAAAGACACAAACGTGGTTCGCATTTCGCCACTTGCAAAACGAATTGCCCTCGAACATAACATTGCTTGGCAGGAAATCCAAGGAACAGGTCATCGTGGTAAAATCATGAAGAAGGATGTTTTAGCCTTGCTTCCTGAAAATATCGAAAACGACACTATCAAGTCTCCTGCTCAAATCGAAAAAGTGGAAGAAGTTCCAGACAATATCACTCCTTATGGTGAGATTGAGCGTATTCCAATGACACCAATGCGTAAGGTTATTGCGCAACGTATGGTTGAATCTTACCTAACTGCGCCAACTTTCACACTCAACTACGATGTCGATATGTCAGAAATGTTGGCTCTTCGTAAGAAGGTTCTTGAGCCGATCATGGAAGCAACTGGCAAGAAAATTACGGTTACAGACCTTCTTTCTCTCGCTGTTGTGAAGACCTTAATGAAACACCCATACATCAACGCTTCGTTGACCGAAGATGGCAAAACTATTATCACTCACAACTATGTCAACCTTGCGATGGCAGTTGGGATGGATAATGGATTGATGACACCTGTTGTCTATAATGCTGAAAAATTAAGCTTGTCTGAGTTGGTAGTTGCATTTAAAGATGTGATTGGACGTACCTTGGATGGTAAATTGGCTCCAAGCGAACTGCAAAATTCAACCTTCACAATCAGTAACTTGGGAATGTTTGGCGTTCAGTCCTTTGGTCCTATTATTAACCAACCAAACTCAGCTATTCTGGGTGTAAGTTCGACAATCGAGAAACCAGTTGTTGTCAATGGTGAGATTGTTATCCGACCAATCATGAGCCTTGGATTAACCATTGACCACCGTGTCGTAGATGGTATGGCTGGTGCTAAGTTTATGAAAGATTTGAAAGCCCTGATTGAGAATCCGATCTCAATGTTGGTTTAAAAATACAGTATTTATTTTTAGAGATATAGATAAAGGAAGTAAGACATGGCCTTAGAAGTAATTATGCCAAAAGCCGGCGTGGATATGACAGAAGGACAAATCGTCCAATGGAATAAAAAAGTCGGTGAATTTGTAAAAGAAGGAGAAATCCTTTTGGAAATCATGACTGACAAAGTCAGCATGGAATTGGAAGCCGAAGAAGATGGATACTTGATTGCCATCCTCAAAGGAGATGGTGAAACTGTCCCTGTAACGGAAGTTATCGGTTACCTTGGTGAAGAAGGGGAAAATATCCCAACAGCTGGAGTAGCAGCGCCAGAAGCTAGCCCTGCACCTGCAGTTAGTGCCTCAAACGACGACGGTAAAAGCGATGACGCCTTTGATATCGTTGTGATTGGTGGAGGTCCTGCTGGTTATGTAGCGGCCATTAAGGCAGCCCAACTCGGTGGTAAGGTTGCCCTTGTTGAGAAATCTGAACTTGGTGGAACTTGCTTGAACCGTGGTTGTATTCCAACTAAGACATACCTTCACAATGCTGAAATCATCGAAAACATCGGTCATGCAGCAAACCGTGGTATTGTCATCGAAAATCCAAACTTCACTGTAAATATGGATAAACTCCTTGAAACCAAGTCTAAGGTTGTCAATACTTTGGTTGGCGGCGTTGCAGGTCTTCTTCGTAGCTACGGAGTTACTGTTCATAAGGGAATTGGTACCATCACTAAAGATAAGAATGTCTTGGTAAATGGTTCTGAATTGCTTGAAACCAAGAAAATTATCCTTGCTGGTGGTTCAAAAGTCAGCAAGATCAACGTTCCTGGTATGGAATCTCCACTCGTGATGACCAGCGACGACATTCTTGAAATGAACGAAGTTCCTGAAAGCCTTGTTATCATCGGTGGTGGAGTTGTCGGTATCGAACTCGGTCAAGCCTTCATGACATTTGGTTCAAAAGTAACTGTTATCGAAATGATGGACCGTATCGTTCCAGCTATGGATGCTGAAGTTTCTAAGAACCTTCGTTTGATCCTTGAGCGTAAAGGAATGACCATCTTAACAGGTACAAAACTGCAAGAAATTATCGAGGAAGATGGTCAACTTCGTATCAAAGTTGAAGGAAAAGACGATATCATCGCAAACAAAGCTCTTCTTTCAATCGGTCGTGTTCCAGATCTTGAAGGTATTGGCGATGTTGAGTTTGAATTGGATCGTGGTCGTATCAAGGTCAACGAATACATGGAAACTTCTGTTCCAGGTATCTATGCACCAGGTGATATCAATGGTACTAAGATGTTGGCCCACGCTGCCTTCCGTATGGGTGAAGTAGCAGCTGAGAATGCGCTTAAAGGAAACCATGTTGTAGCGAAACTTAACTTAACTCCTGCAGCCATTTACACTCTTCCTGAAGTAGCAGCAGTAGGTTTAACAGAAGAGCAAGCTCGTGAGAAATACGATGTTGCTATCGGTAAATTCAACTTTGCAGCTAACGGACGTGCCATTGCTTCTGATGCGGCTCAAGGTTTCGTTAAAGTCATTGCAGATAAGAAATACGGAGAAATCCTTGGCGTCCATATCATCGGTCCTGCAGCTGCAGAATTGATCAACGAAGCGTCAAGCATCATCGAAATGGAAATAACTGTTGAAGAAATGCTGAAGACCATCCACGGACACCCAACATACTCTGAAGTGATGTACGAAGCATTTGCGGATGTTTTAGGAATGGCTATCCATTCACCTAAGAAAAAATAAATAAGATTTTCAACTAAATTTTCTTAAAGTAGTACGGACGGCAGCGACCTCTATTAGAGTTCCATGCCTAAAAATTGAGCCTCTTGTCACAATTTTTCCGAGAAATGTAACGATAACACGTTACATTTCTTTTTACCACTTTAGAAAATTGGATTGCTATGAACAGAATTTAAAAACTAAATTTTTGGAAATACTATGAAATATATTATCAATCATTCAAACGACACTGCTTTTAATATCGCCTTGGAAGAATATGCCTTTAAACATCTATTGGATGAGGATCAAATCTTCCTACTTTGGATTAACAAACCATCTATCATCGTCGGGCGTCACCAGAACACTATCGAAGAAATTAACCGTGATTATGTTCGAGAAAATGGTATTGAGGTAGTCCGTCGTATCAGTGGTGGCGGAGCTGTTTATCACGATCTAAACAATCTCAACTACACGATTATCTCAAAAGAAGATGAAAACCGTGCCTTTGACTTCAAGAGTTTTTCAACTCCAGTAATCAATACCTTGGCTCAACTTGGTGTTAAAGCTGAATTCACAGGTCGTAACGACCTTGAGATTGACGGTAAGAAGTTCTGTGGAAATGCCCAAGCCTATATCAATGGCCGTATCATGCACCATGGTTGTTTGCTCTTTGACGTTGATTTATCAGTCCTTGCCAATGCTTTGAAAGTTTCAAAAGATAAATTTGAATCAAAAGGTGTGAAATCCGTCCGTGCCCGTGTAACCAATATTATCAATGAATTGCCAGAAAAAATCACAGTTGAAGAATTCCGTGATTTGCTATTGGAATACATGAAAAAAGAGTACCCAGAGATGACCGAATACGTTTTTTCTGAGGAAGAATTGGCTGAAATCAATCACATCAAAGATACCAAGTTTGGAACTTGGGACTGGAACTACGGTAAATCACCTGAATTTAACATTCGTCGTGGAACAAAATTCACTAGTGGTAAAGTTGAAATTTTTGCCAACGTCATTGAATCAAAAATCCAAGATATCAAGATCTATGGTGACTTCTTTGGTATCGAAGACGTAGCAGCTGTAGAAGATGTCCTTCGTGGAGTAAAATACGAACGCGAAGATGTCCTTAAGGCCTTAGAAACTATTGACATCACACGCTACTTTGCTGGTATTAGCCGAGAAGAAATCGCTGAAGCAGTAGTGGGATAAAAAGAAAAGAAGCTGGTTGTATGACTAGCTTCTTTTTCGAACTATCATTTACATAATTTATTTTATGTATTTCACAAACTATCCAAAGCATTCTTTTGTTCATCATTGACGATATGGGTATAGAGGTCAGTGACTTGCGTACTGGCGTGTCCTAGCTGGTGGCTGACCAAAACTTGCGATTTAGTTGCATCATAGAGTCTAGTTGCTAGGGTATGGCGTAGTTTATGGGGAGTTACACGGACTTTGAAGTCTTCAGAGTACTTAGCAACCATCTTTTCAACGCTGGAAGCATCGATACGATTGGGAACACCACGATATAAGGTCAGAAAGAGTGCTGTATCTGTCTTTTCCGTCTTATAGCGTTGATTTCGAATGGCGAGATAATTTTCAAGATAAGGCTTAGCAAAAGCAGCGACATTAACAGAATCACGTTTCCCCCCTTTTCGAGTGACATCAATAACCATCATTTTGAGATTGAGGTCTCTTAGATCCAGATTAACAGCTTCAGATAAGCGAACACCTGAGGCCAAGAGAAGGGCAATAATGGCCAAATCACGTTCTTTATTTTTATTGAATGATGAGAGAGCGCGATTTGAGAGTTGTTGAGGGTACTCTTGGTCGATATAAGTTAGAAAACCTTCTGTTTCATCACCTAGAAAGAGCTTTTGCTTGATGTTTTCAGCTCTGGCAGCAAGGGTTTCTTTCTTTTTCTTGGTTGAAACTTTCTTCATTACATTACGATAGAAATAGGGCTCTCCTTGCTCGTTTTCAACTTCCTCGGTTAGATACTTATAAAGACTAGAAAGTGCCGATAAGGTTCGATTGATAGTTGTCTGAGAGACACCTTGCTTGGTTGTATTGGCATTCAGCAATGGGCGTTCACGTAGATATAGGATAAAGGATTCCATGTCTTTTTTTGTCATATGTTCTAAGACAGATAAGGGGATATCGGCCATTGTATCAACGTTTGAAATGCCAGACTCTAAAACCCAGCTAAAAAATCGATCATATTCCTTAAGGTATTCGTACAAGGTTGTAAAACTATAGGGGACAGCAAGCTTTGATTGGTAGTATTCCAGAACATACCAGGGCATGATTTGTTTCAGTTTGTCGATTCGTTCCAGTAAAATCTCACGTTTCATGTATTTTCTCCATAATTAAGTCTACTAGTAGTATAGCATAGACTCGTATATTTTTCAAGAAAATTATAGTTTTTCGGAAAAATGTTATGGGAGCTTTTTTAAGTGAAGAAAAATAACCAAAAATTTTTTTAGAGCTAATTATTCTTAATTATGTACTTTATTTAAGTGAATACTGGAAATTTTAAAAGCTGTCCATCTACTGTAATATGTACTTTATCTAAGTGAAAACTAAAAACTTTTCAAATGTACATTTTGACAAAATAAGAACACTTTACTTAAAGTGTTCTTATTTTTTTATATCTTTTTTAAACTGTATAAAATGTTCTTGCTTTCTTCTGTAACCTTTGCAAATCGAACATGCCTTTTTATTTCGTTTTCTGTATGCCATTCTTTCTTTAACTTGAATTTTATAACGATGTTCTGGATTTTCTTGACATATCCACCATACAGACATATTACTCAACTCTGTGATTTCAGTTGGACTTGCTATAATGACTTACTGATATTCTCCAGTGCATACAGGACATTTCCACCATGCGGTATATGTTGAATTAACTCTTACTGAAGACATTTCTTGTTTATTTAATATAGACCAATTCTTTAATTAACCAAGGATGTGTTGTTTCAAGATCGTTATAACTTTTGCAGTCTTTTTAAATGAACAATATGGGCAACATTGGTCGTTTTCGGAGCGTTCAGAAATTTTCGCTTTATAACTCCTGTGACATTTACGACAAATCCAATCAACTATTATATTTGAATCATAAAAGAAAGTGTCAATATCTCCGTTAAGTTCTTTCACCCATTCATTGATTAAGTACGGTTTAGCGAAGCTTATTTTTTCATTTGGTTTAGGGATTTTTTTATTACAGTAAGGACAAATAGAGTTAAGATTATTAAAGTCACTGTTGGTAAATACATCTAAAACAATACCTAACTTTTCATTGAATTCTAATTCGCAACAATCACAAATCCAAGTAAATATTTTATTTTCGGATCCTACTGATGTTACCTCTTTGATTAATGCATCCTAATATTGAATATAGGACTCCTGAATTACTTCGATAAAAAAGTTAACTACAGAAACAACGGAATTAAATTTGTTTTTTGCGCTAAAATGATGCGCACGTTTAGAATAAAACAAGTATTAAGCTTAATACAATTTTAACATAGCGGAAAAGAGGTGTAAAGAATAAATACTCTGAAAAGCTTGTATACATTTTTGATTCGTGCACAAGTATGTAAATATTGTAAAACAATTTCAAAATGTGGTAGACTAGATATGAATTTTGATGGACGATAATTAGGTCAGAGAAAAGGTTACAGATGAAAAAATTAGTTTTTATCGGAATGCTAGTGTTTTTGGCATTTGTGTTTATTGGAATATTGTTTTGGCTGCGTTTTAGAATGAAGAACACCTTTGAGAACGGTGTTCCAGTGTACGATGCCCCGGCAAATAATCAGACTAGGACGAGTAAGCTAAGCGTAGGAGAGTTATGCAGTGCACATAATTTTAATACTAATTAGCGCTGTAATTGCCTTTAAGGTCATGAGTATGTTCCGTCATGGGGCGGCGCCAATTGGTGCTGCTATAATCACGCCTTCTATAATGTCGCTTTTCAATGCACGAAGGAGAACCGGGAAATCTTGGATGAGTATCGTTGCAGTGCTTATGATATTCGTGTTTTTGATGTTTGTATATATAATTGTAGGTCTACCTGATAACGCACCTCCACTTAAAATTGACGGAACTGAAATTCATCTTACAGAGACTAAGATTTCGGATTTGATAGACAAGGGGTTTGAAATTTATGTGTCAAATGGTAGACATGATTATCCTAATTATAACGAGCTTTTGACAACGGGAAGCTATACTAAATACCAAGGAGCTGGGGTTAGCGTACCAAACGGCTTTAAGTCATATGACTCAGCAGTTACGCGATCTACCTATCTTCTTGTAAAGAAGAATGTAGTTCTCGGATGTATAGGTGTTTACGGAGATAAGAGGAAGAGTACGGAGCTGAAGGACTGTGTAGTTACGCAGGTTTGCTTCGATTCTGAGTGCACAGCTGTTGCCAAAAAATATGGAATTTCATATAATATAGATGGTATAGATTTGCTAAAGAAGCTTGACGAAAACGAGTTCACGAAAGTATTTGGGAAAAAAATATGGCTGACTCTAAGCGAGCCAAGAGATGAATATTTGAGTCATTATGGCGTGCAGTGGGGAGCAGGTAACAATGAATTCTTTTGGAATCATTATTTTATGAATTTAGACCTTGATTCGAATAATGATATAGTTAATTTTAATTTTAGTTCTAATATTGCAGCAGAGCGATAGAAGAATTTACAGGGATAATTAGGCAAAATGAAAAAGAAAAAAGTACTAAGTAAGACAAAGTATGCTATTTATCTTCTAGTGGTCCACCTTATATGCATACTTTTCACTATAAGTAAAATAGTGATACCTTCATGGGGTCACTGGTTAGAGACGACATGCTTTCTTTGGACAAGCTTTCCTACCTATGTATGCGTGTTAATAGCCATTCTCCCAATGGTATGCTTTTGGCCATATTTGATTAGTGCAGATTTTAAGCCGGGTACAGCAAAGACCTTGCTTGCGACTTTTGGTCTAATAGTAGGTAACGTGACTCTGATTTTGATATATACGACTATTTTGCACAAGGTATTATAGGTATAAAAAAATCCCTTTATAGGGATTTTTTGATTTCTTCAAGTAGCTCGTCATATTCTTCAAATGCTGGAACCTCTGGGTGATCCTTCTTGATTGATTCGGTGCTTCTAACAAGAATCCTTGTGGGTGTCTCCTTGAAAGAAGTCGGTTTAATCGACGGTCAAGGCAGTTGATTTGGTTAGTCCAAATTATTCGGCAAGCCATAAAAATACTCAAATTTCTCCCAATAACATTGTCATCATAGATAGTTTCCCCTTATCACTTTGTCAACCAGTCCGTAACCATAGAGCACATGTTTTTAATGAACTAGCCGACATTGGTTACAATTCCTCTAAGCACCTTTGGTTCTATGGATTCAAAGTACATATGCTGGTCACCCTATCAGGCTATATTCTGAATTATGTTGTAACGCCTGCCTCAGTACATGATATTAGGGCAGTTGATGACTTACTAGAAAATTGTTCTCAACCCTATGTTTTAGCTGATTTAGCTTATCTTAGCTATGAACTCAGAGAACAGTTGAAACAGAAAGGTTACCATCTTTGGACGCCTTTACGTCAAAAGATGGTAAGAGCTAAACAACATAATCATTGGAAACTAATGGCTATGAGACGGACTATTGAAACTCGATTTTCAGAACTTTGTGCTTTTTTTGATGTCGAACAAACACTAGCTAGAGGCTTAACAGGATTGCAGTTGAGAATGGAGCAAATTGTACTGACTTATAATCTGAGATACTTTGAGATTAACTAGCACCACGAGTAAAAATCTATATCTTACTATCAATAAGACCTTAAATGAGTAGCAAAAAATGTACAATTGAACCACTACTTCTTCTGCACCTATTAGAGTAAAAATGTACAAATCAATTCCTTAAATCAGATGAAGTTATGAACTAGAAAATATACAAAATAACACTTCAAAATAATGTACAAAATAAAAATAAAGTACACTCCTTAAAGAATGGACTTTATGCTTCTAATTCAGTTGTATCAATAGTTTAGCTCACGTTAAGTCAATTGTACATAAACTTTTAGTTTTTAAAAAAGACTTAAACCTGTGTAAAACAAATCTAAATCTTTGGAGTTATTATTGTGAATCATTATCTAGTGCTTTTTCTAGTTTCCAAATACTAAACCAGAATGAAATAGTCAGCAGAATAAGGAAAATAAAAAAGAGATTATCAGTAACGAAACTTCTGTTCATTCTACATAACTGAAGAGCTATATAAGGAGCTATGAGATACAAAATACATTGTATAATTGCTATTGTTTTCTTTTTCATGATTTTAATCTTACTGTACAGATTTGATACAGTAAACTCCTTTCTAGCTTTATGCTTTATCATTTCTAACTTAATTATAGTCTTATTTTTACCAAAGTTCAATTAGTTATATGTGAAATATCTTATCTGAAAAAATAACCGATCTCATTTCTGAGAATCGGTTTTCTAATGTAATTTATTATTAAGAAATCCATAATTCAAAATACATAACATAAATTATGTAAACGTCATCTACAACAACAAATCTTTGACTTTCCCAATTTCACTTTTTGGAATAACTAGGTGAATCATATCACCCAGATACATTCTGGTTGAGCCATTAACTGTTTGGCTTTTGCCATTATGGACTTGGGTGGTGATGAGGATGTTATGTGGCAAGTTGAGCTCGTGAACCTGTTTTCCAGCGATTTTATCAGATACAGGGATTTCAATGAGGGTGACTTCTCCTTCGTCTGTCGCTTCTTCTGGCAGCATTTTCTCCAACATAGCTTCGTATACCGGAGCACCCTTGAGCAGATCCATGATGATGTAGGCGACTAAAGTCACTAAGCCAAGTGGCATGAGGTTGCGAATATCTCCAACCATCTCGGTTACGAGTATCATAGCAGTTAAGGGAGCCTTGGAAATTGCTCCAAAGTAGCCACTCATTCCTAAAATGACAAATATAGGGAATTGTTGCTGACTGACAAGTCCAAGATTGACACAAATAACACCAACCAGGGCACCAAGTAAGGAACCAAGCGCCAGAATGGGAAGGAAAATTCCTCCTGGGAGACCACTTCCATAACTAATCATGCTCCAAACAAAGCGAATCAAAAAGTAAGCTAAAAGAACTTGGAAACTAAAATCTTGCTCAGTCAAAGAAAGAACGACCTGATTTCCACCACCAAGGATTTGTGGCAAGAAAATTCCGACTGGTATGATGAGGATAAAGGCTAGGATTGGATAATAAGCTCTATCCAAATGAATTTTTTGACCAAGCCAATCATAAATTCGACTAACATTGAGTACAGCTTTCTCATAGAGAAAACCAGAAAGCCCGAGAAAAACTCCCATAAGGAGGTATATCCAATACTGGTCTAGGGTCATGAGAGGGATGTTATCTGGCATATCCAGTACGGGGGTTAGGCCAAATATGAGCAGAGAAACAAAGTTTGCTACGAGACTGGCCGCTAAAGTTGAGACCCAAAAAAAGCGTGAAAAATGGTGGTAAACTTCTTCTATAACAAAGAGAAGACCTGCGATTGGTGCATTAAAGGCAGCTGCTAATCCTGCTGCAGCACCACTGGCAATCAAGGAACGTTCCTCTACTGGGCTAGATTTGAGCCACTTGGCAATGCCTTTACCACCAACTGCTCCAAGTTGAATACTTGGCCCTTCTCTACCTAGCATAAGGCCACTGGCAATAGCAAGAATCCCTAGAATATATTTTTTCCAGAGGACACTCCACCAGTTAAGAGTCATGAGTCCTTTTAATTCGGCTTCGACTTGAGGAATTCCTGAACCCTTGATATCTTTTTCCGATCGAGTCAATTTCGCACTGAGCCAGCAAACGAATACATAAAATAGACCAATGATAAAAAGATTGCGGACTAGGTGCGCTTGATCTTGATAGAATCCTTGTATCAGGTGGAAGCCCTTTTCGATTAAGAAACGAAAGGATCCGACGATGAGACCGACGACGAGACCAACAATGATTCCTCGTCCAACTTGGGATAATATGGTACTTGATGCAAAGGCAAATTCTTTCTTGGATCGAAGTATTTCTGACTGTTCCTCCATAATCATTTCCTCTTACTTATCTTTCTTAGTTGAAACCAGCGTTTTGACTGGTTCAAAACTGGTTCGGTGAATTGGGGTGACACCTAGTTTTTCCAATCCTTCTAGATGTTTAGCTGTTCCATATCCTGCATTAGCCGTGAAATCATAGCCAGGATATTGCTTATCAAATTCCTTCATCAATTCATCTCGTGTCACCTTGGCCACTATAGATGCAGCTGCGATCGAGAGGGAGTTAGCATCTCCTTTGATAATGGAGGTTTGTGAAATTGGTAACTCCAGTTTCATGGCATCTATCAAGAGGTGCTCGGGTTGGGGACTGAGCTGGGAGATTGCCTCTTTCATAGCAAGCTTAGTTGCTTCATAGATATTGACTTGGTCAATGATGTGATTGTCCATGATTCCAACGCCGATTGCCAAAGCTTGGTCTTGAACAGCTTGAAAGATTTCCAAATGTTTCTTTTTTGGGATCTTTTTGCTATCGTTGAGGCCTCTAATCTTACAATTTTTCGGCAAGATAACCGCTACAGCGACCACAGGTCCAGCCAGTGGACCACGACCAACCTCGTCAACACCTGCTATTAGGGTCAATCCTTGTTTATAAAGCTCTTTTTCATAGGAAAGCATGGATTCCAAACGAAGGTTTTCATCCAGTTCTGCCTGAATGGCTTTTTTACGCTTGCTGATTTCCTTTTGAACTCCAGAACGAGTATCTTTTTCGAATTCTAGAAAAAGAGGATTGTCTAATTTTTTAACAGTGGCAAGAAGTTCTCTGATTTCTTTAATCGTCGTCATCGATGTCGTCCAATGTATCTAAGGTGTAGTTACCGAGTTTTCCATCACGGACTTCCTTCACGAAGAGGCTGTAAAAGCGGTCGTAGTCGTCTCGGAAACCAAGGGCACGGGTCATATCCATGATGATAACAGGCGCTTCTTCTTCTATCTTCATTTGTTTGAAGCGTTCAGCTAGCTTTTCTGGATAATGTTTTTTGAAATAATTGAGACCAAAAATGGTCACTTCATCCATTGGAAGCAACTGGTCTTTAATTGCTCCAGTCAAGGCTAGTTTGAGTGCGACAGCATCATCTTCAAACTTAGGCCAGAGAATCCCAGGTGTGTCTAGGATTTCAAGATCTTTATTGGTTTTGAGCCATTGTTGCCCCTTGGTAACACCTGGTTTATTGCCGACAACTGCAATCTTTTTCCCAGCCAAACGGTTCATGAGAGTTGACTTACCGGCATTTGGAATTCCGATAATCATGGTACGCAAGGTTTCGATCTTGATACCGCGTTCTTTCTGGCGTGCTATCTTATCAGCCATGAGCTTTTTCGCTGCATCTGTCACAACTTTTACAGTAACTTGCTCTTTAGAATTGATTGCCAATGTTTGAATTCCCTGTGATTCAAAGTACTGACGCCACTCTTTGGTCATTGCTGGGTCAGCAAGGTCTGCCTTGTTCAAAATCAAGAGTTTTGGTTTGTCACCAACAATTTTATTTAACATAGGATTTTGACTAGATAGAGGTAAGCGAGCATCCACCAAAATCGTCACAAAATCAACAAATTTTAAATTCTCCTGAACCTGTCGCCGAGCCTTAGACATGTGGCCCGGAAACCATTGAATAGTAGCCATAATATTTTCTCCTTCCGACTAAAAAAACGTAATAAAACGTTTTCTTTCTCACCATCTATTCTATCATAAATTAGGTGCTTTTGCACAGGCTTTGACTAAAATAAAACCACACTATAGCACATAACTTAATTTATGTAATTAAACATTTGCTTGACTTTTTTTGCTAACAGGTATATACTTAGTGTATACTAATTCGTGGAGGTAGAGCAATGAATACAGTAAAGACTCGGAAGGTGGGGAATTCTCTCACTGTGACCATTCCTAAAAATTTGGGGATGACAGAAGGTCAAGAAATGGTTGTCTACAAGGGGGTTGATGGGGTTATTGTCTTGGCTCCTAAGCTAAAAGATCCTTTTGAGGGGATTACTGATTTGAGAATGACAAACGATTTTGAAGTGGTAAGGTCACTTGATAGCGAAATCTGAGTATATTCCTGAAAAGCAGGATATCATTTGGCTGGATTTTGATCCATCAGTCGGTCGGAAGATTCAGAAAAGGCGACCTGCCTTGGTTGTTTCTAGGAGAGAATATGCCCTGCAAACTGGTTTTGTGGCTGTCTGTCCCATCACTCATGGCCAACAAGGTTTGGCAGAAAAAGGCTTGCTCGTTCCTGTCTCGTCGGATAAGGTATATGGCGCTGTCAATCCATTTCAACTGTATACCTTTGATTTTCGGATGCGTAATGCTCAAAAAATAACAAGAATGGACACGCAGTGTTTTCAGAAAGTCGTCCAACTTTACCAGTACATCTTCGGAGATACATAAATCCTACCATGCATAGACAAGGTAGGATTTTTTCTATATGAGTAACCTATCTAAAAATGGGTGAAGACAGTTGGTCAAAATCCCTCTAATCCAAGTTGATTGCGCTGAAGATAGGTGGTGCGCTTCTAGACATTCTTTTAGAAAATCCCTCACCTGATCTGGAGCGATTTCAAATTCAAAGACTTTCATCTTGTAGAAAAAGTCGATGAGATGCTCAGATAAGTAATCATCTGAAAAGGGGACTTCTCCACTTTTTCGATACTCTAGTAAGAGTCGAGAAAATCTAGCTTTTTCATCAGGTAAATCACGAAAATAGGAATTAAGAAGCCAAGTCTGCTTCTGCTTTCGTTCAATAGGATCTTGATTTGCAATCCGCTGATCCTTTTCCAGCTCCTTTTGGTTTTGTTTAGCCTTGATAGCCCGTTCGTCTCTATTCTTACCAAAGAGGATTTTTTCCCATTTTCTTTCTTCTAGGGTTAGGGTTTCTGTAAAGCCAAAGTAATCTTGATAGGCGCGTTCAGCAGGTCCCATGGCAAGAATGAGATTGTCAGCGTATTGCTTGGCGATTTTATCTCTTTTCTTGCGTTCCTTCTCTGCTTGAATTCGTAAATGCTGCTCGTAGTCAATCTTCTCTTTGCCTAGTTTGACAAGGTAAAGTTGATCATCGGACTTACCAAGTAAAAAAGGTTTGATACACTTTTCAAGGACTTCTTCCATACGAGCCTTCTTCTTTGGCTCTGCCTTGGTCCAACTTCCGCCTTGGAAGACTTCTAGGAAGAGCTGATAGTCTCTCTCAGGTGCGAATTGATTGCCACGATTGGGCTTGAAAACACCTTTTTCCCAAAACCATTTTAGAAGTCGTTCGTCAAAGTCGCTTTTATTAACCTTGATTTTTTCCTTTTTCTGAGCCTTTTTGGTTAGATTTTCAACTTTTCTGAGTAGTTTTTCTTCCTCTTCTAGTTGCTGATCGAGCCTAATACGATGAAAATGGCGAACACAATCACTGCCAATCGGAAAGAGTCGTTGGCCTGTAACGCCGTTAAAGAGTTCGTAGGCGTATTTAATGGCATTCCCACAGACGCAATTGCTACGACCAATACCATTAAAAATCAAGGAAACTTCATTCCATTCCTTGGTAGCTTGTTCCCAAGTATCAGCTTTTGAAGCCTGTAAAACCGCATCGTGCAGGGATTTTCTAACTGGAAGTGTCATGAGGTCTCCTTTCTAATACTCAATGAAAATCAAAGAGCAAACTAGGAATCTAGCCGCAGGTTGCTCAAAACACAGTTTTGAGGTTGTGGATATAACTGACGAAGTCAGTAACCATATCTACGGCAAGGTGAAGCTGACGTGGTTTGAATTTGATTTTCGAAGAGTATAAATTATACTTTTACAACTTGAACCTCGTCTTTACCGAGTAAAATCAAGTATTTCTCAATATTTTCAATCAAATAAGCTCGTGATAAGGCCTCTCCATATAGGGCTAACTGACCACGATAGCGGTCTATGAGTTGACTTGGTTCATCGTAACGGTCTGTCTTGTAGTCGAAAAGAACGATACGATCCTTATAAAGCAGGTAGCCGTCCAAGATCCCACGAACAACAAAGTCTTCCTGACTTTTTTGGTCCCGCTTGAGCATAGAAAAAGGTTGCTCGCGGTAGAGATGGCCAGTATTAGCGAGAATTTCCTGACCAAGTGCTGTATCAAAGAATGCGAGAATTTTAGAAAGATTGATCTTGTCTCTTACAGCTGGACTAGTCTGAACTTGTTTGAGAGTTTCTGTCAAGCTAGCAAGTGTTGGTTGCTGACTAAGGTCAATTCTCTGCATGAGTTCATGAGTGGCACTACCGACCTCAGCTCCAGTTACCTTTTCTTTAGTTGAAAAATCAGGTAAATCAAAGCTGATTTGCTTCTCAGTTGATTGAGTTTGGTTAGTAATTTCTACCCCTTCCATATCCATAACGGGTTCGTAGAATTTCTTGATTTGGCTTGGGGTTTGAACGCTAGGAAGCTGAATGGCTGCACGGTGAAGAGTATTATAAACTTCCACCTCTTTCAGCATTCCCAAAGCTTCTTTGATGGTTTCTGACTGGCGATTATCTGCTTGAGATCTATCTTGGAGAGGGCTCTTGTTTTCCAATTCTCCGATAGCTTCTCTAGTCAACTGATCTTCACCAACAAAACGATAGCTAAAGTTGAGATTGTCCTTGGCAAATACTTTAGTGATAGCCCAGACCCAATCTTGAAAATTTCTTGCTTGCAGTCTGGTATTGCTATCTAATTTTCCGATATTTGCTGCTGGGTATTCCTTTGCTTCCAGCTTTTCACGAGAACCCTTACCAACAAGATAGAGCTTTTTCTCAGCTCTCGTCATTGCAACATACAGCAAACGCATCTGCTCTGAATAGCTAGCCAATTGCAGTTCTTTCTCATTCTGCGTATAAGTTAGGCTAGGAATGGAGAGTTTGATAGTTTTAGGATAGTGTGCTTCCACTGCTCCTGTTTCCACCCTGGCAATGTATTTGACACCAAGCCCATTTTGACGGCTGAGAATGACGTCTGACATCGAGTCTTGCTTGTTGAAGTCCTGATCCATGTTGAGGATAAAGACGTAAGGAAATTCCAATCCTTTGCTCTTGTGAATGGTCATGAGTTCCACGGCATCTTTAGGCGGTGCGACGGCTACGCTTGCGAGATCGTGCTGGGCTTCTAGGACTTGGTCAATCATACGTATAAAACGCGACAAACCCTTGAAATTACTCTTTTCAAACTGGTCAGCTCGCAGAGCTAGGGCGTAAAGATTGGCCTGTCTGGCTGGACCGTTTGGCAAGGCTCCAACATAGTCATAGTAAAAACGGTCATTATAAATCTTCCAAACCAAGTCATAGAGAGAGTGGGTTTTGGAATACAGGCGCCAAGAAGACAAAATATCTATGAATTGATCTAGTTTTTCAGCTAGTTCCTTGTGAATTAACTCTTTCTGGGGAGTTGCTTGTTTTTGAGCATTAACTAGTTTCTCATAGAGATTCTCTTGGACTTTATCTTCTGCCTTCTGAAGAGACAAACGTGCCAACTCGTCCTCATCAAAGCTAAACATAGGAGACTTCATAAGTGCTACCAAGGCATTGTCTTGCAGAGGATTGTGAATGACTCGCAGGGTGTCCAGCATGACTTGCACTTCTAAAGATTGGAGATAATTGTTTTGCTCACCGTCGGTTTTAACTGGAATTCCGTACTCAGACAGGGCGAGGAGAATCTGGTCATTTCGACTGCGACTGGAAGTCAAAAGGGCAATTTCCTTAAAGGCTACACCATTCTCTTGATGGAGCTTCAGGATTTCCTTGACCACTAGGCGCATTTCCCCAGTGAGTTTCGTTTCTGCTTGGCTCTCTTCTTCCTCTTGCCCACTATCGTCCTTATCGTAGAGGAGAAATTCTGCCTTGTTGTCTGGATTAGGAGTCAGTTTGGTATTGGCAAAAACAAGTTGGTGCATGCTGTCATAGTTGATTTCGCCGACCTCTTGGTCCATGAGACGTTCAAATACATGGTTGGTTGCTGACAGCACTTCTGAACTACTACGGAAATTTTCTTTAAGAAGAATCAACTTGCCTTCTTGAGGATTTTTCGTATAGCGTTGGAATTTCTCATTGAAAATCTGTGGATCTGCCTGACGGAAACGGTAGATGGACTGCTTGATATCCCCCACCATAAAGCGATTGTGACCATTCGACAACAATTCCAGCATTCGTTCTTGAATGTGGTTGGTATCCTGATACTCATCGACCATGACTTCGTGGAATCGTTCCTGATAAGCCTCGCGGACTTGTGGGAAATTCTCTAAAATCTCAATGGTGTAATGACTGATATCAGCGAATTCAAAAGCATTTTCCTGGCGTTTACGTTCACGATAAGCCTCCACAAAATCACTCATGAAGGTTTGGAAAGTTTTAGCTAGCTCCCAGGTGTCTTCATGATAACGCTCTTGGTAGTCGAGAATCGTTATCTGGTCCGCCAGTTGTCCTAGTTTAGCAAACTGAGCCTTTCTCTCATCGTTATAGGCATCAGCCAGTGGCTTCAATTCAGCCTTACGACTGGAATTGGCTAGAGCACGACCATTTTTCTCCTTAGAGATGGCGACAACACGCGCAAGCACTGCTTGATAAGCTTGGCTATCGGACTCTTGATTTAAGGAGCCAATTTCATCCAGAACCTGTTGCACAGCTTCTAAATAGGCAGCTTTTGGAAACTCCTTGGTATTATTATCCAGATGATAACGGAAAAAGCTTTCCAAATCCCAAAGCGCCTGCTTGATTTGCTCAGTTAGTTTTTCTTTTTCACTAGCAAAATCAGCTTCTTCAAATCCCTTGAGAAAAGATTGACTCAGCCATTTTTGCGGATTACTGGTGGATTGGAGGAAGTCATAAATTTTGTAGACTTGCTGGCGCAAACCTCGTTCATCCTTGCCACGCCCAGCAAAGTTCTTGACCAAACGACTAAATTTCTCTTTATTTTCACCTTGGTAATGGTCTACAAAAGCCTGATGAAAAACTTCATTTTTGAGGATTAACTGCTCACTTTCATTCTGTAAAATACGGAAATTTGGCGCAATATCAATCAGATAGCCATGTTTACCGAGGAATTTTTGTGTGAAGGAGTCCATAGTTCCGATGGCCGCGTTTGGTAGATCAGCCAACTGTCGTCCCAAGTGTTGTTTGAGATCAACATCATCGGTTTCTTGGATTTGCTGGCTGATTTTTTTCTCCAAGCGTTCCTTGAGTTCGGTAGCAGCCTTGACAGTAAAGGTTGAGATAAAGAGTTGACTGATTTCTACACCACGTGCTAATTTGTCCAGAATACGCTCTGCCATAACAAAGGTCTTTCCAGAACCAGCCGATGCTGAGACTAGGATATTCTGCCCAGCAGTATAAATCGCTTGGATTTGCTCGGCTGTTTTCTTCTGTTCCTTGCTCGAATTTGCTTCTGCTTCTTTCAATTTTTGAATCTCTTCCTCAGTTAAAAAGGAAATGGGCATCATCGATTCAACTCCTCTCTCATTTTTTCAAACCAAGCTTGCTTGAGCTTTTCTCCGACCAGACGCTTGCCATCAGCCTGTTCTAACTTCTCAAGGAAACGGGCTTGTCCCAAGTGATAATTGGCTTCAAATCCAGTGATGGCTTGGTGTTGCTGGACGTATGGGGCAATACTTCTGCCGTTCTCTGTGTAGGGATTGATAGCGAACTGGCCTTGTAAAATCTTCTCAGCTGCTTTCTTGTAAAGATGGGAATTATAGTCTAGTAAGAGCTGGAACTCCTCATCTGTCAGCTGATTGGCCTTGTTTTTGTTGTAAAATTCTCCCAAATGACTACTTTCTTTTTCTAAAAAGAGCCCCTGGTATTTCATTGACTTGCTGGCTTCTGCTACTGCTCCAGCCAAACTCTTAACGGTCAACAGAGATTGGACAGGCTCTGCCATTTCTAGGTACATAGCGCCGAAAAAGTTCTGTTCCCCTTCTTTTTTTAGGGCAGCAAGATAGGTTGGCAACTGGGAATTTAAACCATTAAAGAAATGAGGAAACTGGAACTGGGTCAAACTAGACTTGTAGTCCACTACTCCTAGCGCTCCATCAGCTTTCAGGCGGTCAATACGGTCAACCTTGCCTCGTACATGGACACTCCGACCATTATCCAATTGAATAAAGGCCTGGTCCTTGCCACCAAATGTTGCCTCCTCTTGGATGGTTTCAATGGCTGGATTATGGCGGAGAATATGGCCAGTTGTCCGCGCAACATCAAGCAGAACTTCCTTGGTAAACTGGGCTTCCAAACTTTCTTGATAAATAGCTTCAAATTCGCGTTCTTGGCTGGTTTCCTTGATGGCTTGTTCCAAACGCTGGTCAAACGGATTTTCATCAGGCAGTTTCAAGGCACGTTCAAAAATACGGTGCAAGAAATTCCCATGACTGCGAGCATCCGGACGAAGGCGCAATTCTTCCTGCAAACCTAAGACATAACGGAGGAAATAACTATATTCATTGCGGTAAAACTCCGTCAAACCAGAGGTAGATAGGTAAAACTCTTTGTTAGCTGGAAAAAGAGCCTGCAAGGTCTCTTTTTCTAATGGCTTGCTGCTTGGGCTAGTTGGGAGTGCAGGATTGGTAAGACCTTTCTGATCAAGTTTTTTCCCCATCACACGTGCTAGAACCTTGACAAAGGTCACATCTTGCTCATTTTCACTAGAACCTGCCTGCTGATGATAGGCAACAAGGCTAGACAAGAGACTGTGATATGAACCCATATCTTCCTTAGACAGCCCTTTGTGATTCATCCTCTTCTCTTTCCGACTAAATCCAAAATGGATCAGCTCTTGAAGATAGGCAGATTCTTTACTTTCACTTTCGTTAAAAAGACTTGGAGCCGACAAGACCAACTGCTTACGGGCAGCATTGACCAAGGAAAGCATAGTGTAGCGATTTTTCTTGAGGTTTTCACTGCTTGCAATCAGTAATTGCGCTCCCTCTTCAGTCTCTTGGTTTAGATTTTGTCTTTCTTCGTCTGTCAAAAGACTGGTGTTTTGTGCGATTTTTGGTAAATGATCTTGAGTCAGCCCAATGGCGTAGATAAAGTCAGTTGTCAGAGGGGCAATCAGATCGTAACTCTGCACCAGAACGGTGTCCACTGTTGCTGGAATTGTGCGATACTGGGACAAACTCATTCCAGAATGGAGCAAGGATAGGAAATTCTCTAGACTAACTTGTGAACCAGCAAAAACTGTCGCAAATTGTTCTAAAACATGGCAGAAGGCTTTCCAAACTCCAGCTTGTCTTTCCTGTTCTAGAGTTTCCATAGTAGCTGTCAATTCTTGTATCTGTTTGCTTAAAGCAGCATTTTTTAGAAAAGTATTCCACTTTTGCAAGAGATTTTCAGTCTTTTGCTTCCGACTGGCAAATAAGGTTTCAAGTGGCGCCAAAACTCGCAGACGAATAGCATTCAAGCGTTTCAAATCAAATTTTCCGTGGTGAGATTTGGTGAAGGTCTGCTGAAAAGCTGGCAAGCCATTGATGCCAAGATAGCGGAGATATTGCTCAAAAGCATCAATATCAGCCTGACTAAGGTCGGTATATAGACCAGTTCTGAGGAGATTAATCAAATCCTCCTGACGGAAACGGTAACGTTTCAAACGCAAAATAGATTCGACATACTGAGTCAAAGGGTGGTGAGCCATGGATTCACTTCTACCAAGATAAAAAGGAATCTGATACTGGTCAAAAATAGTTTTCAGCGATAACTGGTAAGAAGCCACATCACCCAAGAGAATACGAAAATTCTTGTAACTCAGTTCTGGGTGGTCATGTAATTTCTGACGAATAGCACGAGCCACCAACTCCAACTCCTCTTTTTGCGTCAAGCAGGACCAGATTTGCAGATTTTCACGGTCCTTCTCATCTACATCTAAAGTAAGTTCTGAAAAATCATAAGAAGACTCCAGCAAACGAGAGGCCTTGTCAAAACTATCCATCTTTTCATGAGATTGAGAAAGGTCTTGCGCAGGTGTTTGGTATTTTGCCCCCAAATGATGAAGAAATTCCACACTGGCTTGGTAGAGATTCCCTTCAGTGAACGGACTGGTATAGGCCTTCTTGCTTGCATAAGCACCAATGACAATCTCGACACCTTTTCGATGGAGTAGATCTACTACACGCTCTTCCTCGGCAGAAAAACGGGTAAAGCTATCAATAACCAAGGCAATCTGACTGAAATCACTACTTACCTTGCCATTTTCAATAGCCTCAATCAAATGGGACAACTGACTCCCCTGAGCCAACTGGTTTTGATTAAGATAGGCAGTCACTTTCTCAAAAATCAAGAGTAAGTCTGCTCGCTTATCTTCATCTGTTAAACTTTCCAAGTCCAAAAAGTTCATCTGAGCGGTCGTCATCTCATGATAAAGTTCAACCAACTGCTGGATAAATTGAGGATCCTGCTTAATCGCACCATAAACTCGCAATTCTTTAGGATCGAGTTCCGCAAGGCACTTATAAAAAGCCATCCCAAGACCGATGTCATCTAGACTCGTCTTAGTTGGCAAATCATTCAAGACCAGGTAACGAGCCATTTGTGCAAAGCGCGTGACGGTAATAGCAAAAGAAGCCTGCTGGGACAAGCATTCCAGCACGGCGCGTTCCTTTTCAAATGAAAGAGAGTTGGGGGCGATGTAGAAGACACGCTTGCCCACAGCAACTAGCTCTTCTGCCTCTCTAGTCAGGATTTCTGTCAAAGAAGTCCGAATATCAGTATAAAGTAATTTCATCTCAGCCTCGTTTGGTTTATCAAAGTTTCTTACTCTATTATAGCAAAGTTCGCTTCACAGTCCAAATCCAAAATTCTAGTTGACAATCATTTAATTAGCAAAATCAATCATACCTCATCATCCACTTTCATATGCTGAAAGATATAGAGGAAAAAGTCTTTGGAAACTTCAAAATGTCCATAACGAAGTCGAGAAGTATAGTCTCTCCATTCAGGATGCTGTCTGGCTATTTCTATGGAGCAATCTTTGACTGGTTGATAATACTCGACATTTCGTCTAAAGGGAAAGAATCCTTCAAACTGCTCTACTTGATAGGCTTTGTCATCTGTAATTTTACCCACGGCCACAAAAGCCTGTAACTTATCTTGACCATTCATATCGTACTTTGGACTATAGTATAAAAGATAGTCACCTTTTTTCATACGATTTAAGGGGCCGCCCTTTCCATGACAGACCTGACAAAAATTTCCCTCAACTCCTCTTAAAACATGGTTCTTCGAAACAACTCCGACCCAATATCTAGGCATTTTTATCCTCCAACTCTACTAACATGCGATTAAAAACTTCTCTATCGTTAGATAGTTTTTCAAAAAATTCTTCATCAACACCTTCTACTAAAGGTAAAGCTTGATTGACCTTCTCCGCGCCAGACTTCGTCACTGAGACCAGTTTTGCCCGACTATCCTTTGGATGTTGATCACGTTTAATGTAGTCCTTATTTTCCAGTAGCCTAACAATCTGGGAAAGCGTCATGACATCCATACCGGTGAACCGAGCAATATCAACTTGCGTTACATATTCCTCTCTATTGCTCAGAAACAAGAGCGAGGTTAAAACGATAAATTGGGGCAAAGTGAGGCCAACCGATTTCAAGACTCTTTTCAAATTGCTTTCCCACTTGTTGTAGACTTTGATGAAAAGAAGACCTGTAGACTCTGTTTCATCATTCTTGTAAATTGAATTAAAGTGATACTTTGACATTTTTTCTCCTTAAATATTAAGTATACATATTATATAAGAATTTATTTTGTTTTTCAAGAAAAGGAAAGTCAAATGTTACAATTCTATCAGACATTTTATAGTCTATATGCTATAATAAAAGCAAAACACCTAGAAAAGGAAGTCTTATGATTAAACTACTTGCCTTGGATATGGACGGAACCCTCCTCAATGAAGCCAAGGAAATCCCGCAAGCCCACATCACTGCCATTCACCAAGTCATTGAAAAAGGTGTCAAACTGGTTCTCTGTACAGGTCGCCCGCTTTTCGGTGTCCTTCCCTACTATAAAAAACTAGGACTGGACCTCCAGAATGAGTACGTCATTGTCAATAATGGTTGTTCAACCCACCAGACCAGTGACTGGGGTCTAGTTGACTGGCAAGAACTCAGTCCAGCTGACATTGAATACCTCTATGACTTAGCAGAAAAAAGCGACGTCCAGTTAACTCTTTTTGATGAGAAACATTATTTTGTCCTCGGTGGCAAGCCAAATGAAATTGTTCAAAATGATGCCAAGCTAGTCTTTTCAGACCTGACTGAAATCTCCCTTGAGGAAGCCACCAGTGGTAAGTACCGTATGTTTCAGGGTATGTTTTTAGGCACCAAAGAGCAAACAGACGATTTTGAACAACGGTTCGCTGAGGAACTCTGCCAACGATTCAGTGGAGTTCGTTCGCAGCCTGTCATTTATGAAGCCATGCCTCTTGGGACTACTAAGGCTACTGCTCTTTCTCGACTAGCTGCGATTTTGAAGATTGAGCCCTCAGAGATTATGGCCATGGGCGATGCCAATAACGATATCGAAATGCTTCAGTTTGCAGGACTTGGCATTGCTATGGGAAATGCCAGCGACCATGTCAAATCCCTTGCTAATGACGTCACAGCCAGCAATGAAGAAGAAGGCGTTGCGCGTGCGATTGAGAAGTATATTTTATAGTAAAAAAGCCCAGTCATGTCAACTGGGTTTTGTTTCTTTTAAGAATTACAAAACTTTAGAAACTCTTTAGAATTACTTGATGTTTCTTTGATTTCTATACCTTATACTAAAGTTAGTAAAACAAATCAAAAGGAGAAAATCATGAAAACAGTACTCGAAATTCATGGACTGACCAAACAATTCGGACAACAAGCTATTCTTCAAGATCTTAGTCTAACCATAAAAGAGGGAGATATTTATGGTCTAATTGGAAAAAATGGAGCAGGTAAAACTACTCTTATTAAAATCATTACGCAATTATTGTTTGCGGACAAAGGTACAGTTTCCCTCTTTTCTAGCCAAGAAGAAAATGAGTGGACAAAGGCTTTATCTCGAGTGGGTTCTGTTATTGAATCACCTGTAGCTCATAATCACTTAACGGCTTATCAAAATCTGAAATATTATTGTATGATACGTCATATTCCAAATGCTGATAAAGTCATTCAAGAAACACTGGATTATGTAGGTTTGTCTGATACAGGTAAGAAAGTCTTTCGTGATTTCTCGCTAGGAATGAAACAAAGACTTGGAATTGCCATTGCTCTCCTATCTAAACCCGACTTCCTGATTTTAGATGAACCTATCAACGGTCTCGACCCAATAGGAATCAAAGAATTTCGTCTGATGATTCAACGGCTCAATCAAGAAAAAGGCATAACCATTCTCGTCTCTAGCCATATCTTATCGGAACTCTATCTCCTAGCTAATCGCTTTGGTATCTTAGATCAAGGTAAGATTATCCGTGAAATCAGCAAAGCTGAGTTTGAAACACTAAGTGAGGATTATATTGTGCTTAGAACATGCGATAAAGAAAGAGCTTGTCAAGTATTAAAAGAACAAATCCAACTCCAGTTCAAGGTTGTCAATCCTGAAAACGAAATCCACATCTTTGGTCAGGAACAAGATGTCAAGCAGATTCTTAAGGAATTAACCTTGGCAGATGTTGCCATTGACGAGATTTACTATGCCCGTCAAAATCTAGAAGAATACTTCACACAATTGGTAGAATAGGAGAAAAATCATGATACATACCATTCAAGCAGACTTTTACCGTCTTTTCCGCTCCAAAGGTTTTTGGATTACAGAGTTCATTCTCTTTGTAATCATGTTAATGGGGGCTATTTTTGGGGCTACTGGTCATCTGATGGCATTCCAGACAGAAAAACCAGAAATTCCAACCCAAGGTTGGAACGGTGTGCAAGCACTTATTAACGCATCTAGTCAAGCTTCAAACCTCGTTTTTCTCTGCATCATCCTAGTCTGCCTCGTTCTTGGAGTTGACTTAATCGGTAAACTCTATAAAAATAATTTAACAGTGGGTGTTTCTCGTACCGAGTTTTTCCTTGCCAAAGCCTTTGTATTGACTTGTATTGCACTTTTTCAAGTCATCATCTGTCTTGTGATTGCTTTTATTCCAGCAACTATCTTAAATGGATTTGGAACCATGCCTGATGGTTTTATTGGAAATCTGTTGATAACCATTTTCCTTCAATTTCTTTGCCTCCTTGCTTGGCTTTCCATTGTTTCCTTTATTCTCTATGTTAGTCATTCTTATGTTGCGGTATTTATTGGTTATTTTGTCAGCTCTATCTTACTTTCTATGCCAATGCTCATTTTTCCAAATATCAAAATTTTACCATATTTATCATTGCAATTTGTCTATGCTATGACTGCTAATAGTGAGTCCATTTTCTACACACTTATAGTTAGCTTAGCTGTTATTGTAATCTTTAATATAGGTGGACTGACAGTTTTCAAAAAGAAAAGTCTATAAAAAATGACCTCCTCTAGCCTACAGAGGAGGTTTATTCGTTAAAAGTAAATGAAAACCGACAACCACTGTCCATCTGTGCTTAGTTTCATCTCTGCACCGAGAAGATGGCATAATTCCTCAGTGATATAAAGACCTAAACCAGAGGATTCTTCTGTGTCTGATAGATTTTCAGAATAAAAACGATTGCTGAGATTGTCTATATTCTTGATAGGTTTTTTGACAAGATTATCGATTTCCAAAACAAGCCCATTTTCTTCCTTTTTCAAAGAAAGTCGAGCCTTCTCCTTGCCGTGCTTGAGAACATTTCCAAGGAGGTTTTGAATAATTCGATCAAGCAAGTCCCGGTCAGTCGTCGTTCTTAATCCTGGTTCAACGTTAAAGTCAAGATCAATATGTGAAGATTGGAAAACGTCGTAATAGGGCAAAGTCTTCTTCGTTATAAAGGTTGATAAATCAAGCTCTTCCAGTTTCGGTTTGACTGCTCCTTCCATCAAATGACGATATTCGAGGAGAGCCTCCAAACGTTTGGAAACCAAATCAAGGTGATGGGCTATTTTGTTTAAAGTTTCTGGATTAGGTTCAGGATTTTTTATTAGTTGCTGAGTATATCCTGAAGCGATTGTTAAAGGTGTCCGAATATCATGAGCGATGTTACTGATTGCCATATCTAGGGTACGTTTTTCATGCTTCATGATTAGCTGATTCTGTTCCACTTCTTGAAATAGATTCTCAATTTGGTTATGTAGACGCAAAATGGTCTTTGAAAAGAAGTTTACCCCGATTCTTTTCATGCTACCCGAGCGAATCTTTTCTTCGATTTGTCTGCTTAAATCTCTAACTGTTAGATGATAGCGAATCAAAGAAACTGATAAAATGATGTTAATGAGGAGCAATATTGATAATAAAATATAAATCATTGCTTGTCTCCTTTTAATCGTACACCAACTCCCCAAATGGTTTCGATGTATTCGTCATTTGGATCCAGTTGATGCAGTTTTTTACGGAGATTGCTTAGGTGGGTGTTGAGCGTATTATCTCCAGACAGGTAACTTTCTTCCCAAATCAATTCATAGAGTTCTTCCTTGGTGAAGATCTTTTTAGGATGATGGAGCAAGATTTGGAGAATTTGACACTCTTTCTTTGCAAGGCGAATAGTTTCAGTTGCGCTACTTATTTCAAAACTATCCGCATCAAACTGGATATTTTTTAAGTTTTGTAGGAGGTTTTCAGTTTTTCTCTGATTTTCTGACTGATGTTCACCGCTTTGGCGTAACTGCACAGTGACTCTGGCAAAGACTTCGTTCAAATCAAAAGGTTTTACTATATAATCATTGGCACCGTCTAAGAGATATTGGCTGATAAGCTTTTTATCACTTAAAGCAGTAAGCATGATAACTGGAGTCTGACTAGTTTGTCGAATGACTTGCAAGACTTGGTCACCATTTTTCCCTGGAAGCATGATATCTAGCAGAACGAGATCAATCCCACCTTTATCAAATTGCATGATACCTTCCGTACCAGAAAAGGCTTGAATCACCTCGTGCTCCTCAGTGAGAAGTGTTCGCAAAATTTCTTGGATTTCATTATTATCTTCAATAATCAATATCTTAGCCATAAACATCGTCCTTTCTAAAACTATTATAACATGTTTTATTAGGATTTCCAGACACAGAAAAGCTCCTCTCACATTTTAAGTAAGAAGGAGCTAATGGAAATTGAATCTACTTAACCAAATAAGCAAGCAAGGTTATGATCCATAAATGAGCTGGGTAGAAAATATAAAAGAAATACTTATTCCATATAGTTTGTTCACCACGTTCCCCATTATACAAGGCCATAAAAGGAAATACGGTGACAAAGAGCCAGTCAGAATTGTAAAGCATCATTTCCAGTGTTTGGTGCCAAGTGTCGTAAATTTGGATGGAAGTCACTAACAAGAAGGCCCACAGAAAGGCATATAGGAGATTTCGCAATCCCTTGCGATTTCGACAAGAGTAACTAATCAAGAGAAATGGTAGCATGGTGATGCCACCCTCAGTAAAAAGACACCCGAAAACCAAGAGACCAGCAACTCCAATCCGACGCCACAACTTCTCTTTTTTATCCAACTCTTTTCTGGGAAAACCAATCCAAAGCATGGTGACACCGATGGCCAACGTCAAGAAAATATTATTAGTGACCATTACTCCCTTAGAGGCAAATAGGGCATTGAGGAGGCTATTTCCAGCAAACATGATAAGCGCACAACTCCAAAGGCGGATGAGGTAGTTTTTCAAATTTCGAGTATGGATGAAGCCTTCCATAGCCATATAGGCAAACCAAACTCCCACACAACGGGTCATAGCGTGAAGAATACCTTCCCACATAGGAGAAACGATCCCGGTGATATGAGGGATATGGTCCAGAACCATTACTGCCGCCATCAGATACTTCAACTGCGTCGCATTCCATTTTTTCATAATAAACCTCTTTCTTTTTGATCTACATAGAGTATAGCATACATTTCTACGTATAATCGTACACCTATCTTACATTTAAAAAGCCTATCTTACATTTTTGTAAGACAGGCGTGAATATTAAAAGTTTATTATGAAATTTACCTTCTAGTCCGTAATTCGTTGGTACATTTCTGGTCTTCTATCACGAAACAGTCCCCAGTTGAGGCGTTCACTTGCACCCTTGTCAAGGTCATAAGTGGCTAACAGAACAGCTTCACCTTGTCTTTCGGCTCGCTCTAGAATAGCTCCTGTTTCATCCGTCATAAAGGAGGAACCGTAGAAGTCAAGACTGGAACTTTGTCCACCATTTTCCTCACTAGGAGTGACTTCTTCCAAACCGTAACGATTGGCTGCAATGACAGGGACAATATTCGCTGCTGCGTGCCCTTGCATGGTACGTTGCCAGTGCCCACAACTGTCTGTATCCAGAATTGGCTCTGAACCGATGGCTGTTGGATAAAAGAGCAATTCAGCACCATTCAATGCAAGACAGCGCGCTGTTTCAGGGAACCATTGATCCCAACAGATACCAATCCCAATCTTAGCATAGCGAGTGTCCCAGACCTTGAAACCTGTGTTACCAGGCGTAAAGTAAAACTTTTCTTGATAATAATGGTCATCTGGTATGTGGGTCTTTCGATAAACACCCAGCACTTCCCCATCTGCATCAATGACAGCAACAGAGTTATATAAGACATTGCCATCTTTTTCATAGAAACTGATTGGTAAAACAACCTGTAATTCCTTAGCAAGCACTTTAAAATGCTGAATGGCTGTATTTTCTGTCACCGACTGGGCATACTGGTAGTAGTCATACTGACGCTCTTGACAGAAATAGGGACGTTCAAATAATTCAGGCAAGAGAATAATTTGGGCTCCTTGCTCAGCAGCTTGTCGAACTAAACGTTCAGCTGTTTGGATATTTGCTGCTACATCCTTGGCGCATTGCATCTGGATTGCTGCAACTCTTACATTTCTCATTTTTTTCTCCTATTCTGGGATTTGTTGGGTAATACAGTGGATATTGCCGCCACCCAAGAGAATATCTCTGGCTGGTATTCCGACAACTTTACGGTCTGGGAAACACTTGCTGAGGATATCTAGGGCAACCTGGTCGTTTACATCCTCAAACTGGGGAACCAAGACAGCCTTGTTGGCAATATAAAAATTGACATAGGATGCTGCTAAACGCTCACCAGCATAGCGCTCCTCTTCCCCTTCTTCATAAGTATAGCCTGGTAAATCTTCTTCAGTAACGACTTGTAGATTAGCTGGAATAGGAAGCTTATGAATAGTGAAAGTGCGACCTTTTGCATCCGTTTCCTTTTCTAAAAGGGCAAGGTCAGCTGCAGACATGGCATACTGGGGATCGTTTTGATCATCTGTCCAAGCCAAGACAAGTTCAGCAGGACCAACGAAAGCTGCAACATTGTCAACATGTTCATTGGTTTCGTCCTGATAAATACCATAAGGTAACCAAATAACTTTTTCAGCACCGAGGCTTTCTAATAAAGTGTTTTCAATTTCCTCTTTAGTCAGGTGAGGATTACGCCCAGGACTAAGCAAGCAACTTTCAGTCACAAGAATCGTTCCTTGACCATCGCTATGGATTGCGCCACCTTCCAGTACAAAAGGTTTGGCATCGTAAACAGGCATTTCCAAGGCCTCAGCAAAATGACTGGCTACTTGGTCATCATCTTCATAATCTTGATAAAGACCATCAACAGCACCACCCCAGGCATTAAAAGACCAATCGACTGCCAACTTTTCTCTTTTTTCATTGATGAGAATGGTCGGACCTGTATCACGCGCCCAGGCATCGTTTGTAGGGATGTCTAGATAAACAACGCTATCACCTAAATAGGATTGGGCTTCAGATAGATGGTCCTGCTCCACCAAAAGATAGACTCTTTCCCCTTCTGCTATAGTCTTGATAATCTGAGTAAATGCTCTTTTTGCAGCCTTTCCTTGGAAGGGCCATGAACCTGGTCGAGTCGGCCAAATCATCAAAGTCCCATGATGAGCTTCATACTCTGCTGGCATACGATAGCCTAATTTTTTTGGACTGTCCATCATGATAATCTCCCTTTAAAGTCTTGATAGCCAAAGGCTTTGACTAAGCTGCAGTCACCTCGCTCGTCCATGAGATAGAGACTTGGCAAGCCAATACCGTTAAAGGTATTATTTTTGACAAAAGAATAAATGGCCATGTCTTCGAAATAAAGTCTATCACCGATTTGGACTGGATTTTCAAAGCTATAATCACCAATCACATCGCCCGTCAGACAGGTATTGGAAGAAAGTCTATAGGTATGGGCTTTTTCCTGTGCCTCAAAGCCATTTCTCAAAGGTGGACGATAGGGCATCTCAAGTACATCAGGCATATGGCAGGTCGCAGAGGCGTCTAAAACCAAGATTTCCATACCGTTTTCGACAATGTCCAATACTTCAGTTGCTAGATAACCCGCATTGAGCGCAATAGCTTCACCCGGCTCGATATAGACTTCAAGATTGTAAGTTTCTCGGATACGCTTGATTTCAGAAATCAACAGATCCACATCATAGTCTTCTCTTGTGATGTGGTGTCCGCCACCCATATTGAGCCATTTAACTTGATGTAAGTACGAACCAAACTGCTCTTCTACTGCTTTCAAGGTTGTCTCTAAATCATCTGCCCCTTGCTCACAAAGGGTATGAAAATGAAGTCCGTCCACTAAATCCAACAAATCACTAGGAATTTTATCAAGTGTTACACCAAAACGAGATCCAGGAGCACAGGGGTCATAGAGCGCGTGATCTCCTTGAGTTGAACACTGAGGATTGATACGCAAACCGACACTGATACCAGCCTCTCGGCAACGAGGACCATGTTTACGCAACTGTCTCTCTGAGTTAAAGACGATATGGTCGGTTATCTCCAGCAATTCCTCCAAGTCTGCATCCTTGAAAGCTGGCGCAAAAACATGGACTTCCCCCGGGAATTCTTCTCTAGCTAGCTTGGCCTCATAGAGACCACTTGCAGTTGTACCAGATAGGTACTGGCTAATCAAGGGATAGGTTTTATAAAGGGAATACGCCTTCTGGGCAAGCAAAACCTTGCAACCGGCTTCTTCTTGTACATATTGTAAAATACGACAGTTGGCTTCTAACTTTGCCAAGTCAATGACGTAAGCTGGTGTTGGTACTTGTTCTAGCTTCATTAGTCCACCATTTGCGGATTCTCAACCACAACCCATGGCAAACCATACTCATTCAGAGCTTCCATGAATGGATCTGGATCCAATTCTTCAAGATTATAGACTCCAGGTTGTTTCCAAGTTCCGTTCATCACTAATTTAGTACCAATCATGGCTGGAACACCAGTTGTGTAAGAAATAGCTTGTGAACCAACTTCTGCGTAACATTCCTGATGGTCGCAAACATTGTAGATATAGATGGTCTTTTCAACACCGTCTTTGACACCTGTAAAGATACAGCCGATATTGGTTTTTCCAACTGTACGTGGGCCAAGGCTGGCAGGATCTGGAAGCAAGGCTTTTAAGAATTGGATTGGTACAATTTCTTGTCCGTTAAAGTTAATAGCATCCGTACGAAGGAGACCAACGTTTTCCAAGCATTTCATATGCGTTAGATAAGATTGACCAAAAGTCATAAAGAAACGAATCCGTTTGACTCCAGGAATATTCTTGGCCAATGATTCAATTTCTTCATGGTGAAGGAGATACATGTCTTTTTGACCAACTTGAGGGAAATCATACTCACGCTTGATTGACATGGCTTCAACTTCGACCCATTTTCCATCTTCCCAGTAAGAACCCGGCGCAGAAACCTCGCGGAGATTGATTTCTGGGTTAAAGTTTGTTGCAAATGGATAACCGTGGTCACCACCATTACAGTCTAGAATGTCGATATAGTGGATTTCATCAAAATAGTGTTTGAGGGCATATGCTGAAAAGACGCTGGTTACTCCTGGGTCAAAACCAGATCCAAGCAGAGCGGTTAAGCCTGCTTCTTTGAATTTCTCCTGATAAGCCCATTGCCATGAGTAGTCAAAGTAAGCTGTAAAACCAAGTTCCTTGCAACGTTTTTCATAAATGGCGCGCCATTCTGGGTCTTCTGTATCTTCAGCCTCATAGTTGGCAGTATCGATATAGTGGACACCTGTCGCCAAACAAGCATCCATGATGGTTAAATCTTGATATGGGAGTGCTACATTCAAAACGGCTTCTGGCTTGTAGCTTTCAATCAAGGCAATCACTTCTTCAACCTTGTCAGCATCAAGAGCAGCAGTTTCAATTTTTGTACTTGTTTTGCCTTCCAGTTTAGCCTTCAAGTCATCACATTTTGACTTGGTACGGCTAGCAATCATAATTTCTGTAAAGGTTTCGCTATCTTGGCAAATCTTTGAAATAGCAACTTGGGCAACGCCCCCACATCCGATAACTAGTAAACGACTCATTTTTTTCCTTCCTCTTCTTCTAAAATGTCCTCAACATACTTGGGCAACATAAAGGCTCCCACGTGTAAGTTTGCAGTATAGTATTCCGTGAAAAGCTGGCGTTTTTTCCAACCTTCCTTGTCAAAATCTTTGATAGGGTGGTATTTTTTCGATGCAAATCCAAACAACCAATAGCCAGCTGGACTGGTTGGGATATGCGCCTGATAGACCCGGCTGATTGGAAAGGCTTGATTGACCTTGCGGTGCATGCTTCGGCAAGCTGACTCATCCTCGTCAAAGAAGGGACTCCCATGCTGATAAATCATGATACCGTCTTCTTTGAGAGCTCTGTAACTGTTTCCGTAAAATTCCTTGGTAAAGAGCCCTTCCGTATGTCCAAATGGATCTGTCGCATCGTTGATGATAATATCGTAATCATCCTCACAGTTTCTCAAAAATCGCAGTCCATTTTGGTAGTAAATGGTGACACGAGGGTCATCAAGCCCTGCAGCAAAGTCTGGGAAATACTCACGACAAACCTCTACCAACATTTCATCAGGTTCTACAATATCGATTTGCTCCAGTTCAGGATAGAGTGTTAATACTTGAGCAACACCGCCGTCGCCACCTCCAATAACCAAGACTTTCTTGGGATTTGGGTGGACAGCCATGGGAACGTGTACGGTCATTTCATTGTAAACAAAATCATCTGCATCTGAAAACAAGACATGGCCATTTAAGATTAATATTTTCCCAAAAGCTGGCGTATCTAATACTTCGATATCCTGCCATTCACTTTTTCCAGCGTAGAGTTGCTTGGCTGTTCTCAGGGACAATTTCACATCTGGAGTATGAACTTCAGAAAACCATAAATCCATCTAGTTCTCCTTTCTCTCAATAACATTAATGTGATTGACCTCTGGATCTTCCGTCCCTTGGAGGGAACAACCACGTTCTTTGGCAAATTGGATATAATCCACAATCTCTCGTGTAATGCGTTCACCTGGTGCTAGGATTGGAATTCCTGGAGGATAACACATGACAAATTCCCCACAGACTTGTCCAACAGAATCATCCAAGGTTAAACTTTTTCTTTCTGAATAGAAGGCTTCTTGTGGAGACAGCACTAACTCTGGTTGGATATATTCTCCAGCAATCAAGTCCTTCCCATCTCTCGAGTAAAGTCTCTTGATATCAGCTAAAGCACCAACCAGACGCTCAATGTCTTGGATGCGGTCACCAATTGAAATATAGGCCAAGATATTGCCAATATCCCCAAACTCGATCTGAATATCGTATTCATCTCGCAAGAGATCATAAACCTCGATACCTGTTAGCCCAATACCCTGAGTGTAAACGGACAGCTTGGTTACATCAAAATCACAGACCGACACACCGTCTATTAACTCTTTTGAGTAAGCATAGTAACCACCGATAGCATTGATTTCACGACGAGCGTACTCGGATAGCTCAATGACTTTCTCAAAAGACTCTTTGCCACGAAGGGCTAAGTTACGACGTGAAATATCCAGACTAGCCATCAACAAGTAAGATGCTGATGTTGACTGGGTCAGGTTGATAATCTGACGAACGTACTCAGGATTCATCTGCTCCCCGATAAGCAGGATGGAGCTCTGGGTCAAACTCCCACCAGACTTATGCATAGAGACCGCCGCCATATCAGCTCCAGCATCCATAGCAGATAGTGGCAATTTATCTGTAAAATGCAAATGCGCTCCATGGGCTTCATCTACTAAAACCATCATGCCAGCTTCGTGAGCCATTTCCGTTAAACCCTTGAGGTCTGAACAAATTCCATAGTAAGTAGGATTGTTAATCAAAATAGCCTTGGCATCTGGATGCTCCTTAATTGCCTGTGCAACACGGTCATTTTCAAGACCTAAAGCGATGCCGATTTTAGGATCTACACTCATCTCGATATAGATTGGAATGGCACCACATAGAACCAGCGCATTGATGGCAGATTTATGGACATTTCTCGGTAGAATAATCTTATCTCCTGCCTTACAGGTGGAAAGAATCATAGTCTGCACCGATGAAGTTGTTCCACCAATCATGAGAAAGGCATGGGCTGCACCAAAAGCATCTGCAGCCAATTCCTCTGCATCTCGAATAATCGAAATGGGATGGCCTAGATTATCCAAGGGTTTCATCGAATTGACATCGATGCCAACGCATTTTTCTCCTAACAGTTCGACAAGTTCCGGATTTCCTCGTCCACGCTTGTGACCTGGCACATCAAAGGGAACAATCCTTTTCTTGCGTAGCTTGACCAAGGCCTCATAAATTGGGGCTTGGTTTTGATCTAACTTCTTCAAGACATACTCCTTTACCATATTTTTAGCACCTCAAGAAGATAAAGGCGACTAAAGGTTGACTTATGAAAAAAGAGCAGGTTTTCACCTGCTCTGCAATCTTCTGACGTGTGTATTTTGGTTTCTGTTGAGTATGTCTGTTCCTGATGTTTCCTAACTCTCTAGTAGCAAATATTACGTACTTTATTGATCGTTTCACAAGATGACGTGTGCTTTCACCACACTAAAATTTATGAATTAGGACAAGCGTCCTAACATCAACTTATAAAAGTAGGCTTTTAACCCTATCAATAATGTGGCTTTTTAACCACGCTTCGGCATTCAACCCTGCCTGTCCGTAGGCATTTTTTACTCGGGTTTATATTTGCTAGAAAACATCATCTCATTTTCTAAGCCTTATAACTATACCATGTTTATAAGAGCTTGTAAAGGATTTTGTGAAACTTTTTTAAAGAATTTTGTTTTTTTGTTCGTCAAATTCAGTTGAACTATAAAAAGAAATCGCTTTAAACCGTTATCTGTATAAGAAAAAATGAACTACAACCATTATTACTTTAATCATTCTTCAAGTATGACTTGATATTGAAAATCAGTTCTTTTCATCAGATTTTATATATATTTCCAGCTAGGAAGTGCAAATCAACTGCTCCAATTCTACTTTTGAAAGCTGTCCTTGATTGTAAAGTTTTCTAAGTAAGTCCTCATCTACGGTAATTGAATAGTAATCCGTCACAAACTCATGAAATTTCTCAAAACTGTCAAAGAAATAGGATAACAACCATTCGCCACCGTCCTGATCTTGGTGGCTATTTTGATGCTCTTGACCGTCATACCAGATAAAGAAAGTTGTTTCATCTTTTTGCTCTTCTGAGTAAAGGTTTTGATACTTTTCATCCAGTCCTTTATAAAATCCGTCTATGATGTCTTGATTCCACTCATCCGCAGCAAATTGACTCAAACTACTTTCATGATCAAAGCCCTTTATAAGGATCATTTTATCAGTCAAAATCACATCTAGAGAATCACCAGAACCGTTGTTGATAAGGTAACGGATCCCATAGCTTTCCTCAGTCTTAACGATCAATCGAAGCCAGGTCTTATTTGGATCTGTTCGATACTCATCAATGACAAGCAAGGCATCTAAACGCGTCTTTGCATTTTCCCATTCAATTTTTCCCATCTTTTTAATCCTCCATCTTAAAGTTTAAAATCTATTATGGTTACAAATTCTATAACCAATTTCTATCTATCCCGTCCGACTACACAGTGGAATATTTCCTCCACCAGACAAATCATCAGGTGTACGATTTTTATTGAATCTGAGTAGACTGTAATCTTATATTAATTATCATAGTTCAATCAATCGTTCGCTAAGAATAAGAGAGCCACTCATTAATCAAAGAAGCAATTTCTTTAGGTGCTTGAGTATAAAGCTCATGATCAAAGTTATCTAGAAAAATAGTATCGAAATAGTCTGGCAATTCTTTTAGAGCCTCTTCTCTCCATGCTACTTCATTAGGATATCGAGGACTAATAAACAAGGTATTTCCCACTTTTCTCTTAAACGCTTGCATTTTTCTCCGTAGCTGTAGTAACGTTTCTATATTTTCATAATTTATAGCTAACTCATATCTATTATACTGCACATTCCAATGATAGGAATGTCTTACAGCTTCTTCCATATTTTTTGACCAATGCTTTGCTTCAGATTTTTCTTTAGAGATAAGAAGATTTAAGTCCGAAACGACTTGAGATTCGATATAGTTTTTAGCTTCCTCTAACTCTGTATCTAAAGGTAAAATCTTATCTAAATCTAAATAGCCACCATCCAAAAGAATCAATTTTTTCACTTCTTGAAATTCCGATGCGAAATAACGAGCCAAATCTCCTCCGAGAGAATGGCCTATCAGACAGATAGATTCTTCCCCAACTATCTCCTTTTTAAACCATGATTTCAACTCTATTTCATCTCTAAAATACTTTTCATATGGATTTATAAAACAAGCAATCGAGTCTAGCTCTTGAAGAAAATCCTTGCTATGACAGACATTACTTCCCAAACCGCCAATAAAATATATTTTCATTCTCTAATTAATACTATGCTTATTCATCTTTTGTTCAAAGATAGTCGTGATAATCTGACGCAATTCTTCTTGTTCCTTTTCAGGAATTTCACCACTTCTCTTGGCAACTGCGTAGAGCTCTGGATGTTCGATAGAAATACGCTTTATTGTTCGAGTTGTAGCGTGTTTTCTGACAAAAAAAGGGATGCGCTTAATCAAGTCTTGTGGGACAAGCGCAAGAATTTTCTCAGCAGTTTCCTTGTCACCAATCTTAGACGTAGTCAGCCCTTTCTTAATCATTTCCTGTTCTTTTTCTGTAAAATCTTTTAATTCCATCTGATTAATCCTCCTATTCTCTCTAAGTTAAATTATATATCAGTTGTAGCAAGACACCAAATAGTCTGTTTGTAAAATGCTTTCTATACTAGAATTTTCTTTTCACTTTTAATTTCTCCCTAGTAAAAAATCACAAAACCTTTAGGCAATATCACCAGTTGCTGGTCCAATTCTTGGCAATGACTGGCCAGCGCTACAGCATCGCTATCGACAAGATAGTCTTCAGATGATTGATTAAAAATAGCTTGGACTTTTTGTCCATCATTATTCCATTCTAGAGCTAGAACATCCGGCTTGATTTCTTGCAGACTATAGGTTCCATGCTGGATAATGTTTGAAACATCCTTGCGAAACTGAATCAATTTCTTCATGAAATTCAACATCTCATTACTGTCGGAAACACGGTCCCAAGGCATGACACGACGACAATCTGGATCTGGTCCTCCATCTAATTCTAACTCAGTCCCATAGTAGAAACACGGTGTTCCCCTTTGCAAAAAGAGGCAGGCAAGGGCAGACTTAACAAGCTGGATATCTCCTTTGGCCGTTGCCAAAATGCGCTCCGTATCATGCGAATCCAAGAGATTGAACATCACTTCCGAAATCTGCTGTCTATAGTACATAGACTGGCTATTGATTTCATTGATAAATTGACTGGTCTTCTTGGCACCACGCAAGAAATAGTCCTTAATGCTATCAGATAGTGGATAGTTCATAACCGCATGGAACTCATCACCATTTAGCCAAGGCTGTGAAGTATGCCAGACCTCTCCAAGAATATAAAGGTCAGGCTTTTTAGCCAAGACAGCCTTACGGAAATCTCTCCAAAATTGGTGATCGACTTCATTAGCCACATCCAAGCGCCAAGCATCGATATCAAACTCTTCAATCCAGTAGGTCGCAACGCTTAGTAAATAGTCTCTTACTTGAGGATTTGCCGTATTGAGCTTGGGCATATAGCTGGCAAAGGCAAAGGTATGATAAGGGAGCTTTCTTGGATTCCCCAGCTTATCCTTGGTCACTGGGAACTCTTGAATATGGAACCAGTCTTTGTAAACGGAATCTTCACCATGTTTGAGAACATCCTGCCACTGTGGCGATTGGTCACCGATATGGTTGAAAACAGCGTCCAGCATGATTTTCATGCCTCTCTGATGAGCTTGGTCCACCAGTTTACGGAAAGTTCCCTTGTCTCCAAAATGATGGTCTATTTCGAAATAATCCGTCGTATTATACTTGTGATTGCTTGGGGATTCAAAAATCGGACAGAGATAAAGCCCTGTAATGCCCAAATCTTGCAAGTAATCCAGATGGTCAATAATACCTTGTAAATCACCACCAAAAAAATCGCTCGTCTTTGGTTTGATAGAGGAATCCCAAGCTAGCGCACCTTCAGGTGAAATCTCAGGGTTCCCATTAGCAAAGCGTTCTGGGAAAATCTGATACCAAACTGTATTTGCTACCCAGTCAGGAACATGACAAGCATCAATCTCATGGATATAAGGAATTTTAAATCCATTTCCTTCATAATGAAGATTTTCTAGAGTGTTTTCAACACATCCCTTATCACCATACAGAATACTCTGACCTTGCTTATCTTTAAGTTCAAAGAGATACTGGAGTCGGGCATAGCCAACTGTAATCTCCACTTGCCAATAATCAAACAAAGCATCAGAAGTTACTTTACTCATCTCCTTACTATCTTCATAACGGTCCTCTATAAAGATAAAAGGATCTCCATAATGTAAGCTAATGCTTTTAATATCGTCTTTCTTGGTCCGGATACGAATGTGCATTGTCTTGTCTTTATAAAGATAAGCATACTCTGACTCTGGTCTATGGTAAATGGCTGTTAATTCCATTGTTCTGTCTCCTAGTTTACTTTTATTCATCTTGCCGCGCAAACGTTTTCATAATTGTGATTCTAGTATACTACTTTAAAATTTTATTTTCAAGCCTTGTCTGTAGTTTTGAGTGGATTGTTTATATAAATAAAAAAGCAGCCAGTCTTACAACCTGCTACTTTTCAAATGATGATTTACAAATGTCTTTCCAGCCATTCTATCTTTTTAAAATCCTTATTGTTATTGTGGTCATTTCGATAGGAATCTTGGGAAGAAGCCTTGTAAATACTTAAATACTGTTCTAAACTTGGAACGCGAAAAGTGATGTTTTCAAGATGAATCAGCTCTATATCCGATTCCGAAACTCCTGCAAAATCAAGTAAAGAATCAATACTTCCAAACTCGACACTCAGATCATCTTTTTGGAATTCGTGCTCGTGAATATCTACCAAGGTATAGCCTAAGTGGTTCATCACTTTCATTATCTTGTCCCAGTCATAAATCCTGAGATGATCAGGCGCATCCCAGCCTCTAGGATCTCCAGAGACATGAATGTCAATGTCAGACGGCTCCCAATCTTCATTTGAACGGTATTCAAAACCCAAAGACCCCATGAGCGTAGGTATGATTCCGACTTGGTTTAAATGTGAACAAATTGTTCGAAATTCATCAAATAGAGAATTCATCCCTCCTCCAATCTTTGATATAAAACTTTATTTCTCAGTGAAAGACAAACTTGTTTCTACCTTCTACTCTTTCGGTTTTGAAAATACTTCTACTCGCTGAGCTAGGACTTTGATTTCAACAGGTAGGTTATCCGATTTATCGCCGTCAACATCTGACTCCAATTCACTATCTGAAGAGATCTTAATATTACGCGCTCTGATATACTCAATATTATCATTGCCGACAACATCTCCTTTTAGTAAATCCGGAATGACGGATAATTTAGAGAATATAGAAGCATCTTTTAGAATCAAAATATTGGCATAGCCATCTTTGTCTTCTTCAAAGATTTTCTTATCAGCGAAGTAATTTGTCAAGAGAACCAAAACATGACTAGCTTCACCATCATAATTTCCATTTTCCGTCTCAATCTTAATGTTAAAAACCTGATCCGTCATGACAGACTTCATGGTATTTACAGCATAGGCAAGAATACCGAATTTTGTCTTGTCCTCGATTTCCACATTGTGAATCGCCTCAGGCAGAGAACCGATACTAAAGATATAACCAAAATAGTTATCATTCGCTTTACCAATATCAATCTTGTTGGTTAAATTAAAATCGAGTTCATCTATCGCGCCATCGATGTCTTGATTGATTTCCAATAGTTTCGTAATGAGGTTACCCGTCCCACCAGGGATAATCCCTAACTTAGGAATGTAGTCTCTCTCAGCAATACCAGAAATGACTTCATTGACAGTCCCGTCTCCACCAAACACAACCACTGCATCGTACTGCTCACGAGAAGCTTCTTCAGCAAAATGTGTTGCATCTAAGGCTTTTTCAGTAATTTTGGTTTCCACCTGCTCAAAATAATCTTTGGCTTTATTCTCCAGCTTGACCTTATAATCCAAAGCCTTTTCTCCACCAGAGGTAGGGTTAATAATTAACATTACTTTTTTCATTGATTTTCTCCTTAATATTCGTTTGAAACCTTTATATTTCATTATATGAAACTAAATGTACCCCTATTATACAATGAAAATACAGAAAAGAGAAATCTGACGTACCGGAGATTGAGAGAATCAGTTCTAAAAAAAGTTGGATATGCTGAAAATGATAAATACCTTCTAGTTTATTTTTTTACCAATCGATTAAAATCAACCAAATATAAAATCCCAGAAATAAGAGCAAAAATTGCTGAAAAAAATGAAAGGAAGGGGATAAAACCTGTGATAGATGCAACTAAGAGAAACAAAAAACTTTTCTTACGACCGTTTGATTCTTTTCTATAAATGAAAATTGCAAGTATGGAACAAACAAGAAATATAAAACTAATTAAATTTACTGAGAAAGCCCATGCTGGTTTATCAACAAAATGAAGAGCCCCATTGATAAATCTTATCTCCCATCTATAGAAAAATGCAAATGCAATAATGGGAGAGCATGTTAAAGCAAAAATTCCATTAAAAAAAAATAAACTGTTTGATTTCACACTTAATCCTTTTCTGTACTTATTCATCGCTAATTAATAGATTCACTATTTAAAAATTCTTTAGACTTCCGTACGATATAGAGCTGTTCATCTTCTTGAGCGAGTTTACTAAACAACTCATTCGCCCTAGTCATATCTCCTTTTAATTTAGAATTCAAAGCTTGATAGTAAGTGATTTCCAATTGTTGATATTTAAATTCGTTTTCCAAGTCTTCAAAGTAATCATTGGATTGATGAGCAATTGTTAAATCGTAAAGCGCAATACTTACGCTTTTTGTTTTCTCGGCTACAGAAAGATCTGATATGGACATTTTGTTTAGTATAAGATCAAGCTCATCTCTGGTCAGGTTTGGATTTGCAAGAACTGTCGAGCGAACGAGGTAACTCACTAAGAAATCCCTGTATTTCAGCTTCAGTTTTTGATCAGTCATTGCTTCAGAAGCCTCCTTAATGGCAGCATCGAAATCACCAATCATATAGGAATACCCAACAGATGTTAGCGTCACATCCATTTTTATAATAGCTCTTTTTGCAACTTTCTTCAACTCAATGTATTGCTTCCAAGATGGTAAATCTAAGTCCATATGTAGTAACTTAGTACCACTTCTTAAATACCCTCTTCTGATTATCGAGATCGAAAGGAATAAGAGTACATTTATGAGTATAATACAAAGGGTTTGAATAGTCCTATCTTTCACCATCAAAGCTACAAAAAGAATAAGAAGAACGGCCAAAACAATCGCAACTTTTCTATAAAAAGCATATCTTTTACGTAATTCTAAGTAATTCATTATTACTCCTTTTCTAAATTATAAAGTGACATTATGAGAGCAATTCTGAACCTTAAATGAGTCATTGACTAACAAAATGCTCTCTAATCAGTTCCCTAATATTTCTGATAAAATAGCCCAACGTGACCTGCAAAAGAGAACCATAAAACGGCTTTCATCTTAACTTATAACTTTTCTATTTTATCAAAAATAATCTCTTGCTTTTCAACACTTTCCCTGAGTGGTGACATCCCTAAAATCACTGTAAAAAATCCCAATAATAGAATACTATTAATAACAAGTAGGGCTCCCTCTGTTCCATTAACAGTATATAAATAAAATGCAAAACATCCTAGAGTAGGAACAAAGATAAAAGGAAGAAGTTTGTAATGTTTTAATTGACGTTTACTTCCAATTGGTTTAAAAGTTATTTGATAGTTTGAAACTTTATTCTCAAGTCTTTTTTGGACACTATGACGAGCTCTTATGGCAATGAACCAGAAAACTAGATAAGCTAGGAAAATGAACAGGCCATATAAACCTATCTTTAAAGGAAGATTGTGACTAATCCCATTGTTTCTAAAAAAATTCGTCACTAGCCGATAGCTAGAACCCCCTATTGCTGTACCAATTGCAACCCCAATCGATTTACTCATTGTTGGAGCCACACTTTCAAAACGCGTGTCTCTTTTATCTAACTTTTGCATTTTTGCAGTAATCTCAACAGGAAGAGACCCCCAGAAATAGGATTTTGGTCTAACAGTCGTCAAATCTAGAATATACTTTTCTCCCTCTACTTCTACTATTTTGAAAAATACTTTATTCGTTTCTTTAAATTTTACTTTCATAGTCACCTTTAAATTCTTCTCAGAGTTAAAAAACTCTTTTCAATAACATTCCTAAATCGTTAGCCCCGTTTTTTAATAATAGTTAAACCAATTTTGACAGACATCTCTTTCGATGTTAACTGTATTGTGATCCCATAATTTGTTTTATCTGAGTGATCTATTCTAATTTGGCACGTTGTTTCCTCTGGTAGATCATATTTGCTTTTCAGTTTCTGAAAGAGGTCAGAGTTATTTTCTGGCTGGTAGATAATTTCACTAAGCTCTGTTGTTCCGGTTCTTAACGTTCTTTTTACATTCAAGGAGTCAAAAACATCTCTTTTGACAACTAAGTTAAGAATCTCTTCGTCAAATAAAGGGTCTATCTCCGAATCGTAATGCAACTTGCCATTAGAATAACTAACGGGAACCGTTTTTTTGTTTTCTCCGATTTGTATTCTATAGTCACCCTTACCATCTGCCTTGGTAATATCTAGGTCAATTTCATATCTTTTGACTTCGTCTCCATTCTTTATATAGACTCTGCTTTTATAAGTTTCTAGGCCATTAAAATCTTTCTGCTCTTGTTCCAAAAATTTAAACATGGGATCAAACGTTTTTTCAAACTCGTACTGTTCCTTTGTTCTATTTTGGGGAATAGTTTCACCACCAAAACTACAAGCATTCAATGAAGAAGCTGTCAAAAGAATAACAAGAAATCCAGTTACCCATAAACACCATTTAAACTTTTTCATATTTTATTTAATCCTTTTCTCGAGTCATAACAGTAAGATTTTTTCAAAAATTTATAAATGTTTAGTTTAACTTACACTAGTTCTGCGTCAATTCCAGCTTCAGCAAAAATTTCCTTAACTTGTTCAAAATTACTTGACATGATTGTCGCTTGTTTTAAATTTGGAAACTGCTTTAATTCAGCCAAACTAACCTCGTTCAAATCAAAAATACTATCCTCACCATCCCACTGAGGAATCAGATTCATAAAGATTTCATTACCGCCATCCATATCAATCTCTTTTACAAGACTTGCATACTTCTGTGAAATCTGAAAATTTTTAAAGTATTCTAATGCAGGCTCGACAAGTTCTGTACTTTCTGTATCAATATCCAACTCGCTAAATTCCTCTGAAAAATCAAAAATATCAAAAGCTGGCTTTAAAACCTCTAAATCATACATCAATACTTGGATAATAGCTAGTTTAAAATTCAGATTATCAAAATGAAGATATTTTTCTTGAACAACTTTTGGATTTGATTTTTGACGTTCATGCTTGATTTCTGGATAGTAGGAAATGGTGAGTGGATATCTCATTACATCTGGTCTTCCATTAAAATTGGTTCCGCGAGGGGTCCATAAAATAAAATTGAAATCCCCAGTTCTGTGTCTATCATAAAGAAAATAGGGAGGCTTCCCATCAGTGGATACTACGGCTTGACAAGGCATCTTGGGTAATTCTTCTTCTCCAAACATAGGTTTTACAACATCACCAAAATAGAAACTGATAGTAGAAAGTAGATGCTCATCATCAATATAGACCCTGCATTTCTTTAAATGATTCTTGACAGAAAGCGAATGTTCAAATACAATACCAGCATTGTCGTAAATGTACTTTATGTATTTATTTTCTTTTTTGACAACCTGATCAGGCTTTCCTAATACAGCTTCAATATCTTTCAAAGATAAAGGAAAAGACAAGCTGGTTCCATTCATTACCATTGAATTGTCATGAAAATCGATTTCGAGGTTTTTAGGACTTTTCTTTTTAAAAAAACTAAACATTTGATTCTCCTATTTATAATTTGTTTATCTAAATGCATCAAATCTATTTTTCTAACGTTAGAAAATTTACTGTATAAAATAATATTTTGCCGTATTTTTCGTCCGTAGGATTAAAAAAGCAGGAAGCCTCCTAAAAATTAATTACTCTTCACTAATAAACTTACCGCCTCAACGTGGCGCGTCCGCGGAACACAAAAGGTTTGGGGAGTTCAAAGCTCCAGTGGAGCTTTGAAGCCTTCTTACCTTAAAATGAAAAGGTGAGGGGATTAGCTACGTTTCACTAACAAACTCACACACTCAGCGGTTCGGACTTACCGTATCATCAGCGAGAAACAAAGTCTTTTCCATCTTCTAAAGAATCAAACACGACAAAATCTTTAGAATAATCATTTTGGTACAATTCCAATAGATACATCTTTCAATCTCTCAATATTTGAAAAACTAACCGATATTTTAAGCAACTTACAATCAAATTATCTAGCCTTTATATACGCATTTATCATATAACGAAGATAATTAAGTGTGGTTTATCCAGGATCAACATCTATAGAAGTTATTTTGTAACCATCATTATTGTATAAAAATTCCAATTGTAGGGTTAAATCTACTAATTCAGAATCGGAGGTCATCTCATATTCAACAATAAAGCCAGTTTGATCATTAAATTCATAAACTTGTAGTTGGGAGTACTCATAATTCGGATGGAAATTACAATCTACACCATATTCATCAATTTTATCAAAATCATTTAATTGTAATGAATCGTCAATATATTCAAGTAACTCTCTTACATCATCAACTTCTGAACCATCAACACAATTCAAAATATCTCTATAATTATTTAGATGAATTGCTCTTAAAATCTTTTTAAGTATTTCAATTACTTTTTCTTCATCTAGGTAGTTTTCTTTGTACTCAAAATCATCGAATATTCCCATGATAATACTTCCTTTTTTTGTAATCAACTTTAAATCTTATGAATATTAAAAATGTTTCACTAGCAAACTCACACACTCAGCGGTTAGGACTTACTGTATCATCCGTGAAAAAACAATCCTCACGAAATAAAGGAAAATCCTTCGTTTTGATATTGTTCCATTCGTAAACCGAACCGACAATATCTCCAATAATTGCTCCTAGCATGGTATTCCTCCTTACAAACTATTAGTTTAGACTGACATTTCTACTTGTCATACTCTTTTATCTTATCTGCATATTTAGTTAAAAGATTCTTTGAATAAATTTTTGCATTACTTGAATTTCTAACTTCTTTCCAAAGAATAGAAGCTACTTTTAGTTTATTCGAGTAATTGTGACTATTTTCATCTGCACAAAAATCCTTAAAAAACTGATTCCATTGACAAACCGAATGGTCATACTTGGCATAATCTGAATCTCCATAATAGACTTTTAGCATATCTTGGATTGTAAAACTCAAATCATCTTCTCTTTTTACTTTTCTCCAAGCTGTCGCCATATCAGCAGTAAATTTAAAGGGCGAAACATCTGTTAAAGTTGAGAAATATTCTCTAAAGTATGCATTAAAGGAGAATCCACATTCAAGTAAGGGCGTATCTAAGGCAACGACTTCTACTTGTTTCTTTTTCCTTTTTATTGATGATTTTTTAATCAAATTACCCTTAAAGTACTGCTCAATAATATGATTGAGTTCTTGTTTTGTACCTCTATATTCAAGCCCTAATGACTTGCATATCTGTGAAAGTTCATCACGATACCAGTAATATTTATTAAATTCATCAAAGGATGTGATTTTATCAAACTCGGGTCTGCTCTCTATCAATATAACACCTCCTTAAAAACAGTTTAGGTTTTCATCTCAAAATAATGGAGTTTTAGTTTCTTTATTTTGAGGATTAGCAACGTTTCACTAACAAGCTCACACACTCAGCGGTTCGAACTTACCGTATCATCTGTAAAAAAGCAGTCTTTCCGAAATAAAGGAAAACCCTTCGTTTTGATATTATTCCATTCGTAAACAGAACCTACAATGTCTCCAACAATTGCTCCTAGCATCCGTTTCCTCCTTATGGCATATCAGATTCGTTACACATTTCTAATGAGTCACTCTTTAAAAATGGCACCACCAAATCAATCCACTCATCAGGAAGGTAAGCTGATAAATAGCCGTGGTTATAGCCCTTTGCTTCATACAAAATTGTATTTGAATGTAGCTGATGAAATAATTTCGCTGATTCTTTCACACAGTTCAATTCTTTTTCACCATAGATATACAGAACCTGAGCCTTGCTAGCAGAAATCATATCTTTCAGCTTGTAACATCCCATATAGTTTTTGTAAATGGTCACCAATGTTTTGACAGGCGTCCTTGGCAAATCCTCCAAATAATAAGCTTTTATTTCCTCTGGATAAGCCAGTTTAGGATAGAGTTTGTTCATCATGCTTAACTGAAGTTTGCAAGAGAATTTATTGAACATCAGTTTACCAAATAGAGACACTAGAAAGATGCTGATTTTAGCTAAACTTGGTTGAGGAATACAGAGGCTTCCGTCTATGATGCCCTTCTTAGCAATTTCACTGTCTAAAGACAAAAGCTCCATGGCAATTTGACCACCAAGTGAAACACCACCGATTGCAAACAATTTCCCACCACAGTTTGCTTTGATATAGTCTAGAATCTCCAAAGCAGAATTTTCAGTAGAAACATAATCAAGTTGATATTCCTCGCCGTGCCCATTCAAAGTTGGTAGAATAATACGGTATTCTTTTGACAAGATTCGTGCTTGACGAAGATAATTCCACCAAGAACTGCCACCACCATGTATCAGTAAAATAGGAGGCAAATTCTTATTACCAAATTCATGGAATTTCATGTTTAAACTCCTTACTGTAGGACTTTCACTAGCTACATCCTTGTTTAATTGGCTCGTACAAGCAAAGCTACACACTCAACGTGCGAAGATAGTCATCAAACTTCGAACTTTCCCGTGCAAGTCGGCTTTGCCTAATATTTTCAAGAATCCGCTCTTTATCAAAGGGCTTCTCTGCCACTCTCACTACATCATCCGCAAGTTTGCTTGAGAAGTGCATCACCTCACGTAGAGTCTTACTCTCAACGCTGAAGGTAGGCATGGTTCCCATACCTCCCGCAAAGGCAACTGCCTCTTTACGAATGCCGACTGGGATTCGAGTGTCTAATAATTTCTCGCCAAATTGCCTAATGACATTATTGCTCTTCGCTAGGATATTGTCAACCTTTGAACCCCATTTTTCGACATTTGCGAGAATTCTTGCTTTGGTGCTGTTCTTGGCTAACTGAATCATCTCAGCCGCCTTAGCTCCGAGTTTCGTGCCCTTCGCCATCTTTCCTACAGCTGCTGGACCGACAAAAAGACTGGCAATCTCAAAGGTCAAGCCCCCTGCATCATAGGCATCCATATGGGTAACTTTATCCCAGAGGGCTTTCCCTGTCTCTTGAGCACGATAAGCCGCCTTATCCGCATAACTAGCATTAGGGTCTTGACCGCGCATAGCCGCTCCTGGATCCGTCAGAGCAGTGTAAGTTCCTACTCCTAACTCCACAAGGCTAGACAAGTTATCTGCCGTTCCTTGCAAGTTACGCTTCATCCACTCTGGAGTTTTACCTCCTGTTAGGCGATTGACGCCATCAATACTGGCAATACCAATGATCTGAGTCAAATCTACAGCTCCGATGGCAGTCTCTGAAACCATACTTCCAGCTGCACCAATAAAATCTTCCGCAAACAAGAGAGAATCTTTCAAGTCCTGTGGTGGAACAGGCAGATTCCGTGTGCCCTCAACAACATCACCCCACCAGGAGGCAATCTCATTCGAGCGATCCTTCAGCCAAGCTTGGATGGGGTGATGACGGCAATAAAACTCCTAAGTTATTGTTTCATCTATAATCTACACTTGTAATAAAATTTAAATAATCTGAGGATTTTACAGAGCCATCATAAGCATAGTTATAGAGTAGTACAACTGCATTGCCTTTATTTATAGTCAGACTCTCTAATGCGTTCAATTCACACAACAACTGTTCCTCATAGGAAGCAGTGCGCAAAATAATAGATATATCGTTTGTTTCATTTGGCAAAACTGCTTTTTCAATTAAATCTTCATCTATATCATTAATATCTATCTTAAAATCGTTGAAAAAATCAGAAACAACGATCTCTCCCTCATTATCATAAGTTAGATCAATATAATTTTCTAACTCAGTTAAATTTTTGAAATTACCTATCCAAATAGATACCGTATTGTCTGTTTCCATTTTATTAAATCCTTTCTATTAGCTATGGAATTCTTAGCCCCTTAGGTAATACCTGAACTCCTCCCTCAAGACGATAATTAGCCCAGATATTTAATCTTCTCACAAACATATCATAATCTTTCGACGAATCAATAATTTCCAGCAATTCATTATGTGCTTTTGTAGAACCTAAACCACCATGGACTCCTTCAGGGTTAATAAACTTTACATCTGAAATTGCAGTACGTAACTCTCTAATTTTTTCGGCAGTTATATCCCAATACTTGAATTGCGGAGTCCTTGAAACTAAATGCCACTCATGCATTCCACCAGGATATCTTAATTGACGTTCAATTTTCTTACGTAGTTCCTTTTTCTTCCAAATAAAGTCTAACTCTTCTACCGTTAGAGAATTGAAAAATTTTTCAAAATCTCCACTTTTAACTGTTGGAATATCCTTAGCTGTTATATTTTTTATATCATCATAGAAGCGCTCTACTTTCCCAGAACCACCTACACCTCTCACTGCATCATCCGCATGTTTACTTGAGAAGTGCATCACATCACGTAGAGTCTTACTCTCAACTCTGAAGGTAGGCATGGTTCCCATACCACCCGCAAAGGCAACTGCCTCTTTACGAATGCCGACTGGGATTCGGGTATCTAATAATTTCTCTCCAAATTTCCCAATGACATTATTGCTCTTAGACAGGATATTGTCAGCCTTTGAACCCCATTTTTCGACATTTGCGAGAATTCTTGCCTTGGTACTGTTCTTGGCTAAGCTAATCATCTCAGCTGCCTTGGCTCCTAGCTTGGTACCCTTAGCCATCTTACCCACAGCCGCTGGACCAACAAAAAGACTCGCAATCTCAAAGGTCAAGCCTCCTGCATCATAGGCATCCATATGGGTGACCTTATCCCAGAGGGCTTTTCCGGTCTGCTGAGCACGATAAGCTGCCTTATCCGCATAGCTGGCATTGGGATCCTGGCCACGCTGAGCCGCTCCTGGATCCGTCAGAGCAGTGTAAGTTCCTACTCCTAACTCCGCAAGGCTAGACAGGTTATCTGCCGTTCCTTGCAAGTCCCGCTTCATCCACTCTGGAGTTTGACCTCCTGTTAAGCGATTGACGCCATCAATACTGGCAATACCAATGATCTGAGTCAAATCTACAGCTCCGATGGCAGTCTCTGAAACCATACTTCCAGCTGCACCAATAAAACCTTCCGCAAACAGGAGGATATCTTTCATCCCTTGAGGAAGCGGTAGATTTCGTGTTCCCTCAACGACATCTCCCCACCAGGAATCAATCTCATTCGAGCGGTCCTTCAGCCAGGCTTGGATGGGGTGATGATGTGCAAGAATTCCTTATATGCTACGCTTAGTAATCGTATTCTGCGATACCAATAAACTCTAATGTCCCAGAACCATTGTTACTTACTTTTAATTCTTCTTTAGAATAATCAAAATCATAAATCAAAACAATTGTATTATAGGTTGATGATATTTTAGGAAACTGCATAATAATCTCTTCATCGTATGAGAAACCTTCAAGCAAAACATCAATATTATTTTCAGGAACATCAACCCAATCTTTTTCAACTAAATCTCTATCGTAGTACGACAAATGAAAGTCTGTCTCAAATTCTGAAGAAACGCTATCCCCATCCTCTTTATATGAAATTTTGAAGTATTCTTGAAATTCTTCTTGACTGGCAAAATTACCAAGCCATAACGATACTTTTTGTTTCATTTTTAATACCTTCTCAATCCTTCTAGTAAATCTAAAATTCCATTTTTCATTCTTCGACTTGCCCATTCATTTAATCTGTGTGCAAATTCCTCATAATCATATGACGAATCAATAATTTTTAATATCTCATTATGAGCTTTTGTAGAGCCCCGTCCTCCATGTACTCCACGAGGATTTATGAACTGCACATCTTCAATTAAACTTCTCATTTCTTTGATATCATCCATGGAAACTCCCCATTTTTTAAATTGAGGAGTCCGAGAAACAAGATGCCATTCATGGTAGCCACCTGGTCTTCTTATTCTATCTTCGATTTTTTTACGTAATTCTGGGATTTCCCATAATTTCTCTAGTTCTTCTGGAGCTAAATTATCAAACCACTCATTAAATTTACCATTTTTAACTGTTGGAATAATATCATCATAGAAGCGCTCCGCTTTCCCAGAACCACCTACTCCTCGTGCTACATCATCTGCATGTTTGCTTGAGAAGTGCATCACCTCACGTAGTGTCTTGCTCTCAACGCTGAAGGTAGGCATTGTTCCCATACCTCCCGCAAAGGCAAATGCTTCTTGACGGATACTGACTGGGATTCGGGTATCTAATAATTTCTCCCCAAATTGCCTAATGACATTATTGCTCTTCGCTAGGATATTGTCAACCTTTGAACCCCATTTTTCGACATTTGCGAGAACTCTTGCTTTGGTGCTGTTCTTGGCTAAGTTAATCATCTCAGCTGCCTTAGCTCCTAACTTGGTCCCCTTAGCCATCTTCCCTACAGCTGCTGGACCGACAAAAAGACTGGCAATCTCAAAGGTCAAGCCTCCTGCGTCATAGGCATCCATATGGGTAACTTTATCCCAAAGGGCTTTTCCGGTCTCTTGAGCACGATAAGCAGCCTTATCCGCATAGCTGGCATTGGGATCCTGGCCACGCTGAGCCGCTCCTGGATCCGTCAGAGCAGTGTAAGTTCCTACTCCTAACTCCGCAAGGCTAGACAGGTTATCTGCCGTCCCTTTCAAGTCCCGCTTCATCCACTCTGGAGTTTGACCTCCTGTTAGGCGATTGACGCCATCAATACCGGCAATACCAATGATCTGAGTCAAATCTACAGCTCCGATGGCAGTCTCTGAAACCATACTACCAGCTGCACCAATAAAACCTTCCGCAAACAAGAGGGAATCCTTCATCCCTTGAGGAAGCGGTAGATTTCGTGTTCCCTCAACGACATCGCCCCACCAGGAACCAATCTCATTCGAGCGATCCTTCAGCCAGGCTTGGATGGGGTGATGACGGCGATAAGAAGCTTCTCGCTCAGCGGCTTCTTGTTCTGCCTTGCGTTTAGCAGCCTCAATCGCTTCTGCCTTGGCTTTCGAATACTGCTGATCCAGCTCATAAATCGCTTTACCGAGTTCTTCATGCGCCACAAAGTCGGTCAAAATAGGATCACTATAACTCAGACTCTTCACTCTTCCAGCAGCTGCCATCTGGCTACTTAAAGCACTAAAAAGCTGTTCCGTACTGCTGGTTGTCGTCATCTTATCAAAGGCATTGACCTTATTCTTCGTATCCTGAACATACTTCCGAGCTGTCTGGGTATTAGTATAGAAGGTGCTGCTTAAGGGAGCACTCAGGTGATAGAGACTCGAAATACCATCATAGATACTCTTGAAATTGGTATCCATGACCTTATGTTTTTCATCGGCTTCATTTAGCTTCTTGACCGCATCATCCAAAGTTTCTTCTGCTAGAACTGCGGTTGCGGAGGTTTCGCCGACAAGATTCTGAAAATCCGTGATCGTCTTGGAAAACTCAGAACCTAGAAATTCTAAGCCATTCTTTAAGCCAACAATCACGGGGTTATGAACATTATTGATTTCATTCGTAATCGCTTTCCCAACTTCTCCATGCATGGAATTACTGGTGATGATGGCATTCATCCCATTTTTAGCGGTATCCAACTGACTCTGAGCAGTTGCGACCATCTTCATATAGGCCTCTTGGGCTTTCTGAAGCTCCGCAATATCGACATAAAATCCCATTAGCCTTCCTCCGTGTTTAAATACGGCTCATAATACCGAACAAAATCCTCACTGCGCATAAAGGCAGTCGATACTTGTTGCTGGGAGAGCTGAGTCGCACGTAAAACATCCTCTGTAAACTGACTTTCCCAGTCGTCACTGTAACCTTCAAAACGAAGTCGCTCAATCATCATGTTACTTACGAAAAAAGCATCCATTCCAGGCATCTCACCCAAAGTCATCAAATCCTTCTTGAAGAGATGGTACTATAGATTAGTATAAAAAGGAGAAACATCTTTAATGATTTCTTTTGAAAAAGCTGTCTGTAGGGGAAGAATATCAATAGCTTCAGAATACTGCTGATGATTCAAATAATCAACAATAGCGAGACAATCTTTTTCTTCACCATCTACAACGAGCGTTGCTACTGGTTGATTCTCTCTAACAACCATCAATAGGTAGACAGTCCGAACACCCGTATTCTGTTGTAAGAATGAAATTAAAGGAGTTGTCAGCCAAGAATAATCTTTACTTGGAACCCCAAATGATACTTGCTTTTCCGTCGTATTCTGTCCGTGGAATAAAGCTGATGGAAGGACTACATTATCAGACATAGGGTTTAGAACAATTCCAGCTATTTGATGATTAGACTGAAGTAACTGTATACAATCAGATAGGCGAACAGATCCCAAACGAATTGAATTATTATCACTTATAGGCGGCAGTTGCTCTTCTTGACTCGTTAAAATCGGTAGATAAAAATTTTCTGTTCCATCCTGAATATGGAGAATGCGGAACGTCTGCTTATCTACCCATCTTATAGGAACGAACAGCGTCCATTTCTCCAAATTTGAAAGAAGCTGTTCCCTATTTTTTTTGTTCTATTTGATGAAAAACGTTGTAAACTATCTTTGACGTTCATTCTTTTTTAATTCCTTATCTAAATCTTGAAGTAGGTAGATGATTTCTAAATTATAATTAGCAGTTGCATCTATCAACATACGTGCATGATCCTTAAGATGAACATTCGATGGGATAGTTTCTGTTTCCTTTATTGATCTAATAATGGTATAAAGAGTGTTAATTGCTCCTTTTTCCTGTATTTCTGAAGGATACTGTTTATCCATTATTTCTAAAATTTTATTGGCTATCTCTATTGATTTCATACTCATAATCTACTCCTTAATTAGGGATAGTCCTTACATTCACAACCCAATCCTGCGACCATCCCTGTGGTAATAATATTTGGTCCGCACCGCCTTTTAGAACAGTCCCTGATAAAGAAATCTTCTGCGGCGCAACTTTTCCAATACTCAGTGTTTCTCCTTTAGGAATTCGAATCTCTACTTCATACATTCGAGTATTTTTCCATTCGGGAAGTAATGCAGTATCAATCTTCGCTTGAATTCTATTTTGCGCAGGGCTGGAAGTTACAAAACCTCCCCCAGCATCAGAGTGTCCTCCAAATGTACGATAAACAGTTACTTCTTCTGTTGTCACTACCGTCCGATATTGTCCATCCTGAAATGAATCCACAATCCATGATGGAAGGTCAGCCTTCTCTATTAATTTTACACTACCATCAATACCTGTAGGGTATTTAATTTGATTTTCTTTTCTTAAATACTCCCCAAACTTCGAACTTTCCCGTGCAAGTCGACTTTGCCTAAGATTTTCAAGAATCCGCTCTTTATCAAAGGGCTTCTCTGCCACTCTCACAACATCATCCGCATGTTTACTTGAGAAGTGCATCACATCACGCAGCTGCCATTTGGCTACTTAAAGCACTAAAAAGCTGTTCAGTACTGCTGATCGTGGTCCGCTGAACATAACTTCAATTATAACAAAATGTCTTGAAATCCTATTTCTGATATTTGTTCATTAATATATTTTATTCCAACACCGTTTTCAATATCCCATTCACAATCACAAATGAAGCCTGCTTCGCGTGTATTATCATCAAAATTCATCGGAATCATAATTTGTTTTACTGTCAAAAATTTAAAGATTTCACTCGGATTATTTTTAGCATTTAATAACTTCTGACCAAAATTAGAATCTGAATCCAGTCTATCAATTACCTCATCAATTATTGAATTATAATATCCAACAATACCATTCTCGGCTTGGGTAACACGGTTCTGAATATCACTGAAAAAAATTCAAAAGCTTTGATTTGATTTTCATCGAACACCGCATCTTCATCTGCATCAATATTTATTTCAACAGAAAATTCCTTTTTAAAAATATTTAATTTAATTCTCTTAGTCCAACCATAATTAAATGTCAATTCCCCAAAAACAGGATGTACTATCTTCATTTCACACCTCTTTTTCTACTGCAATAATTCCAACAACTTTTTAACTTCTGAAACACCGCCTAAGTGCCCAAATTTACTATTTATTATACTCGGAACTAGTTGCATACTCGTCATGTCATTAAATTCGTGCCACGTTAGTTTATTTTCTTTTCTAAACTTAACAATTTCTCGACGAGTTTTCTCTAATTCTCTAACAAGGAGCTCATCAGCTTGTCTAAAGTTAGTATTTCTGTCAATATCAATGATTTGAGTCAAATCTACAGCTCCGATGGCAGTCTCTGAAACCATACTTCCAGCTGCACCAATAAAATCTTCCGCAAGTAAGAGAGAATCTTTCAAGTCCTGTGGAATAGGTAGATTCCGTATTCCCTCAACAACATCGCCCCACTAGGAATCAATCTCATTCGAGAGTTCCTTCAGCCAGGCTTAGATGGGGCGATAATGTGCCAGAATTCCTTATATGCTACGCTTAGTAAGCGTATTCTGCGATACCAATAAACTCTAATGTCCCAGAACCATTGTTACTTACTTTTAATTCTTCTTTAGAATAATCAAAATCATAAATCAAAACAATTGTATTATAGGTTGTTGATATTTTAGGAAACTGCATAATAATCTCTTCATCGTATGAGAAACCTTCAAGCAAAACATCAATATTATTTTCAGAAACATCAACCCAATCTTTTTCAACTAAATCTCTATCATAGTACGACAAATGAAAGTCTGTCTCAAATTCTGAAGAAATGCTATCCCCATCCTCTTTATTTGAAATTTTGAAGTATTCTTGAAATTCTTCTTGACTGGCAAAATTACCAAGCCATAACGATACTTTTTGTTTCATTTTTAATACCTCCTCAATCCTTCTGGTAAATATAAAATTCCATTTTTCATTCTTCGACTTGCCCATTCATTTAAGAGGAATCAATATCTATTCTTCAATCTCCAAATTCATTTTCTTCGTCATCCAAGACAACTTCCCCTGAACTTTCCCATTCTTCTTTTGTTATTTCGCCACTTTGATACATGAAGTTTTTATTCAATTCAACTAAAATATCATCAAAGTCATCAAAACAATCGATTATTCCCCTAATTCCAGTTAATAGATTATAGAAAGCAATAGTGTAATCTGAATTCTCTGAAGAGGAAATTGTAGTAATGTCTATCTTGTTAAACAATCTTAATCCTTCATAAAAACGATCTTCATATTTTTTTAGAAAGATATTTATCGTATTGTCTATATCTCTGATACTTTCTTCTCTAAGTAGCACACCTTTATTATTCTCATTAAGAATAGTTAATCGTTTCATTACATCTTTTAATTCTGAACTAATCATTTTAATTTCCTCCCAGAAGCTAAATTAAATTTTTTACTATTAGAAGTTCCATCAGGATTAAGAACATCCTTTACTTTACCTCTTTTATTGAATACCTCAAAATGATCTTTATGCCGACCATCTAAGTACAACTTATCTCCTTTTTTTAAAATATCATCTAAACCACAGGACTACGATTTAAATCATAAATATCTATTTGTTTTTTTTCAAATAACATTTCTAATTTTTGATACCCATTCTCAACAAAAAAATGGTACTCCGACTCAGAAATCGGAACTGCAAACAACCAAGTTACATATTCATAATCAAATTCCAAATCGTGCAACTCCCATAAAAATGGGATAGTCAATAACATGTGCTTCATATTAGAATCTAGATAATAATTATCTATTGCATTTAAAAATACAGTCCCTGGCATACAAGGAGATGATCCATCCATCACTTTAAAAGCACAGTCACTTATTATATTTGGAAACAAATCATTCATACTATCTGTTGAACCAATAATTTCTGCTCTTAAAGATTTATCATCTATCTTTTTGTTCAAAGTGTAGTCTGATAACCCAACAGTGGAATAAGAAGATACGTGTTCAATTGGAGAATCATCACCACAAAATATGTCAATTTCTTTTCCAGATTCATCTTTAAATGCATATACTCTTGGAGTACCGCCAACATCATCTAAAAGCTTTCTAGCTATCTCTTTTTTATCATATTCCATAGTAAGTTCCTTTCTTCAAAATCATGAACCAAAATAAAAATCCGTCTTATCTTCACAAATATGACTTCTATTAGATTTTGGTAGCTCTGGTCTATAGCTATTAGGATTATTATATTCATCTAAAAATTGTTTACGAGTTATTTTTCTATCAGCCGCACTTTGTTGGTGTTTTCTAAATTCATGTCCCGGTTTATGTCCCATATCCCAAGGCTCCTCAATATCCATTACCTTTTTAGTAATAGGATTTTTGACAACACCTTGTTCATCCTTAGCTTTATCCCAGACAGTTTCCTTTGCATTCTTCCTATAATAGGGAACAAACTCCAGAGTAAAATCTGGAGTTTGTTTCATCTCTTTATTAGTAGCATCATACTCTGTGATATTCCCTACGGAGAAATGATGAAGTCCATTATTCAATTGGTAAGAAACCGTTACATCTAGCCATATTTCAGCATTATCTACTTCATATCCATATTTAGAGTGTCCTTTTATTTCTAATATCGCTACTACAAGCAAATGAGATTCTATTGCATCACCAACCCACCCGATTTCTTGTCAAAACACTCTTAACGGTAAAATCATCTAGCGCTTTATAGGATATCAAGGATAAAGTATAAGATCTAACTTTTATTTCATCTCTATGAAGGTAGATGTAAAATTTCAACTTACTAAATAGCTCATTATAAAAAGTTTTTTCAATAAATAACTCAAGGAATTTATCACTCATAAATAGGACTTCCCCATTAAACTTTCTAATACTCTTAGCCTCTATAAAAACTTACTCAAAACCAATTACTGTCCACTCATCAATATAATTCCAAAAATTTAAACCTCTTTCAGGCAAATCCATTTTAGACCATAAATAAGCTCCGTTTTCTAATTTAGAATCTATATCCAATACGATATAGTCTCCCATACCATTACTAAAAAATGTAAATAATGCTTCAAGATTAAAATCTATTTGCTTGATATATTCCCATTCATACAAGGATACCGGCTCTATATTTTTGACGGGATCCAATCCCATACTTTTACTTCTATAATCATAAAAACCATTATGAATATTTGTGTAAAAGTTTACTATTGAGCTGTCCAATGACACAAATAAATCTCCGAATTTTTTCCTTAATTCATCGACTGAGACTGGGTTCTTACCTTCATACAGAAGTACATCTTTATTATCATAGGATGAAATTGTATATAATATAGAGTATTCACCATTGTAGAAAATCAAGTCAAGCCGAAGCAAGTATTCATCTAGATAGGAAATTGTATTAGACAATTCTGCTGATACAAATTTCTTCCATTCTGTAAGAAGTATGCTTTTTCTTTCTTTAAAGTCATCAGAAAGAAAGATTTTTTTCCAAAATTGCGGAATATCTGCCGATAAGATTTTAGAGGTTTCCTCTATAATCTCCACTTCAGAATTTGATAGTGTATACTGGCCCAAAATATTTGATAAATTATCCATAATTACTAACCTCTATTATTTAATTAAAAGAATCAATTAAATTTTGCAAAACAACTTCCAATTCTCTTTCCTTGGCTATCATAGTACTTTTAAAATCTGCAGAAATAGGTATATTTTCTTTTACATATCTAGTCCACTCGCTATAACTCTTCGAACCTTTAGATGTGTTTGCTGTTTTGCTCAATCCGATAAAATTCTCTTCATAATTTAGAACATCAAGTTTTTGTTTTAGCGTCATTTTTTCGAAGCCTTCCATTTTTGTAATCCTATCCATTGAAACAATATGGTCAGCTTCTAATCTTTCTCCAATTTCTATAATCTTACCAGGAATAGCTGGATCGGGCATCGGTAACTGGATATCTTTATTCACATTATTTCTAATATTTCTGGATGGTGTCATTTTTCTCAATTTTGCGTATTCTTCATCAGAAATTTTCCGTTCACCATATCTAGCTTTGCCTTCAGATTTTGCTCCTTCTAAGACACTATCTCTAAGCTTACTTGTAGTCCTACTAGAACCACCTACTCCTCGTACTACATCATCCGCATGTTTGCTAGAGAAGTGCATCACATCACGCAGAGTCTTACTCTCAACGCTGAAGGCAGGCATGGTTCCCATACCTCCCGCAAAGGCAACTGCCTCTTTACGAATGCCGACTGGGATTCGGGTATCTAATAATTTCTCGCCAAATTTCCCAATGACATTATTGCTCTTCGCTAGGATATTGTCAACCTTTGATCCCCATTTTTCGACATTTGCGAGAATTCTTGCTTTGGTACTGTTCTTGGCTAAGCTAATCATCTCAGCTGCCTTAGCTCCTAACTTGGTCCCCTTAGCCATCTTACCTACAGCTGCTGGACCGACAAAAAGACTGGCAATCTCAAAGGTCAAGCCTCCTGCATCATAGGCATCCATATGGGTGACCTTATCCCAGAGGGCTTTTCCTGTCTCCTGAGCACGATAAGCTGCCTTATCCGCATAGCTGGCATTGGGATCCTGGCCACGCTGAGCCGCTCCTGGATCCGTCAGAGCAGTGTAAGTTCCTACTCCTAACTCCGCAAGGCTAGACAGGTTATCTGCCGTTCCTTGCAAGTCCCGCTTCATCCACTCTGGAGTTTGACCGCCTGTTAAGCGATTGACGCCATCAATACTGGCAATGCCAATGATCTGAGTCAAATCTACAGCTCCGATGGCAGTCTCTGAAACCATACTTCCAGCTGCACCAATAAAACCTTCCGCAAACAGGAGTGTATCTTTTATCCCTTGAGGAAGCGGTAGATTTCGTGTTCCTTCAACGACATCTCCCCACCAGGAACCAATCTCATTCGAGCGATCCTTCAGCCAAGCTTGGATGGGATGATGACGACGATAAGAAGCTTCTCGCTCAGCGGCTTCTTGTTCTGCCTTGCGTTTAGCAGCCTCAATCGCTTCTGCCTTGGCTTTCGCATACTGCTGATCCATCTCATAAATCGCTTTACCGAGTTCTTCATGCGCCACAAAGTCGGTCAAAATAGGATCACTATAACTCAGACTCTTCACTCTTCCAGCAGCTGCCATCTGGCTACTTAAAGCACTAAAAAGCTGTTCCGTACTGCTGGTTGTCGTCATCTTATCAAAGGCATTGACCTTATTCTTCGTATCCTGAACATACTTCCGAGCTGTCTGGGTATTAGTATAGAAGGTGCTGCTTAAGGGAGCACTCAGGTGATAGAGACTCGAAATACCATCATAGATACTCTTGAAATTGGTATCCATGACCTTATGTTTTTCATCGGCTTCATTTAGCTTCTTGACCGCATCATCCAAAGTTTCTTCTGCCAGAACTGCCGTTGCAGAGGTTTCGCCAACAAAATTCTGAAAATCCGTGATTGTCTTGGAAAACTCAGAACCTAGAAATTCTAAGCTATTCTTTAAGCCAACAATCACGGGGTTATGAACATTATTGATTTCATTCGTAATCGCTTTCCCAACTTCTCCATGCATGGAATTACTGGTGATGATGGCATTCATCCCATTTTTAGCGGTATCCAACTGACTCTGAGCAGTTGCGACCATCTTCATATAGGCCTCTTGGGCTTTCTGAAGCTCCGCAATATCGACATAAAATCCCATTAGCCTTCCTCCTAGTGAACATAAAAAGCGAGGAATCAATATCTATTCTTCAATCTCCAAATTCATTTTCTTCGTCATCTAAGACTACTTCCCCCGAACTTTCCCATTCTTCTTTTGTGATTTTGCCACTTTGATACATGAAGTTTTTATTCAATTCAACTAAAATATCATCAAAGTCATCAAAACAATCGATTATCCCCCTAATTCCAGTTAATAGATTATAGAAAGCAATAGTGTAATCTGAATTCTCTGAAGAGGAAATTGTAGTAATGTCTATCTTGTTAAACAATCTTAATCCTTCATAAAAACGATCTTCATATTTTTTTAGAAAGATATTTATCGTATTGTCTATATCTCTGATACTTTCTTCTCTAAGTAGCACTCCTTTATTATTCTCATTAAGAATAGTTAATCGTTTCATTACATCTTTTAATTCTGAACTAATCATTTTAATTTCCTCCCAGAAGCTAAATTAAATTTTTTACTATTAGAAGTTCCATCAAGATTAAGAACATCCTTTACTTTACCTCTTTTATTGAATACCTCAAAATGATCTTTATGCAGACCATCTAAGTACAACTTATCTCCTTTTTTCAAAATATCATCTATATCTTTAGTCACCTCATAAACACTTTGCCCGTCATATTGTTTCTTCGTCTTTCTAAGACTGTCCCTAATCTTTTTTCCAAAGTCTGTCTCAAAAAACTCCGACATATTATTGACAGCTTGTGTGACTCTCTCCGCCTTCCCAGAACCACCTACTCCTCGTACTACATCATCCGCCGGACAAAATCTTTAATGCGTTTAGAAAAACAATAAATATCTATTCTTTAATTTCCAGATTCATCGTCCTCATCGTCTAAAATTATTTCATCTGAACTGACTAACTCCTCTTTGGTAATTTCACCCATTTTAAATCTGCGTCTTTTGTTTAGATCAAAAATTATTTCATGCAAATCTGCAAAGTAAGAAGAAAAGTTAGCCATCGAAGACAATAACTCGTAATAGAATTGACTGTATTGCTCATCAGCTATACTTTGATCAATTATTTCTTCCTTGAATGCTGAAATACCTGACATAAGCTCTTGAAAGTCATCAGATAGATTATCATCTATCAATTCTTTAAAATCTTTTAATTTTTTATTTTCTTCTAACGAGTATCCTAGCCTCGAATTGAATCGTTTACACACCTCATAAAGTTTATAGATTTCTTCCTTCAATGTAATTTCCTTCCTTTAGCTTTTAATAACTTATCTGTGTTTAAAGTACCATCAAGATTAAGTACAGATTTCAAATTACCACGTTTATCAAAAACTTCAAAATGGTCCATATGTAAACCATCCAAATACAGGTAATCTCCTTTGCGCAAATTTCTATCAATCTTCTTCATCACTTCATAAACACTCTGCCCGTCATACTTCTTCTTAGTCTTTCTAAGGCTTCCCACAATCTTTTTTCCAAAGTCTGTCTCAAAAAACTCCGACATATTATTGACAGCTTGTGTGACTCTCTCCGCCTTCCCAGAACCACCTACACCTCTTGCCACATCATCTGCATGTTTGCTAGAGAAGTGCATCACATCACGCAGAGTCTTACTCTCAACGCTGAAGGCAGGCATGGTTCCCATACCTCCCGCAAAGGCAACTGCCTCTTTACGAATGCCGACTGGGATTCGGGTATCTAATAATTTCTCGCCAAATTTCCCAATGACATTATTGCTCTTCGCTAGGATATTGTCAACCTTTGATCCCCATTTTTCGACATTTGCGAGAATTCTTGCTTTGGTACTGTTCTTGGCTAAGCTAATCATCTCAGCTGCCTTAGCTCCTAACTTGGTCCCCTTAGCCATCTTACCTACAGCTGCTGGACCGACAAAAAGACTGGCAATCTCAAAGGTCAAGCCTCCTGCATCATAGGCATCCATATGGGTGACCTTATCCCAGAGGGCTTTTCCTGTCTCCTGAGCACGATAAGCTGCCTTATCCGCATAGCTGGCATTGGGATCCTGGCCACGCTGAGCCGCTCCTGGATCCGTCAGAGCAGTGTAAGTTCCTACTCCTAACTCCGCAAGGCTAGACAGGTTATCTGCCGTTCCTTGCAAGTCCCGCTTCATCCACTCTGGAGTTTGACCGCCTGTTAAGCGATTGACGCCATCAATACTGGCAATGCCAATGATCTGAGTCAAATCTACAGCTCCGATGGCAGTCTCTGAAACCATACTTCCAGCTGCACCAATAAAACCTTCCGCAAACAGGAGTGTATCTTTTATCCCTTGAGGAAGCGGTAGATTTCGTGTTCCTTCAACGACATCTCCCCACCAGGAACCAATCTCATTCGAGCGATCCTTCAGCCAAGCTTGGATGGGATGATGACGACGATAAGAAGCTTCTCGCTCAGCGGCTTCTTGTTCTGCCTTGCGTTTAGCAGCCTCAATCGCTTCTGCCTTGGCTTTCGCATACTGCTGATCCATCTCATAAATCGCTTTACCGAGTTCTTCATGCGCCACAAAGTCGGTCAAAATAGGATCACTATAACTCAGACTCTTCACTCTTCCAGCAGCTGCCATCTGGCTACTTAAAGCACTAAAAAGCTGTTCCGTACTGCTGGTTGTCGTCATCTTATCAAAGGCATTGACCTTATTCTTCGTATCCTGAACATACTTCCGAGCTGTCTGGGTATTAGTATAGAAGGTGCTGCTTAAGGGAGCACTCAGGTGATAGAGACTCGAAATACCATCATAGATACTCTTGAAATTGGTATCCATGACCTTATGTTTTTCATCGGCTTCATTTAGCTTCTTGACCGCATCATCCAAAGTTTCTTCTGCCAGAACTGCCGTTGCAGAGGTTTCGCCAACAAAATTCTGAAAATCCGTGATTGTCTTGGAAAACTCAGAACCTAGAAATTCTAAGCTATTCTTTAAGCCAACAATCACGGGGTTATGAACATTATTGATTTCATTCGTAATCGCTTTCCCAACTTCTCCATGCATGGAATTACTGGTGATGATGGCATTCATCCCATTTTTAGCGGTATCCAACTGACTCTGAGCAGTTGCGACCATCTTCATATAGGCCTCTTGGGCTTTCTGAAGCTCCGCAATATCGACATAAAATCCCATTAGCCTTCCTCCGTGTTTAAATACGGCTCATAATACCGAACAAAATCCTCACTGCGCATAAAGGCAGTCGATACTTGTTGCTGGGAGAGCTGAGTCGCACGTAAAACATCCTCTGTGAACTGACTTTCCCAGTCGTCACTGTAACCTTCAAAACGAAGTCGCTCAATCATCATGTTACTAACGAAAAAAGCATCCATTCCAGGCATCTCACCCAAAGGCCAGATGCGAGCCAAGTAGTCTACCACATAGTCATCAAATCCTTCTTGAAGAGATGGTACTATAGATTAGTATAAAAAGGAGAAACATCTTTAATGATTTCTTTTGAAAAAGCTGTCTGTAGGGGAAGAATATCAATAGCTTCAGAATACTGCTGATGATTTAAATAATCAACAATAGCAAGACAATCTTTTTCTTCACCATCTACAACGAGCGTTGCTACTGGTTGATCCTCACTAACAACCATCAATAGGTAGACCGTCCGAACACCCGTATTCTGTTGTAAAAATGAAATTAAAGGAGTTGTCAGCCAAGAATAATCTTTACTTGGAACCCCAAATGATACTTGTTTTTTCGTCGTATTCTGTCCGTGGAATAAAGCCGATAGAAGGACTACATTATCAGACATAGGGTTTATAACAATTCCAGCTATTTGATGATTAGACTGAAGTAACTGGATACAATCAGCTAGACGAACAGATTCCAAACGAATAGAATTATTATCACTTATAGGCGGCAGTTGCTCTTCTTGACTCGTTAAAATCGGCAAATAAAAATTTTCTGTTCCATCCTGAATATGGATAATGCGGAACGTCTGCTTATCTACCCATCTTATAGGGACGAACAGCGTCCATTTCTCCATATCTGAAAGAAGTTTCGACCTATTCTCTTCTGTTCGATTCGATGAAAAATGTTGTAAACTATCTTTTATGTTCATTCTTTTTCAATTCCTTATCTAAATCTTGAAGTAAGTAAATGATCTCACTTTGATAATGCGTTGTCTCATCTGCAAACATTCTAACTAGACTTTTAAGATTTATGTTTTTTGCTACTTCTCCACTTTCTACAATTTCATTTGCTAATTGATAAATACTTTGAATTGAGCCTGTAACATTTTTTTGTTTGGGGTACTCTTCTTCAATAATAAAAACAATTTTTTCAGCAATCCGCTTTAAACTACTTGTCATATCTCTTTTCTCCCTCAATTATTGATAATCCATCAATTAGGAACTATTCTAAAATCCGAAATCCATTCTAATGGCCAGTCTTGCGGTAATAATATTTGGTCCGCACCGCCTTTTAGAACAGTCCCTGATAAAGAAATCTTCTGTGGCGCAACTTTTCCAATACTCAGTGTTTCTCCTTTAGGAATTCGAATCTCTACTTCATACATTCGAGTATTTTTCCATTCGGGAAGTAATGCAGTATCAATCTTCGCTTGAATTCTATTTTGTGCAGGGCTGGAAGTTACAAAACCTCCCCCAGCATCAGAATGTCCTCCAAATGTACGATAAACAGTTACTTCTTCTGTTGTCACTACCGTCCGATATTGCCCATCCTGAAATGAATCCACAATCCATGATGGAAGGTCAGCCTTCTCTATTATTTTTACACTACCATCAATATCTGTAGGGTATTTAATTTGATTTTCTTTTCTTAAATACTCCCCGAAATTAGAACTTTCCCGTGCAAGTCGACTTTGCCTAAGATTTTCAAGAATCCGCTCTTTATCAAAGGGCTTCTCTGCCACTCTCACTGCATCATCCGCATGTTTGCTTGAGAAGCGCATCACATCACGCAGAGTCTTACTCTCAACGCTGAAGGTAGGCATTGCTCCCATACCTCCCGCAAAGGCAACTGCCTCTTTACGAATGCCGACTGGGATTCGGGTATCTAATAATTTCTCGCCAAATTTCCCAATGACATTATTGCTCTTCGCTAGGATATTGTCAACCTTTGATCCCCATTTTTCGACATTTGCGAGAACTCTTGCTTTGGTACTGTTCTTGGCTAACTGAATCATCTCAGCTGCCTTAGCTCCGAGTTTCGTGCCCTTAGCCATCTTACCTACAGCTGCTGGGCCGACAAAAAGACTCGCAATCTCAAAGGTCAAGCCTCCTGCATCATAGGCATCCATATGGGTAACTTTATCCCAGAGGGCTTTTCCTGTCTCTTGAGCACGATAAGCGGCCTTATCCGCATAGCTGGCATTGGGATCCTGGCCACGCATAGCCGCACCTGGATCAGTCAGAGCAGTGTAAGTTCCTACTCCTAACTCCACAAGGCTAGACAGGTTATCTGCCGTCCCTTTCAAGTCCCGCTTCATCCACTCTGGAGTTTGACCGCCTGTTAAGCGATTGACGCCATCAATACTGGCAATGCCAATGATCTGAGTCAAATCTACAGCTCCGATGGCAGTCTCTGAAACCATACTTCCAGCTGCACCAATAAAACCTTCCGCAAACAGGAGTGTATCTTTTATCCCTTGAGGAAGCGGTAGATTTCGTGTTCCTTCAACGACATCTCCCCACCAGGAACCAATCTCATTCGAGCGATCCTTCAGCCAAGCTTGGATGGGATGATGACGACGATAAGAAGCTTCTCGCTCAGCGGCTTCTTGTTCTGCCTTGCGTTTAGCAGCCTCAATCGCTTCTGCCTTGGCTTTCGCATACTGCTGATCCATCTCATAAATCGCTTTACCGAGTTCTTCATGCGCCACAAAGTCGGTCAAAATAGGATCACTATAACTCAGACTCTTCACTCTTCCAGCAGCTGCCATCTGGCTACTTAAAGCACTAAAAAGCTGTTCCGTACTGCTGGTTGTCGTCATCTTATCAAAGGCATTGACCTTATTCTTCGTATCCTGAACATACTTCCGAGCTGTCTGGGTATTAGTATAGAAGGTGCTGCTTAAGGGAGCACTCAGGTGATAGAGACTCGAAATACCATCATAGATACTCTTGAAATTGGTATCCATGACCTTATGTTTTTCATCGGCTTCATTTAGCTTCTTGACCGCATCATCCAAAGTTTCTTCTGCCAGAACTGCCGTTGCAGAGGTTTCGCCAACAAAATTCTGAAAATCCGTGATTGTCTTGGAAAACTCAGAACCTAGAAATTCTAAGCTATTCTTTAAGCCAACAATCACGGGGTTATGAACATTATTGATTTCATTCGTAATCGCTTTCCCAACTTCTCCATGCATGGAATTACTGGTGATGATGGCATTCATCCCATTTTTAGCGGTATCCAACTGACTCTGAGCAGTTGCGACCATCTTCATATAGGCCTCTTGGGCTTTCTGAAGCTCCGCAATATCCACATAAAATCCCATTAGCCTTCCTCCGTGTTTAAATACGGCTCATAATACCGAACAAAATCCTCGCTGCGCATAAAGGCAGTCGATACTTGTTGCTGGGAGAGCTGAGTCGCACGTAAAACATCCTCTGTGAACTGACTTTCCCAGTCGTCACTATAGCCTTCAAAACGAAGTCGCTCAATCATCATGTTACTAACGAAAAAAGCATCCATTCCAGGCATCTCACCCAAGGGCCAGATGCGAGCCAAGTAGTCTACCACATAGTCATCGAATCCTTCTTGAAGAGGCATCTTGCGGCCTGAAATCGTAACGAGTGGTCCTGGTCCCTCCGCTAAGCTCTTCTGGAGTTCTTCTGGCAATAACTCCAAATCTAGCTCAACAACAGAACCTAAAGGATAAATAGGACTGTAGACACTGTCCACAATCCCCATGAAATCCTGTAAATCCGTGATGGAAAATAGTTGATCTAGTTGATTATAATGGATCTGAGCTTCCTGCTTTTCATAATCAAAATGACAAGTAAAAGTTGCACCAAAACTTGGCACATACTCATAGACATCCTCTAATTTTCTCAGAGCCTTATAGAGTCCCTTTAATATCTGCGGACGCATTCCTAATTGTTGACCAAGTTGAATTAAAGTATCATCTACTTCGAATGTCTCTCTCGTACGACTAGTAATAATACTTGTAAAAATCTTATTCTTATCGTATTGAACCATTACTTAAACCTCACATTGGCTGTATTCTTATCAAACTGACCGGCCATGGCTTTATCATCAGCCACAATCTTCTCACCAACCGTAATCATTTGAGAAGTACGCTCCATTTCAAAATCCTTATAATCACTCAGAATTTTTTTCGCTTGTTCTTGAAGGGTCTCAAAAGATTTCATCCGATTCAAGGTAGTTTTTCCAATCTTTGTCACTTGAATGTCTGATACAGATGCGACCTTAGTCCGTGCTGAGGTAACAACACGTTGCCAAGAAGCCGAACTGATTCCTATTTTATCCATCTATCCTACTCCCTAAAAAATAGCTGCCAAGAAGCTTTCAACCGCATTCCAAGCACTTCCAATAGCACCACCTAAATCGCCTAGCTCCAATTTTCGCTTTGCGATCTCTGCATCCAACTTCGCCAAATTCATTTCATGCTCATTTTGATGCGTATTCATCGTCGTCGCAATTTTCGATAAAGTCTTATCAAATGTATCACGTCTTGTCCCTTTAAAGGTATCTGTAGAAATAGTTGTAGAGTATTGAGAAACTGTATTGCGGAACTCACTATAGGATTGAATTTGCTTAGAAAGTTCTTTTCTAGCAGATTCTAACTTCTCAATCTCTGCTTTTTTCTTATCGTATGCTTTCTGGTACTGATTCGCCAAACTTTCATAACGACTCGCTTGCGCCCGATTATAAGCATTACTAGCAAGCCGCTTTTCTTCAAAATCACTCATCTTTATACCTCTTTTGACTAAACCTTACAGTTAATAGAATTATATCAAAAATTCTGATGTTTTACCATAAGGAGAATGAAAAATAAAAGTAAGTCAAATGACTCGCTTTCATTCACTGATAAGTTTGATGCGATAACCATCTCGGCTGGTGAAGTAGTTGTACTCATCGACTCCGACAACGAACTCTGTGAAGCTACTCTGGTAAAAATAATAGTATAAAAATGATACTATTTCGTTCTTCCTTTTACCACTTTCTCCTTGTTTTCCTCCAACCACTGTAGATAAAGCTTTGCATAGCGTTCTTCCTCATCATTACGGTAACCTTCAAATATGACTTCGTCAATATCTTCTTCGTTAAAATAATAAATCTCTTCTGGTTGCCGTCTGCTAGGTAAACAATACTCCCTAATGGTAATAACATTTTATGCCTCCTGTTTATTTTTAATAATATGAAATTTAAAACGATTTAAATTATATTGTATTGATATAGCATAGATAAATAAAATTGAATAACCTCCAATAAAGGTAAATAATAGCAGAGTGAGATAATTTGAATTGAAAATCCCAATGAAAAGACACCCTGAGAAAAGCAATATAAAAGTTATTAAATGTTGAATAACCTTAAAAAATGAGGAATTAGATCCTTTCTTATTTTCTTTTATTGTAGCTCGTAATAATAATGCATCCTGAAAATTAAATTTAAGAGTTTTATCCATTCCTAAATTTAAAACTAGAAAAATTAGCAAAGCTCCGATAAAAAATAAAATAAGAATAATTCGCCATGAAGAAAAAATCATGGGATTATTTGCGAATTTTGGAGGAAAGAATAAGAGCCAAAATACCAAAACAATAGACACAATATCAAATACTTTCCTAAAATTTTCTAACCATATATTAAATGGCTTTACTTCATACTGTTCAACTTGTTCCGTCACATCATAAATTAAGTATTCCGTATTATTATACGTATTAAATCTCCACAAATAATTTCGGATGTCCTTTGGATTAAAATAATCTATTACATAAAGACGGTTATGGACTTCTATTAGATAATAACGGTTATCCAGCCGCCCACTACACGGGCTACATAGTTAGCTTTTTTCTCCATTATCCAAAAACTCCTTTAATTGCTTTGAGTGGATTGCTAAATGATTTTCCGATATTAGATATTCCTTTTCCTATTCCGTTTAAAAGATCTCCTGCACCATCAACTACAGCTCTAAATGGTTTTACATTTTTATACAGAGCTTTTACACCTACAGAAACAGCAGAACCAACCACAACAGCTCCAACTAGACCAACAACAACTGGAGCTCCAGCCAAAGCTGAACCCACAGCAAGACCGGCTACCCAGCCAGCTGTTCCAGCCGTTAAGCCATAACTAACTGCTCTACCAACATTATGGTATTCTTTATAATGGTCACTTCCTTCTGACCACATTCCTAGAGCAACAAGTCCTCTTCCACCCCATTTAGCAACATTTCCAAGAACTTTACTGGTAGAATTCGGTATTTTTTTCAGCGTGCTAGTTAGCCAATTTCTCATTTTTGAACTATCTTTTATAAATCTCCCTGCGGCATCACGCGGTTGCAAAGCCGCCGCCAGTGAACGACCTATATTTTTAGATTCCTCAATAACTTTCCCTTTAACATGATCCAAAAAAGCTCCTATAGTTTCTTTAGAAAATTCGCTTCCAACCATGGCCTCCGTAAGGCTACTCTTGATCGATACTACTAAAGCTCAAGTGTCAATCTTGGATATGAGATATTCTTTTTCTCTACTATAAATTTCTCCTGCAACTGTTCCTCTGCTTCATCAATATATCCCTCAAACCAAATCTTGTCAATATTTTCATGATTGAAGAAATAAACTTGATTATCCGTATTTCCAGAAGGATAAAGACAAGCTGAATAGTCAAAATATCCAATTGTTCCTCGACTATTGTAAAGTGGAAACCGATTTATAATCATCACTTTAGTATCACCGTTCTGTAGTTGAACAACACTTCCAATAGGTAAATAATTACTCATTCTTTAACTCCTTTATCAATTGATTTAAAATAATATATCGTTCTTTCGTTTTTGTATTTAAGAATAAACAAAAAGGAAAAAGTAAACCGACGGAAACAAATAAGAATAAAAAGATTGATGTCAGTAAATATAGAATAGCAGAAATTGTAACTATTAGAAATAAAGATATGATAGTTATCATCGCAATCTTAGCATTTCTTTTTTCTTGATGAAGAAATATACCATATGATTCTCTCGACAGGTATAAATCAGATAATTCTATCCCTCTATACAACTTTTTAACGTAGATTCGCGAAACAGAAAAAACTGCAATTGTCCCAAATATCAGTATTAAAATATTAAATAATAAAATATTTATAAATAGATATTGATTTAACCATCTAACTATTGGCAACATAAACAGTATAATCATCACTAAGAAAGATTGACTATAGCTGCTTTCTTTTTTATCTATCCTGATTAGTAATTTTTGACTGCTTTTATCATAAAAAACAGATTGCTTTTGATAGATTCCTACAGGAATAATTTCGTAATTATCTTTCATCATCTCACCCAAATACACTTCCCAAACCACTCATCATTCCTGTAAAAGCATCGCCGATATTTTTTCCAACATCATTGACCGTCTTTCCTATTGTATCAGCTGCATGCTGTATGTTACTAATGGTATCATCTATAAAAGGTTTTGCAACACTATCATACACCCAGTCAAAAATCATTGATCCTGCAACTCCTGCAACAAAACCTATTGCTGCTCCACCTACTGTACCAACCACCGGAAAAGCACTACCTATAGCTGCCCCAACTTTAGCAGCGCCAATACCAATCGCTACATGTCCTCCAGTCTTTACTGCTGCATGACCAATATTTTCTCCATCTGCAACTTGCATGCCAAAATCCACTGCAGCCCCTAGAGTCTGTACGCCATATTTAGCAACTCCTTTAACAAATCCACTATATATAGGATTAACATCAACTGGAATAGTATAAGTCCCACCGCCTGAAACAGCTCCCAGCAAACCATATTGCATATTTTGGGGACTATGTGTCAACCATTCCCAAGAAGATTGAATAAACGCATTTATAGCTTTATCTGTCATAAAACTTTTTAAAGCTTCTTGACTAAACGCTCCAAATAAAGACGATAAATAAGATGGCAAGTTTTGATTCGATGAACCATCCTCTCTATTTTCTAGACCAGGTGGGATTTCCTCTCCATACTCCGCCTTCTTAGTCACCTCCCTCGCAAGAGCCTGCAATTCCTCAATCCCTGCCTTGTCCTTGTCAAATGCAACGCCTGGATGATTCTTCTGGAAGTAAGCCCTTGCTAGGCTATCCACTTTCTGGTGATAGCGGTTTGCCGCCTTCTTGAAATGAGGATTACGATAGATATCAAGCGCTTCAGGATTACGATAAGGGCTGGCCATGGTAACCGTCCCACTCACCTTCGTTAAGCCCTTATTTTGATTGTTTAAAATCGCATCTAACTCACTTGTGGCCTGCTTGCCATTGAAGGCAGCCAGGCGCTTCTCCGTCTCGGAAAGCGACTGTTTCGACGCCTCAATAGCCCGATCTAGCTTATCCTTGCTGGGAGCTTTCAGTAAGATCAAGTCAGAAATTTCCGTATAATATTTATTCGTCGCATCCATATCCCGGACAATGGAGGAATGGAGACGATCCACACTCTGCTTCAAGCTAGTTAAGGCCTCACTGTTGATGACAGCTGTTGCGCTTTTCTCACCGACTGTTGATTCAAAGTCAGAAATCAGATTGTCAAACTCAGTATAAAGCAGATTAGAATAATCCACATAACCCTGAAGGAGAGGGAGGTTATAATAGTTCAACTCATGGTTAATCGCAGTCTTGACATCACCACGCAGCGCTTGACTCGATGCAAGACTCTGCGCAGTCGACTGTGCCTCAGCCAAATCAGACTCGAAAGCTTGGGTCTGTTTATAGAAAAAATCCTTTAAACTTTCCAACTCGCTACGCTTGATTTTCATCGTCTAACTCCTCCTGTAATCGTAGATAAAAGTGGGAAGGAATAGCTGTTTTCATTAATATTTCCCGTAATTGACCGACATAGGAACTTTCTTTTTCTGATTCCGCATAACCCTGAGCGATGATTCGTTTGATCATGGTCTTATGAATCGCCATCGGTGGAAGGTCTGCTTGAAACCCAAGAGGCCAGAACTGTGCTAAATAATCCACATAAGCTCCGTCGAAAACGACTTTTCGCCCCATAATCATGACATAAAGTGGCTCATCGCCTAAAAGTGACGCTACTAGCTCTTGAGATAGCTGCTCCTTATCAATCTCAACCAATGTACCCAAGGGAAGAATATCGCTATAAACCTTATCAACCCCATCTAAAAAATGGACAAACTCACTTTTAGATAACGTAATCTCAGCCTCGTTCCGACAAATATACACTTCTTTCGGTAAAAAAGTCACTTCAATATCAGCGCCAATCCGCGGATGATAAATATAGTTTGGCTTTTTATCCAAAAAAGCTTTTACGATTGCCCCCAATACCTCTGGACGATTTTTTAAAATAAAAGCTATCTGATGTAAAAAATCAGTAGTGGGAAATGCCGTATTACCGTCACAATACTCTTTCCAAATTTGTTCTGCTGTCTTCATTTTAATCGAATCCCATCTTGAAATCCATCTGCTCCTGAACGATCATCCAACAACTTATTCTCAGAAACCCTAAGCATATTAGAGGATTGAGAATTCACATAAGTTCGATATTTTATGACAGATGTATTTAAATTCTGAATGGCTTGATTAAAGTTCTTAAAAGGAGACAAATCTGTATAGGAAAAAGGGAGAGTAGATAGTGGACGAACAGAGGTAACATCCGAATGATAATGTCCGACCTGTCCAGCCCATTCTTCTGTTTGGACATAAATTTCTGCTTGACCTGACATACTAGTCCTCCTCCCAATTCAAGCGATGATAGTATTCAATCTGGCTATTTAGACTATTAATTTTGGCCTGGCAATCTTCAATATTCCCATTATATTCTGATATTTTAAAGCGAATACTCTTACGATTCATTTCTGTATCTGTCAACCAAGTTGTAATCGCATCGGAAATTCCTGCTAACGTTTTATCAAAATCTTCCCGACGAGTCCCTTGAAAATCAGTTGTAGAGTGCTTATTCAAATCACTCGCAGAAGTCTTGTTTTTACTAACAACATCCATCTGACTCTGGATACAATCATTCGCAGACTCTAAACGCTTTATCTTATCCTCATAAGTACGTATATCCAAACGGATCCAACGAATTTGCGCATGACAATTCGCAATAGCACTATCATATCGTCCCATACATAAACTCCTCCACTTTTTCTCTAATTATATCAAAAATTCCGATGTTTTACCATAAGGATTGGGAAAGAACCCTAAAAATAAAAGCAAGTCAAATGACTCGCTTTTATTCACTGATAAGTTTGATGCGATAACCATCTCGGCTGGTGAAGTAGTTGTACTCATCCACTCCGACAACGGACTCTGTGAAGCTACTCTTGATAGATACAACATTCTGGTCTTGGAAACGAATTCCGATACAGCCTGCAGGCACATTGACCTTTAAAATCTTATCCACTTCCATATAGCCGTTAACGATCTGACGAAGCTCACCCATAAAGATGAAGTGGAGCCCAACTGTCCCTCCTTTGTGCAGAAGAGACTTAAAGGCATCTTCTGTCATCTTAAGATTCATGAGCTTGCTGAGGGCTTGTGCTTCTGGAATCAAGATGTAGATAGGATAATCCAAATCAGCTGGCGTGCGCGCATCCACTTCAGACTGCATATCCATAAAGAAACCAGGGATCTCCTCGCCCACAAATACTTCGTCGAACAGCCCTTCCGACTGATGGTAGTTTCCTGTTGGATCCACCAAGAACTTTTTAATGTGACTAGGCACTTTTTCTAAGCCTGTCAGAAGCGCTGCTTCGCCATATTCTAGCTGCTGCATGGTATCATAGAGAAGCTCAAAGTAGCCGTCTCGTTTTGGCACAAAGCCAACCGGGTGTGTACTTTCTTTGTCAAAACCAATTGGCAACTCGCCTCTTTGCCACATATCCTGAACTTCCTCGTGATTTTCAAAGAAACTCGTAGAAATCTTACTTGGCAACATAGGTACTGCTTCTGGACGTAAGCCTTGCCAGTCCTGATTCATTGATTGGATTTCTGCTGTTAAGTGAGAAAGACGGTCGATATCGTCTTTTCCTTCTATCGGCAGATAGACTTGTAACTCTAGAACCTCTTCCTGTGTCACCTGAGCACGGCCGACAATTTCCTGGCCTGGCAGGGCATCACGTCCCATAACCGTCCGAAGCGCTCCTTCTTCTACTAAGTAAAAGCTCAAAGCATTGGGAATCGTCGAGCTCATCCGTAATCGCAAGCTACTAGCGCTGAGTACGGTTATCAGAGTATAAATACCCAGACTAGCTCCCTCACGTAGGAGCTGGTTGACAGCTGACTCGATGATCTCCTCTAATGGGCTTTCCCGTACTGAGTCATAGCCATCAAAGAAGTTGAGAAGAACAGGGAGAGCTTGACCTGTCTTTTGCTCATACTGTGACAGACTAGACACCCCAGCCTCTGTAAAGAGGGCTTTTCGCTCTTTCATAAGACTATCCAGACGTTTCAGATACTTGAGGAGCTTTTCTTCCTCATCTAGTCGAACCAGATCCGCCACGTGTGGCAACTCTCTAATTGGTAAGAGACCATTCGTCCCAAAATCAAAAAGGTTAAACTGAACTTGCTCAGGCGTATTTCTACGAGCCAGATTCATGAGGATAGTTTGAAGAGCTGTTGATTTTCCAAAGCCTGGGGACCCATATAAGACGGTATTGCCCAACTCCTCAATATCAAAGTGGTAGACCTCCTGCTTTTGAGCACTTGGCAGATCCAGCATGCCTAGTGGAATGGAGAGTTGACGTGGGGTTGTCCACTCTGCTTGACGGTCAATTGCCGCTCCTACTAGCTCCTCTCCAAGAGGTGGTAACCATGGCTTTTCAGGGAGGATGACTTGCAGACGCTCCGTTTCCCTATTGATATAATCAATCACAGCTTCAAGCTCTGTCTCCTGCTCTTGTGTCTCTTCAACCGAGTAATCCCCGTCATTTCCGTCAATCAAGAGTTCGCTCTGCCCTAGTTGATTCACTAACCAAATCCGTTCATCTACTTGATTACCTTCATCACTATAAGGCTGATAATCCGCTCCACTCCATGCTGACTGAAAGAGTTCATAGATTTCATTGTTTCCGACCTGAAGATAAGCACGACCAGGCTGAGTGATACTAGCCGCATCTGGGGTTTTGATAATCTCATTTGAGTCTGAAGGATCGGCAACCTTGAGCGCCAGCTTAAAGCGAGAATTAGACCAGATCTGCTCATCCACCACTCCAGATGGCTTTTGAGTCGCAAGGATCAGGTGAACCCCTAGGGAACGTCCGATACGTGCCGTGGAGACGAGTTCTGCCATAAACTCTGGTTCATTTTGCTTCAACTCCGCAAACTCATCTGAGATCAGGAAAAGATGAGGTAAAGGCTCTGTCGGATAGGTCTTTTTCTCCTCTGGATCGCTAAGTGCCTTTCCTTTTTTATAGAGCTTGGTGTAGCCATTGATATGGTTGACACCGAATTTCCCAAAGAGACGCTGACGCTTTTGAAGTTCCGCACGAATACTCTTCAGCGCACGAGCCGTCCCAGCTCCATCCAAGTTGGTAATAGCACCCATCAAGTGAGGCAGCTTGGCAAAGAGATTGGCCATTCCTCCCCCTTTGAAGTCAATCGGAAGAAATCCAACATCTTCTGGCGCAAAGTTAACAGCTAGAGACAGAATATAGCTCTGCACAATCTCAGACTTACCAGAGCCGGTAGTCCCTGCAACTAGTCCGTGTGGACCATGGGCACGCTCATGAAGGTTGAGCAGCACAATATCATCCTTCCCTCGAACACCTAGAGGTACAGCGAGAGACTTAGATGCATCCGCCGCCTGCCAGCGTTTCTCCACATCCAATTCCTCAACCTGCTTAACACCGTAGAGTTCCATAAAGGAAATCGTATCTGGAATCGAGTTTTTCTCCACTTCGATATGATTGAGATTGGCCAAACGGTAAATCGCTTCTTCAAGTTTTCCATTTTGAGGCAGACGATTAGGCTTAAAGTCTTGGTTGACATAGATATGATGATTATTGACGAGCTTGGCTGTTTCTCCATTTTGATAATCAACCACTGCCGTCACCGTCTCAGGCAACATATTAAGGCTTTCCTTACCCCAGATAACCGTCACCCCATATTGGGTCATATCCTCTGCCAGAAATTCATTGAGCCCATGTCCTGACAGCCATGACTCATCCAAAATCGTCAAGACATAGTGCGGCGAGAAGATTTGCTCCTGCTTTTGTTCCCGAACGACCTGACGACGCTTGACTAACATCTGGTAAAAAGAGGTCAAGATCATGTCCCTAGTCTGGTCATCATGAATAAGTCCCCGTAGATTGAGACTCCGCATTTGCGCATGAGGCAACCAGCGCCATTCTCGCCAGTGATTCTCGTATTCCTCTTGGGAGACCAAGGTCACAAACTCTACATCATGATAGGAATGAAGCGCCGCAATCTGAAACAATAGCGTTTGAACTGCTACTCGTAAGACAGGAGCTACTCCCGCTAATCCCAAAGCCTGATCACGTAGAGAGAGGACAATAGGCGCATCCTCTAATTTTATATGAGGTTGTACCAGTTTTTTCTCGACAAAGCGGCTCCAGTCTTCCTTGCGATTGGTTGGTTGAAAACGTAAGGAATAACTAGAATCAATCGTTCCAGTTCCCAAATGAACCTTTAGAAAGTCATCATTTGTCACCATCTTCTCATAAATCCGTGGGTTGTAACTTTCTACTAAATCCACTAATTCATCAACCGATGGAAAATTATATGTCAAGGCTTTCTTTTGTTCCGTCTTTAGACGACTCAATTGGCTTCCTGTCTCTAAGAGATACTCTTGATAATCATCGTTTCTTTTCTGATTCTTCTCTTTGACTTCCTTTTTATTGGTAAAATAGCTCGATACTGAAAATCCAGCTGTCAAGAGACTGGCACTGGCCATTCCCATCATAAGCAAGGCATTTCCCTGCATAAAGACACTAGAGGCTCCGCTAATCACCACCATTCCAACAGGCGGTACGATCGCACGCCATAGCTCACCACGTCTAAGTTTTTCTTCTGGTGCTGGTGAATTGATTTCCACCTTATCCTCAGGCTCTTTTAGATAAATGCGTGGACTTCTACGATAATTAGGAAACTCATGTGGAAACTCAGCTTTATAAGGTTCTTCAAACAAATGATCAGATTGGATAGTGTGCTGTCTGCTCAAGGGCAGGAAATGGATCTGATGTTCTCGAAATGAGAAAAGAAAGCAGTCCACCACCAAAACATCCCCTACCTGAATAGAGGCATCAACTTCCTCTAGAATTTGTCCATTTAGATAAACCTTAGCTCCATTAGATGATCCAGAGAGATGATAGGTATTCTCCTTAACCTTCAGGTAAAGGAGAGCTTGACTTTCAAGGCAAACATCTGCTTTCTTCTCCTTAGAAAAGAGTAAGTCCTGCTTAGGATAGGTAAAGGAATGGATCTGAATCTGTTCATGTGGAATGGCTACCAGACTTTCCTCCTCCTGACCAGCCCAAGGGATTCCGTCCTTTTCAAGACCACTTTCAGTAATTGAGATATGACTTTCTCCAATATTGATTGAGGAGGCCCTTTCGGTCAACTCTTTGTACTCAAAGCATTCTTTAAACGAAAACACATGCCAAAGAACCTCTTCATCTGACAGCTTTTGACTCCAAGTCGCTTGTTTGCCCTTAGTTGCCATTTTTAGTCTCCTTTGATGTACTATTTGCCTTTGAACTTCCGTTTAATTGTTCCTGTAACTTATCAATTTCTTTTTGATACTTTTCAAGGAGTTCTCGCTTTTTCGCTCCGCTCATCGTACTGTCTGTATTGACCTGATCATAGAGCTTTGTATAAGCATGAAGAATATACTGAATGTCCCCAATATTTTGAGCAATATCAAGTGCTTTTTCAAGTTCTCCACGGCCGATATAGATCCAATAAGAAAGAGTATTCTCACTAGATTTCTGTGACAAGTTTCTAGATACAGCTTCCTTTTGTTCTTGAGTCAGATTGTCTAACTCTAACGAGCTAGCCGCAAGTGTATACTGGACTCCCTTCGGAAGACTATTTGGAGCTTCTGACTTAAGACCTTCTACCACTGCCGTATAATCCTTAGCAATGTAACTCGTCTCAGCCTGAATGATTTTATCCTGCTTAGGCACCACATAAAAAGCATAAATACCTGTTGCAATCCCCATCGCAACTGTTACAATTGCGAGTCCTAAAGAACCCCATTTAAACAATTGATAGTTCCTTTTCGAGACAAACAGTTTTTCCTTTTGACGCTTCTCTTCTTGGATACGAGCCTGCTCACTAATGAGATGGTCTACTTCATCAAAAGTCTCCGCTTTAAAAAGAGTTTCCGCAAAAGCATTTTTTACCGTCGTAAGACTATCAATTAACTCTTCAAAGTTGAGCTTAGGTTGTAAAATGAACACAGCTAAAGCCTTATATTGCTTTAACAAGTCCTCTTTCATGAGCGAAAAAGGAACCACACTATCTGTCATCCCTCTATGTCCTAAAAGGACACTTTCCCCGCTCACAAACAGATTATCTGGGTGAATAAAGGGTTTCATAGGCTGATCGACAGTTTCTTTTAAGAATTGTAACTTTTGAAAAAGATGAAGGCGTTCTAAGATTTCTTTATTTTCAACAGCTTCTCGAATCGACTGATAACCTGCTGGAATTTGGTAAGAAAGACGAACGACCTCTTCTGCCTCTTCTTTCACTGCTCCTTGAGCTAAATGTGCCGTGCTTTCTAAAAAGAATCGATACTGCTTCATCCGATTCAGTTGAAATTGATTAGCGGATAACTTAATCTCTAGTTCACCAGCCTCTTTCGACCACTTGGATTGGATACTTGTCTCTTGTACTTTCATTTCTTTCTCCCTACAATTTCTAATTGATCTCCGTTTCCTAAAGGAAAGTCCGCTATCTGGTCATCATCATAAAAGGCAATTGATTTATTAGTCACTTGAAGATCAAAGTGACTTGGTAGCTCTTGGTTCATCATTGAAAATGACTCACATATCAGCTCTTTTACTCTCTTGAATGAAACCTGCGTTGGAAGTTTCAAATCATATATTTGGTCTCTCCATTTTATACCAACCGTAATTGTCTTCATCACACACTCTCCTTCTTAAAACGAAGCACTTTTGAGTACTTCCTACCTAGCCAAACACCTAGATAGGTCACTCCAAGTAGACCTATTCCAAATCCTAAAATAGATAGCCAAGTAGGTAGCGAAGTGTTAGAGGTGCTCTCTCCAGTCAAAATTGCTTCATCTGCTCTATAATCTGCTTGAAACAAGCCACGCGTCACCTTATCCTGACTCTGAAAACTATTAGTATCTTTAGTCCCGGTAAAAAGAGAGGACTGCGCTTGATGAACATTCTCTTGCTGTGCTTTTTGTAGCTGTTTTTCTTTCTTCACACTATCTTCTAAAAATAATTCAGGAATATTCTTAGACTTAGTAGTCTGAGGACTGTTCCCTTGATCATGGATGGTTTGATTATTAATTTCAAGACTTCCATCATCTGCTCGGACATCACCTGAGTTAAGAAAAAGACACAACAATAATAGACTAAAAATGACTTGAACCTTCTTCATAAATCTCCTTCCCCACTTGGTAAAGATAACTTTATTATACTACAAATCACACCATCTCACAAGAAAACAAAAAGGATCCTTACGGATCCTTACCTTGATTATTTCTGGCTCTATAATTTCTGTAGTGGGTAAAACCACTGTAGGAATTATGGAGTCTATTTTGTTGTAGAAAAAAAGCCCTATAAGACCTATAATGAAAAAGTGACCAACCCCTCATTAGAAAGAATCTTATGGAACAATTAAATTTTATCACAAACATACTTGAAATTAAAGACAAAAATATTATTATCTTAGATTATCTTGACGCTGGAACGCATAAAGAAGTCATTGCTAAGCTCGATTATCCTGCCTCTAAATGTCACAACTGTCAAGGACAAATGGCTAAATATGACTTTCAAAAAATCCAAAATCCCCTACCTCGAATGCGCTTGCTACAAGACTCTCATTCGATTGAAAAAACGCCGTCTCCGCTGTAAAAACTGTGGAAAAATAGCCGTCGCAGAGACTTCCTTAGTCAAGAAGAATCACTAGATCGCAACCATCGTCAAACAGAAAATCACTCAAAAATTGATTGAGAAAGTCCCTATGACAGCTATCTCCGAAAGTTTATCTGTCTCCACTTCTACAGTCATTCGTCAGTTACATAAATTCAAATTTAAGACTGATCTTAACCACCTTCCAGAACACATGAGTTGGGATGAATATAGCTTCAAGAAAGGAAAGATGAGCTTTATTGCACAGGACTACGATACAAGAAAGATCCTAGCTATCTTAGATGGACGGACTCAAGCAACTATTCGCAATCATTTCCTTCGGTATTCTAGACAGGTAAGAAGTCGCGTGAAAGTCATTACCATGGACATGTTTAGTCCCTACTACGATATTGCTAGAAAATTTTTTCCAAATGCTAAAATCGTTCTCGATCGTTTTCATATTATCCAGCATCTCAGCCGAGCAATGAATCGCGTACGCATCCAAATTATGAATCAGTTTGATAGAAGATCGCACGAATATAAAGCACTGAAACGTTACTGGAAACTCATTCAACAGGATAACTATACGCTGAGCAGTAAACGATTTTATCGTCCAACATTTCAGTCGCATTTAACCAATAAAGAGATTCTCGAAAAACTTCTCTCTTACTCTCAAGATCTTAGAGATCACTATGAACTCTATCAGCTTTTACTCTTTCATTTTCAAGAGAAGCACGCTGATTATTTCTTTGAATTAATCAAGGAAACTATTTCTTCTGTCAATCCAATCTTCCAGACCATTTTTAGGACCTTTTTGAGAGATCAGGATAAGATCATTAATGCACTTGTACTTCCCTACTCAAAAGCAAAACTTGAAACCACAAATATCCTCATCAAAGTCATTAAGCGAAATGCTTTTGGCTTCCGGAACTTTGAAAATTTTAAAACGAGAATCCTCATCGCTCTTTGAATATCAAAAAGGAGAGAACCAATTTGGTCCTCTCCAGGCTGTAACTTTTTATCAACCCACTACAGTTGACAAAGAGCCTTATTTCTTTCTTGTAAAGAGATTGAGACTAACTCCGATGCCTACAAATAATAAGAGTAGAAGAATCGTTACAATGCTTAAGTTACCACCGACCAAGAGATAACTAAAGCCGTTTTCAATATTTTGTAACGGAGACAGTCGATATAAGAAATTAAGGAAACTTCCTGATTGAGTTGCCACTCCCAAAATAGGAGTTAGTAGGAGATAAAAACCTAAGAGGGATGCAGATACAATATAAGTCGGATACGGAGCTTTCTTCAAGCTGTAAGATAGCACTAAAATCAAGCTTGCCATTAACATAAAGCTATAAATGAACCATAAGAATCCATTAGCTGCTGTTGCTACTCCTATTGTAACTCCTGAAAACAAAATCGAACCAACAGTAGCTGTTATGATTGTCGGTAAGAAACTTTGAAGCTTCAAGTCCCACTTTTTCGTTGTCAAAAGATCAGTTTCTTCCCTTTCCTGTCTATCTTTAACAAAGCGTCCGATCGTCATAGCTATCACAAAAGAAATAACCGATAACAACAAGGTCATATAATAGGGGATGATGGAAATGTGACTAGCTGCCTGTGTCTTACCTTCTGTGACTTTTGTAGTAATTGGATCGGATAAGAAATTGAACACTTGCTTGTTATCAGCACCTCCACTTTTCGCATTGGCAAGCACCTTTCCAAACTGTTCTGCATAAGAGGTATTTTTCTCAACTGTACCACTTGTTTCCTTCACACTCTGATTCAAACTGGAAAGGACACCATCTGCGGACTTTTGAATCGATTCTGTTGTCTCGTTTAACTGTTGGATTTGTGGTGAGATATCTCGTACCTGAGCAGCTCCATCAGCTGTAGCTTGTGCAGTTTTTTTAGAACTATCTCGTAAGCTATCGTATTGAGACAAAAGTGACTTCACTTCTTCTTCCAGCTTAGAGGTATTCATCTTCTCTGGTTGTGGATTTTGATCATTGACAACTGATTCATAAGCAAGTTTCTCAGAATCTTTCCACTGATTATGAGCCTCATCTAAGACCTTCTGCATCTCCCCATACCAGGTATTTAAGGCAGAAGCTTGCTTAACAAGCAAATCTGAGTCTGGGAGAGACTGATACACTTGACGAAGGGTGCCTTCTTTAGGATTTTCTTTTTCACCTAGAATATCTGTCACATCCTTTAATTGCTGATCTACCTGTTTGTATAAATTATCTCCTGTAAGCCGATACTTAGTAACTAAAACATCCGATATTTCTGAAGCCCGTTCGTCGTCAGTTAGATTATTGTAGAGACTATATACAGAATCTGGACTAGCCTTTTGTACGAGAGTACCACTTGATAGCGTGCTTGCAAATTGATTGATATCTAAACTTGCCCCTGGTGATGCAAATAGAGTAACGATTTGTTGGGCAGTAAGGTCTAGGTTTTGGAAGTTTTTCAGAATCGCAGGTAAATCCTCAGCCAAAGTGTCATACTTACCATTAAAGACAGATAACTGAGCACTAGCTTGAACTGAACTTCCATCTGTCCAACTATAACCTACTTGGTTATAGGAATTCTTTTTCACATCATCAGATAAATTCCACTTTATCTGACCACTAATCGTGACACTCACCTTTTTAGGAAGTGTCGCATAGCTTGGTTGACTGACTTTTGGTGGAGTAGTTGGCGTTGCTGTCGTACTTTCACTTGTAGAAGTGGAATTTGTAGATGTTGCTGCATCACTTGCATCCGCATTTGAAGTACTTGATCCCCCTGAGTCCGAAGAGGCGACAGGAGTAGTTGACGCCGTTCTTTCATTAATAAATGTGACTTGAATTGTATTTCCTGATACTGCAGCTGTCACATGATAGCCTGTATCTTTTAACTGTTGACGGATAGAGGCTTCAATTGAATCTTTCGTCACACCTTCCAGTTCAAGATTCCCCATATTTGCATCATCGATGTTCAATTGGACTGTCTGACTACCAGTTGACGGATCAAATTCTAGAGTTTGGTGAATGGGATAGGTCACTGGACTAGTAACAGTAGCCGCTGAGGACAGATACTTAAAGGTTGTATTTTGTCCTAAAGAGCCACCCAACTCGCTACTGTAGTTAGACACAATTTTCAGTGCATTACGATAAGTTGTAGCCTCATCTGATGAGATCAATTTATCTTGCTCTAATTTAGCAATGAGAGCACTCAAATCTCCAGATGAAATCATCGGTAGGCGACTAGCAATTGCCTCAATATACTGCTTAGGAAGTTTGCTTCGGTTTTCTGGCTTCGTCATTAAGTTCAAAATAGCCGAGCGAATATCTTTATCAGTAGCTGTCTGATCACTTAAATCCTTAGAGCCATAATAAGTCTCTGCAATGGTCTCCCTGAGTGCTCTAAGCTCCGCTACTTCTTTTTCTAAAGAAGTGATTTGTGCCTCTAAGTTCCCCTTGACCTTACTTTGTGCAGTTTTATACTCCCCCGCCTTAGCTTTGAAATCTGCCATAAAGGAACCGGTTGCCGTATCGGAAAACTGCAATTCTTTTAATTTAGCATTCCCAACAGTGTAAAGGGCATTATACAAGTCAGAATAATGCTTCTGATCATCTGTCCATTGTTTTTCCAAGGCAGCCTTATCTTTTTCAGATTGCTCCTTATATTGGTTGGTTGACTTTTCAAGACGAGTATTAGCTTCTTTTGAAAACTCATTCACAGAGTTTGTTGTAGATTCAAGGGCTTTCCCAGAAGCATCTAAAGAGTTGTTATTCGCTTCCATGCTGCTTGCGACTGATTTAACAAAAGCTTCTTGTTGGGTCTTAAAGAGTTCATTATCCGTCTTCAGACTATTTGCAATGGATTGAGTACTTCTAAATGAATCTGGTAGGGTCGAAAATGGAGCTTGAATATTTGAAATGATGAACGTATTTTGAGATAACTCTGTAGTTGCCATCTGATTCACATTCGTCTGTGCATCTGAAAGATTTCGAATGATGCTCGAAAAATACATCCGAACCACCCGTTGATTAAATCCTTGTAAGACTGTATTAACTTGACTGTGGACAGCCTGATTAGCTTGTTCGTTTTGCCCTTCGCGAATCTGGTAAGAAACAGTGGCTTTTTCTGGAGAAACACTCTCTAAGCTCAACAATTTCTCAGAAAAGTCTGACGGAAGAGTAATAACTGCATCAAACTGACCTGACTTCAATCCTGCTTCAGCCACGCTACGATTGGTTGTCTCCCAGTTATTCTCTGTATCCTGATTAATTAAAGTGACAAAATCCGAGCCTAAATTATAATCAGTATTTTCAAACCTTGCACCTTTATCTTCATTCACAAGCGCATATTGAACCTTAGCAGTTTGCTTGATCTCACTTGAATAGTGAAGGCTCTGATCCTTTAATGCGAAATAAACAAGAGAACCTGATAACAGGGATACGCATGCTACTGCAGTTAAAATTTTTAAGTATCGTTTTTCTTTATGAGGACTATTCATTATTACCTTTTCCACTTATAACTAGCAAAAAACGACGCCCCTTTCGAAGCGCCGTTCACCGATGATTAATTCAAACCAAATGAAGTTGCATCCTGACGGTCACGCTCAGCAACAGTATCGGCGTATTGATTCAATTGTGCATGGATACTTTCAAGAAGTTGTTCCATTTGAGTTACGCTTACTGATAATTGTTGGAATTGTTCCAAGTAAGATTGGAAAGCCGCACCTTGCCATTGTCCTTGGAGACGACCATTTGCGCCTGAAACTTTGTTAATGGCATCTTTCAATTGTTCAGAAGCATTGGTATAAGTTTGTGCTTCAGACTTTAACTGTTCTGGGGTCAACGAAATTGCTGGCATATCATTATTCTCCTTTTTTGACTTGGTCATCTTCCCGATAACCTTATAGTCAATATTGTATCACAAACTCGTCAGATTGCAAGTGTTTTTTAGAATTTTGATTCAACTTTATAAATCGATTGAAAACTTCCCACTATTTGATGTGTTCAATCAAGCATGTCACATCTTTCAATATAAAAATACTAGGTTATAATGCATTTCATTGTAGACTATTGTATCAATTACTGAACTCCTACTTCCATCGACCATCTTGGTGATATCAGAAAATCAAAAAAAGGGGGTGCAAAACAATTCCCACAGACACCCTACCTGTTGGAACATTTTGCACCCCCTTTGCGTATGTGGGAATAAATTTCATACTTTACCACTATCAATCCTGCTACATCACTTCAGGCTGTTAGATTTATACTTCACTCAAAAATTCAAAAAAGACCGAATATCAAGCCTTTTGTAACCCCTGAAACGGTGGGCTTTATCCCTTTCTCTCCAGCAGTCCTACAACCTCGATATGATGCGTCTGCGGAAAAAGATCCACTGGTTGTACTTTCTGCAACTCGTATCCCAATTCTTGGTAAAGTTTGATATCACGCGCCATGGTTGCGACATTGCAGGAGATATAGGAAATGCGGTCTGCTCCTGTTTGGCTGCTTGCCTTGATAAAGCTTTCTGTGAGGCCTTTTCTTGGTGGGTCTACTAGGATAAGACTTGGTTGAATACCTTCCTTGAGCCAGTTCTTCATGGCACTTTCAGCTGTGTCACATACATAGTAGGCGTTAGCAATCCCGTTGATTGCCGCATTCTTTTTGCTATTCTCAACCGCTTCTGGAATCACTTCAACACCATAGACTTCCTTAACGTGCTTAGCAACGGATAAACCAATGGTTCCAATACCTGAGTAGGCATCAATAACAACATCATCTTCTCTTAACTCCGCAAAGTCAATGGCTGTTTGATAGAGTTTCTCAGCCATCTCTGTATTAACCTGATAGAAAGCTGGTCCTGATATTTGGAAGTCATTTCCCAACATTTGGTCCGTAATGTAATCTTGACCAAAAAGAGTATGCCATTCTTTCCCAAAAATAGCATTGGTATCCTGGTCGTTGATATTTTGCATGACAGAGATAATCTCTGGAAACTGCTTGATTAGTTGTTCAATCAATTGGTCAACACGGAAAACTTTCGGTCGAGTGGTTACCAAAATGACCATGATTTGTCCTGAGTAGTGACCACGACGCACCACAAGATTCCGAATCAAGCCAGACTGTTCCTTTTCGTCATAAGGTTTCAAATCATAACGACGAAGCAAATCTCGAAGAACTGCTACGACTTGGTCAATAACAGGATCCTGGATGAAGAAATCTTCAAGGGGCATAAGGTCATGCGAATTTTTACGGAAAAAGCCAGTTTCCAAGACACCATTGACACGACGAACGGGCACCTGAGCCTTATTACGATACTTGACAGGATTTTCCATACCTAGAGTTTCAGCAACCTCTACATCTGTAATGCCAGCAATCTTGTAGAGACTATCCTTGACTTGCTTGGTTTTAAACTTGAGCTGTTCTGGATAGGCAAGATGCCCCAAATCAGCGATACCTGAACGTAGATACGCTAGGTCAAGGTCTTGGTTACGATGCGGAGAATGTGTAATGTATTCTTCAACTTTCCCATAGCCGATCTTTTTATTTACCTTAAGGACTCGCATGAGGATTTTCTCAGTTGGTAGAGCATTTTCTACAAAGAAAACCAAACCATCTACCTTAGCAACCCCAGCACCTTCATGGGTCAAATCAACAATTTCAACTTCTACAATATCATTTTTCTTTAACATATTTTTCACTTTCTATCGGCCGACAAAAAAAGACGGCAACATTTCTGTTACCATCTATTATATCATGAAATGACCTAAGCACCAAAACTCTTGAAGAAGTTGACAATGGCTTGCCAGAGGGAGCTAAAGAAGTTGCCCCCGTCTTCTAGCGCTTTATTGGCATCAAAGTTGAGGTTGATATTTTTAAAGCTATCTCCAGCTTGGGAAACAATACTTTCCTTGAGGTCATTTAGGGTTTTAGTGAAATCAGCATTATTCAAGATGTCACTCTTTGAGAGGTTAAGTGCAAAATTGATGATGATATTGACCTGGTTTCCTGTTATAACCTGATCAAGTTTGTAGTTTTTTAGTGTGTCTTCTACAATTTTGCGAACATCTTCCTCTGTCAGATTGCCTTTGGCTTCTTTTGCTTTTGCGATTCCTGCCTTGATATCTGCCAAAGCAACATTGAGTTTATTGGCATCGTAACCTGACTTGTCCTTGTTTTCAGCATTGATATCTGATAAGGCTTTTAGCTCCTCTTGGGCCAAGTCTTTATTGGCTTGCGGTACTTTAGCACCATTGGCCTCTAACGAGTAGTAAATCCCTGCCAGGGCACTTTCACCTGTAACTGGAATAGGAGCTGCAACTGTGATTTTAGCATGCTCTACTCCCAAGGTCACCGCTGCATTACGATACATATCCTGCGTCACCTTGGTGATATTTTCAGGCGTTTCAATCTTGATCTCTAGAGGCGACTTATCACCCAGCTTTTGAATCTTGGCTGACGAATAGAGCTGGAGACTAGCATCATTAGCCACATTCATAATGTTCGAATAGATATCAGGTGTCATAGTTTTGATATCTTTGGTGTCTTTTGATGCATCATAGCCCAGTTTGCTAAGAGTTTGGTTTTTCTGGTCTTCAGATAGAGAAGAACCTAGGACATATTCTGGTTGTACATAGGTTTCATCGATTACTTTTTGAACATCGGTTGCTGCGTGGACGCTCGCCATAGCTGTTGCAGCCCACAATACTGCAGCACTTGTTAGAAAGAATTTCTTTCTCATGGGATATTCCCTCCTTTACCTTTCTAGGTTAATAAAACAATCTTAAAGAAAACTTATAGCGAAAAACACCTGGCAAAACCAGATGTTTAGAAGAAATTAAAGAATTTCATGATATAGAGATTAAAGCGAACCTGTCTCGAGTAGTAATAATTTCCACCATTCTCATAGAGTTCGGCTCCGTGAAAGATAGAAATCGGGTTGATATAGGTGTAGGTCTTCCCTGTAATATTGCCTAGGATTGGAGCGACCGTTTCTCGGGAGTAACGCTTGGCTAGTGCCAGAGTATTTTCCTTGCCATTCTGAGCGATAAAGTCGATATAGGCAGGTCCAAAATTATAGGCTTGCACGGCTGTCCAGACATCAACACCCTTTTCCTGAGCTAGATAGAGATTATCAGTCAATGTCTGAATTCCCTGACGAATGCTCGTCACATTGTCATTGATAGTATTTGTGGTACCGCTAGCAGACTCGCTAGACTGCATGACATCGCCTTCTTTTCCCTTTGTTTCGGTATAAATCATGGCGAGCACAAGCTCTTCATTGGCTGGAGTATCTCTTTCATTGAGGATTTCTCGAACCATGGGTTGGTAGGTCATGACTTGCTTCACATCTTGATGGATATGATAGACTTTATAGACAGCGAAAAGGAAGACTGCTAGCACTAGCACTCTTCGTAGTAATTTAAACATTATTTACTTTGAATATCCTCGATATTTTTGATTAAGATAGAATAGGTTCCATTGTCATTTTGGATAAACTCGACAGATTCTGCGTCTTGATAGACGTTATTGGGAACGATGAGCTCGATTCCGTTTGACAAGGAGAGTTTTTGATTTTCAAATTTCTTGAGCTGACGACTGGCATCAATTTCATCAAACTGGACTGGTTCTGGTACGGCTTCCTTAACTTGATCAATAAAGCTCAAACGAGCTGTCAGATTGTTGTCAAAAAGGTCATTAGCCAATTTTTCAGGTGACAGTTCATTGCTTTCTTCAAGATTGTTGAAAATCGCTGATTTGACCTTGGATTGAAATTGAAAATCATCTGTGTTAAAAGATTCAGCAATTCTCTGGGCCGTTTTCTCCAGTTCCTTGATGGATTTCTTTGGTGAAATCTTAGGGGCAACAGCTAGGAGATTATCTGAAAAATAATTCAAGAAAGTCCCATTGTACTTGATACGTTTTTCGATGAGATGGTACTTGCGACTTTGAAGATTGACCACCAAGGCCTCATCAGCCCCTGTTCCAAATCCAGGCAGGTTATTCTGAGTCAGCTTGATTGGATTATCAACTTCCCCACCGAGGTGAGTCAAGGTTTCCCGCAAGGCAATTCGCAAGAAAGCGAAATGCTCTACACCTTCTTTAGAAAATTGCACAAAAATCAAGTCATTGGTCTTGAGATTTTCAGAAATGCTAAACTCTTCTTTCCAGAGATTAGCCAGGGTTACTGATGTCTCCAACAAATCATCTGTGATGTGATTGAAGAAGGGATTTTCTTCTTCGAAAATCCCAGTCTTGGCTTCATCTGAATACACGCGTTCGATTTTTTTACGTAGGTATTCCTCGATTTTTGGAGTGATATTGAGAAACTTATCCGCTAGAAACAACTCAGTATCATCTGGGCTGAACTGATGGATAATAGCTTTCTTAATATAAATGTCCATAAAAGTATTAGTCCTCGTATAGTGGGAAGGCATCTGTCAACGCTTTAACTTCACTTCTCACTTCTTCTAAGACAGCTTCATTTTCTGCATTTTTAAGGGTTTTGATAATGAGTTCAGCCACTTTACGGCTTTCTTTTTCACCAAATCCACGCGCAGTGATGGCTGCAGATCCAATACGAATACCACTTGTCTTGAATGGTGACAAGGTTTCGTATGGAATTGAGTTTTTATTTAGGGTAATATTAACTTCATCCAGCAAGTTTTGAGCAACTTTTCCGTTTTCTACAACCTTAGTCACATCAACAAGGAAGAGGTGATTTTCAGTTCCACCAGAAATGATACGGAAATCAGGGTCTTGCAAGAAGACTTCAACCATAGCCTTGCTATTTTTGATAACATTGGTAGCATACTCCTTAAAGGCTGGATCCAAAACTTCTTTGAAGGAAACAGCCTTAGCCGCCACAACATGCTCTAAAGGACCGCCCTGAATACCAGGAAAAATAGCTGAGTTGATTTTCTTAGCTAGATCCTCATCATTAGTCAAAATCAAGCCACCACGTGGTCCACGAAGAGTTTTGTGGGTCGTTGTTGTAGTGATATGAGCGTATGGCACTGGGCTTGGGTGAAGACCAGCCGCAACCAGACCAGCGATATGGGCCATATCGACCATGAGCTTAGCCCCAACAGCATCTGCGATTTCACGGAATTTTGAGAAGTCGATAATTTGAGAATAGGCTGAAGCACCAGCTACAATTAGTTTTGGTTTGACTTCTTGGGCTTGTTTCAAGATCGCATCAAAGTCCAAGAGTTCTGTTTCAGGATCTACACTATAAGAAACAAAGTTGTAGGTTTGGCCAGAGAAGCTAACTGAAGCTCCGTGAGTCAAGTGTCCACCTGCTGCCAAATCCATCCCCATAACGGTATCACCTGGCTCAATCAAGGCCATGTAAGCAGCACAGTTGGCTTGGCTTCCTGAGTGAGGTTGGACATTGGCGAATTTAGCACCAAAAATTTCTTTTGCACGTTCAATCGCTAGAGTTTCTACCACGTCTACTACATCAGTTCCACCATAATAACGGCGTCCTGGGTAACCCTCGGCATATTTGTTTGTCAAGATAGACCCTTGAGCTGCCATAACAGCCTTGGAAACCACGTTTTCCGAAGCAATCAACTCAATGTTGTTTTGTTGGCGTTCTTCTTCTTTGGCAATAGCATTCCAGAGATCAGCATCGTATGCTTTAAAATCGTCTTTATCAAAAATCATAGGTCTTCTCCTTTATAGTGTGACTGGTCCTTTAGTTTATTTTTCAATAAGAAAAAAACTAAAAGATGCGAATAAACCGTTTCTGCATTTTATCACAAGTATAACCAACTTTTTCATAAAATGCATGAGCACCCAGACGATGATCAGCAGAGTTTAAGCGGATAAACTCATAGCCCCGTCTTTTTGCTTCTTGATCCAACCCTTGCAGTAAGCTTTTACCGATACCTTGCCCTTGTGCTTGAGGCGAAACCGCTAAGCCTAAGATATTAAAGCCTGCTTTGGAATAGAGAGATTCATAAACTTCAGCATGGACATATCCAAGTAGGACATGGCTGACCTCATCCTCATAGCCAAGTAGGAAATGATGAGAATCCTGAGACAGTCTAGCTAGTTGACTAGCTGTGTCCTCTGGACTAAAAGTATAGCCCAAAGTCTCTTGATTGATGTCACATATAGCTTTTACATCTGTTTCTTGCAAATCTCTTAGCATCTCATTCCTCCTCAAAAGAAATCTCTGGCAACTGAGCAAGAATATCTTCACGCTTAATGGCTCCTTGGCGTAAGATTTTCACCTTGTCTCCAGACAGATCCAAAATGGTCGAATCCTGTCCAGTTAAAAAAGCATCGTCTTCCAGACCCAAAACATCTTGGTCAAAATCTTTCAGAATTTCCTGAAAGATTACTCCACTTTCCTGACCTGAAATATTGGCAGATGGCCCAATCAAGGGACCAGTCTCTCGAATCAAATCCAGCGTAATAGGGTGATTCGGCATCCGAAATCCAACAGTTACAAGACCAGAATTGACCCAATATGGAACTCTGTCGTTTGCTTCTAGGATAATGGTCAAGGGACCCGGTAAAAAGGTCTCTACAAGTTTTTGTAGATAAGCTGGTTGATTCTTTGAAAAGTACAAGATGTCCTCTAGAGAGGCAACATTGAGATTAAGCGCCTTGTCTCTAGGACGACGTTTGAGCTGGTAAACATAGTCGACTGCTTTTTCGTCTAGAGCTTTGGCAAAGAGGCCGTAAACTGTCTCTGTAGGCAGAACAACAGCTCCTCCCTTTTCCAACTCTTGTCTAATCCTGTCCATCATCAGCTACAACCATCCTATCTTGACCAAATTGGTCCTTAAGTGTTCGTACTCGTTTTTCAGGAAGATGTTTCCTAAAAAGCGCAGGAACACTTTGACCTTGCTTGTATCCAATTTCAAGGTAAATCTTACCACCATCTGTGAGATAGTCTTTTGCATTTTCCACAATTCTACGGTAAATAGCTAGGCCATCCTCATCTGCAAAGAGAGCTAGATGAGGTTCCGAATGCAAAACATTCAAACCGACCTCTGACTCATCTTCACGAGAGATATAGGGTGGATTGGATACAATTATATCATATTTTTCAGAAATTTCTGCAAAACAATCAGATTTTTTAAAAAATATCTGGAAATTCTGAACTTTAGCGTTTTCAGTTGCCAAATCTAGTGCATCCTGTGAAATATCAACTGCTGTCACTGACCAGTCTGGACGATTCTTTGCTAAAGCAAGGGCGATGGCACCACTTCCAGTGCCGATATCCAAGACCCTGAGATTTTCTTTAGGATTTTCTGCCAAGATAAGTTCCACTAACTCCTCTGTCTCTGGTCGGGGAATCAAGACTCGCTCATCCACTTGTAGCTTCATTCCATAAAAATCTGCCTGTCCAATGATATACTGAGCTGGTTTGTGAGCTACTAACTGCTGATAAATTTCTTCTACAAATTGTTTTTCTTCTTCTGTTACCTCTTGCTGAAGGGCAAAGACAAAGTCTGTAAAAGAGAGATTTTTTACGCTACGATAGACAAAAGAGAGGCTTTCTGCTTCCTCTCCTTGTCTTATCAACTCTTCTTCAAAATCTGAGAATAATTGAGCTAATTTCATTATTTGTTTAATTCTTCTAATTTTTGTGTTTGGTCATAGAGCACCAAGGCATCTACAACTTCATCCAATTTACCAGACAAAATGGTATCTAGTTTTTGGAGAGTCAAGCCGATACGGTGGTCTGTGACACGGTTTTGTGGGAAATTGTAAGTACGGATACGTTCTGAACGGTCACCAGTACCGATAGTAGACTTACGCTCAGCGTCTTGTTCATCCTGAGCAATCTGCGCAAAATGGTCAGCAACACGCGCGCGGATGATCTTCATGGCCTTCTCACGGTTTTTCTGCTGGGTACGTTCTTCCTGCATCTCAACCTTGATATTGGTCGGCAAGTGAACGATACGAACGGCAGTCGCAACCTTATTGACGTTCTGTCCACCAGCACCCGATGCGTGGTAGATATCAACACGAAGGTCTTTTGGATCAATATCGTATTCTACTTCTTCCACTTCAGGCATGACAAGGACTGTCGCTGTCGAAGTATGTACACGGCCTTGGCTTTCTGTCACAGGGACACGTTGCACACGGTGGGCACCTGATTCGTACTTAAGCTTAGAATATACAGATTGACCTGAAACCATGGCAACCACTTCTTTGAAACCACCGACACCGTTCATAGAAGCCTCCATGACTTCAAAGCGCCACCCTTGAGCTTCCGCATACTTTTGGTACATAGTTAGAAGGTCTCCGGCGAAAAGTGCTGCTTCGTCCCCACCAGCTGCTCCACGGATTTCAAGGATGATGTTCTTGTCATCATTTGGATCCTTTGGAAGGAGCAAGATTTTTAGTTTTTCTTCGTACTCTTCTTTTTCAGCCTTGGCATCTTTGAGTTCTTGCTTAGCCATTTCTTCCAAGTCCGCATCTCCGCCAGACTCTTTAATCATCTCTTCGGCATCGATGATGTTTTGAAGGACTTGTTTGTACTCACGGTAGGCTGTTACCGTATCACGAGTAGAAGCCTCTTCTTTTGAAAGCTCCATGAAACGCTTGGTGTCTGATACTACATCAGGGTCACTCAGCAATTCTCCTAGTTCTTCGTAACGGTCTTCTACAGCTTGTAGTTGATCATAGATGTTCATTTTTTCTCCTTATTTCTCAATTGTTAAATCATAGATTGCTACTACTTCGTTCTCAAATATTTCCCCAGTTTCTTTAAATCCATAACTGAGGTAACAAGATCTTGCATGTTCATTTTCTGGTTCATAAGACAACCAAAGTTTATTGCCTAAACCTGCTGGCGCTGTCCGAACATAGTCCAGCACTTTATCCATAATTGGTTTAAAATATCCTTGATTTTGAAAATTCTTATCAATCATAAAACGAAATAGTAAATAATTTCCACTACTAATTCCGATCTTTTTATCATAAGCTATCATCACAAAACCTATAATTGCATCCTTATCATAAACTGCCAATGGAGCTACAAAATCTCCATTTTTAGTGTAGACATATGCTTCAGCCAAACTAATTGCGTTGGTTGCAATGAATTGTTTTTGATATTCCTTGACATCCAAATTCAAAACATCAAAATAATTTTCCATTGTAACATCTCTTAGTTCAATTGTCATAGTTGTGCTCCTTGTTAGATGTTATCATTGGCGCAAAATAATGTTTTCGGCAGACTGAGATATAGGTTTCATTTCCACCGATTTGGATCTGCTCACCATCATAAACGGGCAGTCCATCCTGAGTTCGTAATACCATGGTCGCCTTTTTCTTGCAATACTGACAAATGGTCTTGATTTCGTCAATCTTGTCTGCTAAAAGCAATAGATATTTGGAACCTTCAAACAGTTCATTGCGGAAGTCATTTTTCAAACCAAAAGCCATAACAGGTATGTCTAACTCATCAACAACACGAGCTAGGTCGTAAACGTGGTGACGCTTGAGAAATTGAGCCTCATCGACTAGCACACAGTAAGGTTTTTCAGCTAAATCTCGGATATAGCCGAAGATATCCGTTGTCTCCTCAATCGCAAGGGCAGGGCGTTTCATGCCGATCCGACTAGATACATAGCCAACACCATCACGTGTATCCAGAGCAGAGGTCATGATGACAACACCTTTTCCTTGCTCTTCGTAGTTATAGGCTACCTTGAGAATCTCAATCGTTTTACCTGAGTTCATAGTCCCATAACGATAATACAACTGTGCCATGCTTCTATTTTACGTCCATTTCTAAATTTTTGCTACATTCTAGTATATCATAATTTTCTGAAGCTTTAAACGGCAAAATGTGGTAAAATAGAAGAAATCAAAAACTAGTGGAGGAAGCTATTATGCCATTTGTACGCATCGATTTATTTGAAGGACGCACGCTCGAGCAAAAGAAAGCTCTTGCTAAGGAAGTAACAGAAGCTGTTGTTCGTAACACTGGAGCACCTCAATCTGCTGTCCATGTCATCATCAATGACATGCCTGAAGGAACCTACTTTCCTCAAGGGCAAATGCGCACCAAATAAACTAGCTTAAGCAATTTCGCTTAGGCTTTTTAAGTCTTAGAGTAGCATCCATTGAAGAAATAACCTAAATTTGTTACAATTTGAAGAGATGCTTGGATACATATCCTAAGAAAAGAATTACAAAAGGAATTAGTATGATTACACGTGAATTTGATACCATCGCTGCTATCTCCACACCTCTTGGAGAAGGGGCCATTGGTATTGTCCGTTTGAGCGGAACTGACAGTTTTGCCATTGCGCAAAAGATTTTTAAAGGCAAGGATTTGAGTAAGGTTGCCAGCCATACTCTTAACTACGGTCACATCGTTGACCCTCAAACTGGTAAGGTCATGGACGAGGTTATGGTTGGGGCTATGAAGTCTCCAAAGACCTTCACTCGTGAGGATATTATCGAGATCAACACCCACGGTGGGATTGCGGTGACCAATGAAATTCTACAGCTAGCTATCCGTGAAGGAGCTCGGTTGGCAGAACCTGGTGAATTTACCAAGCGTGCCTTTCTAAACGGTCGTGTGGACTTGACACAGGCTGAGGCGGTGATGGACATCATCCGTGCCAAGACAGACAAAGCTATGAATATTGCAGTCAAACAATTGGACGGTTCCCTTTCTGATCTCATTAACAATACTCGGCAAGAAATCCTCAATACACTTGCGCAAGTTGAGGTCAATATCGACTATCCAGAGTACGACGATGTTGAAGAAGCCACTACTGCAGTCGTCCGTGAGAAGACTATGGAGTTTGAACAATTGCTAACCAATCTCCTTAGAACAGCTCGTCGCGGTAAGATCCTTCGCGAAGGAATTTCAACAGCTATCATCGGGCGTCCCAACGTTGGGAAATCCAGCCTCCTCAACAACCTCTTGCGTGAGGACAAGGCCATCGTAACAGACATCGCTGGTACTACTCGAGATGTTATCGAAGAATACGTCAACATTAACGGGGTTCCTCTCAAATTGATTGATACAGCTGGTATCCGGGAAACAGATGATGTCGTGGAGCAAATCGGAGTTGAACGCTCCAAGAAAGCCCTCAAGGAAGCTGACTTGGTACTTCTTGTCTTAAATGCTAGTGAGCCACTAACAGCACAAGACAGACAACTCTTAGAAATCAGTCAAGATACCAACCTCATTATTCTGCTTAATAAAACTGATCTTCCTGAAGCGATTGAAACTTCTGAACTTCCAGGAGATGTCATTCGTATTTCAGTTCTTAAAAATCAAAACATTGATAAGATTGAAGAACGCATTAACAACCTCTTCTTTGAAAATGCTGGCTTGGTCGAGCAAGATGCTACTTACTTGTCCAACGCCCGTCACATTTCCTTGATTGAAAAAGCAGTCGAAAGCTTACAAGCTGTTAATGAAGGGCTGGAACTGGGTATGCCAGTTGATTTGTTGCAAGTTGACTTGACCCGTACTTGGGAAATCCTCGGAGAAATCACTGGAGATGCTGCTCCTGATGAACTCATCACCCAACTCTTTAGCCAATTCTGTTTAGGAAAATAAGAAAAATCCATGATCGTTCTTGCGGTCATGGATTTTATTGTAGTTATTAGTAATCTGGTCTTAAAACACCAGTTACAGTTGCCTTAGTTGCTTCGTAGTCGCCATCTACGACAACTTTGATAATGCGTTTGGCATCTTCTTCTGGTGCTGGAACTAGAGGTAATCGAGTTGGTCCAGCTTCAAATCCCATATAGTTCAAAACAGCCTTAACTGGAGCAGGACTTGGATAAGAGAAGAGGGCATTGACTTTAGGGATGAATTTACGTTGAATAGCTGCTGCTTTCTTCATATCGCTTTCTGCAATGGCAGTGAGCATCTCGTGCATCTCATCTCCATTTGTATGGGAGGCAACAGAAATAACCCCATCCGCACCGAGATTCATAGCATGGAAGGCATCGCCATCTTCACCTGTATAAATCAAGAACTCTTCTGGCTTGTGCTCAATCAAGTAAGCCATATTGGCCAAACTAGTACATTCTTTGACACCGATGATATTTGGATGGTCCGCCAAACGAAGCATGGTTTCTGGAGTCAATTCGACAACTACACGACCTGGAATGTTATAGATGATAATAGGTAAGTCAGAAGCATCCGCAATCGCCTTAAAGTGCTGATACATCCCTTCTTGAGAAGGTTTATTGTAGTATGGTACGATAGCAAGGCCAGCTGCAAACCCTCCAAATTCTGCGACTTCTTTGACAAACTCGATAGAGTCACGTGTGTCATTGGTCCCTACACCTGCAATCAAAGGAACACGTCCATTGACAACCTTCTGTACAGCCGCAAAGAGTTCCAACTCTTCATCGTGGGTCAGAGTTGGACTCTCAGCAGTCGTTCCAGCTAGAAGAATTCCATCTGTGTGATGGGCCAACAAATGCTCAATCAAGGCTGGAATAGCATCAAAGTTGATGGAACCATCCTCATGGAAAGGGGTAATAAAGGCCGTGATGATTTTACACTCTTTTAAATCTTGGTAAGACATGTGGAACACCTCTCTATTTCAAAGAAGGAGTTCATTCGAACTCCTAAACCATTATTTCAATTCAAATTTCAGCTCAGCTGTTGGACGAACCAGTCCACGTTCGTGAAGAGTTTCTGCAATTTGAACTGAGTTCCAAGCAGCACCTTTGAGAAGGTTATCTGATACAACCCACATGTGAATTCCTTTTTCTGCATCCAAGTCTTTACGGATACGACCAACAAAGGTATCACGTGAACCAACAGCATTGATGGCTTGTGGATAGACTTGGTTAGCTACATCATCCTCCAGAACAGCACCTGGGAAGGCTGCGATAGCTGCTTTCACTTCTTCGATTGGAGCCACTTCTTTTGTTTCGATATAAACTGACTCAGAGTGAGCTGACAAGACTGGAATACGAACACATGTTGCAGACACTGCGATGCTATCATCTTCCATGATTTTCTTCGTTTCCTTAGTCATCTTCATCTCTTCGTAAGTGTAATCATTGTCAGTAAAGACATCGATTTGTGGAAGAGCGTTAAAGGCGATAGGATAGTGTTTCTTGTCACCGCCTGAAGGCAAGATTTCCGCATGCAAATCACGTGGATTCACACCGTCATTCAAGACTTCACGAAGTTCACGTTGTGTTTCAAGAATCGCTCCCATACCAGCACCAGAGACTGCTTGGTAAGTTGAAACGATGATACGGTCCAAGCCCCATTTTTGACGAACTGGCTCAAGCGCTACCATCATTTGGATTGTTGAACAGTTAGGACAGGAAATGATTCCGTTGTGGGCATCAAGTGCATGAGCATTGACCTCTGGGACAACCAAAGGTACGTCTGGATTTTGACGGAAGTAGGATGTGTTATCAACTACTACCGCTCCAGCTTGAACTGCGTATGGTGCATACTTAGCTGATGTCGAACCACCTGCTGAGAAGAGTGCAATATCAACACCCTCAAAAGCTGTCTCAGTCGTTTCTTCAATCGTAATATCTTGGCCTTTAAATTTCAAAGTCTTGCCTGCTGAACGTGCAGAAGCAAGGTAACGAATTTTATCGATTGGAAGTGTTGATTCTTCCAACATTTTTATCATCTGAGCTCCGACAGCACCTGTCGCGCCGACTACAGCAACTGTATATCCCATAAATAACCTCTTTCGGAATTTTCTAAAAATTTCTATAATAGATGTATTATACTACTTTTTCCAGAAATTGAAAAGCTTTTTTAGACTATATTTTCTGAAAACTAAAAATCCCTAGTCATTGACCAGGGACTAAGAGGCATCTTCATGTGATGAGCAGGTTCACACAACTCATCAAGGTCCGCTCCTGCGTTATGACCTCCTTATGCTCAATAGTAGTTCGAAGACTACCTATCGACTCATCGCAACTACTATTCTACTAGATAGAGTTACTTTTGTCAACTGTCAAAACTCTTTAGCTTCATTTTCACAGAAGTATAAGAAAAACCTTGGTCTCCCAAGGTTATTTTGTTTCTATCATGCTAATTGCCGGGATTGAACCGGCGACCTCATCCTTACCATGGATGCGCTCTGCCAACTGAGCTAAATCAGCTTACCTAAAAAGTATACTATAGTTCTATGCTCTTGTCAAGCGCTCTCTTTTAATTTTATGGAATGAAAAAAGCTAGATTTAGCAAGAATCTAGCTTATAAACTTCTTATTTTGTAAGGTCGATTCGCTGTCCCAGTTTATTGATCAAAATCGCACCTACGATAAGTGATGCAAACTCACCAATTCCCGTAGAGAACCATGTCAAGAAGAACGGAGCTTCTGCAACGATATGGAGTTCAGCTGCAATGGTAATCATTGAAATGGAGAAGAGGATTGAAAAGAAGAAATGATCTTTTCGAATCAAACCATTGAACAGATAGTCTTTCTTGTACTTGCTAAATAGCCATACACCTAGACTTAGGAAAACTAGGGTAGATCCCCCGCCGACAAAGACATCTATTAGACCAAAGCTAAAGAAATTAGCAATCATACAACCAATCGTCACACCGATGATATATTTAGGGTTATAAAATGCCAAGAAATTCATCATCTCTGAAATACGGAACTGATAGGCGCCGTAGCTAATGGCATTCAACGGTGGCGTAATGGTCAAAACCACATAGATAGCAGCAACGATAGCAATATCTGCCATGTCACGAACAGTTAATTTTTTCATGTTTTCTCCTTTGGCGGTTTCCCGCGTAAAATATGCTTGGTGAAAGAAGCTAAGCACCAAGGGTTGAGATTATCAACCTTACTAGTATAGCACAATAGCTAGCTTTATGCTATACTAAAATCATGAAAAAACTAATAAGAGCATTCTTCGATAACGAAATCCTCTCCTACCTATTTTTCGGTGGTGCTACTACTCTGATTTCTATTGTATCGCGTTTGGTTATTTACCACATCAGCCACCAGGAAATCCTGGCAACCGTACTCGCAAATCTTATCGGGATTCTCTTTGCCTTTCTCACAAATGATACAATCGTCTTTAAACAAGAGAGAAGGAATTGGTCAACTCGCCTGGCTAAGTTTTTCTTAGCTCGTCTCTTTACTTTGGGTCTCGATGTCCTTTTAACTTATATCTTTGTTACATCTTATCCCGATATTATCGGGCAATTTGTCAACGATCAACTAGATCAGGTTAATGCCATCGAAACGCTAATTGCGCAGGTTTTGATTATCATTCTTAACTATATTTTTAGTAAAGTATACGTTTTTTATAAATGAAATGGATGTCATTAAGCATTAAGGTTGCAATATTTAGGTATTTCAGGTACAATTAAGATTAGTTTTTGAAAGGAAATTATGAAAATGTTAAAAGATCTTAAAGAATTTTTGCTTCGTGGCAATGTCGTTGACCTCGCTGTCGGTGTGATCATCGCCTCTGCTTTTGGTGCTATCGTTACTTCACTTGTAAATGACATCATCACTCCACTTATCTTGAACCCAGCTTTGAAAGCGGCGAACGTTGAACGCATCGCTGAACTTTCATGGAATGGTGTTGGTTATGGTAGTTTCTTGAGCGCTGTTATCAACTTCTTAGTGATTGGCACTGTTCTTTTCTTCGTTATCAAAGCTGTTGAAAAAGCTCAAAACCTTACTAAGAAAGAAGAGCCAGCCGAAGATACACCTGCTGCTCCAACTGAACTTGAAGTTCTTCAAGAAATCAAAGCTCTTCTTGAGAAGAAATAATAAGTTAAGAGGATTTAGTTTCAATCTAAATCCTCTTTGTTTGACTTTTGTCTTTCTCTCCATTCTATGATACAATGAAAAAATGATATTAAAGGAGTTTTTATGACTTATCCCAACCTTTTAGAGCGTTTCTTGACCTACGTTAAGGTCAATACGCGTTCTGATGAACACTCTACTACTACTCCAAGTACGCAAAGCCAGGTAGATTTTGCGACCAATGTTCTTATTCCTGAAATGAAACGTGTCGGTCTGCAAAATGTTTACTACCTCCCAAATGGTTTCGCCATTGGTACCTTACCAGCAAACGATCCAAGCCTGACACGTAAGATTGGCTTCATCTCCCACATGGATACAGCTGATTTTAATGCTGAGGGAGTTAATCCGCAAGTCATCGAAAATTATGATGGAGGAGTTATCAACTTGGGTGATTCTGGATTTAAACTAGATCCTGCTGATTTCAAGAGCCTTGAAAAATATTCAGGTCAAACCCTCATCACAACAGATGGCACAACCTTGCTTGGAGCTGATGACAAGTCAGGGATTGCTGAGATTATGACTGCTATCGAATACTTGACTACTCATCCTGAAATCAAGCATTGTGAAATCCGTGTTGGTTTTGGACCAGATGAAGAAATTGGTGTCGGTGCCAATAAATTTGATGCAGAAGATTTTAACGTTGATTTTGCCTACACAGTGGATGGTGGTCCGCTAGGTGAACTTCAGTACGAAACTTTTTCAGCAGCTGGTGCTGAATTGCATTTCCAAGGTCGCAATGTTCACCCTGGTACTGCCAAAGGACAGATGGTCAACGCTCTTCAGTTAGCGATTGATTTTCATAATCAACTTCCAGAGAATGACCGACCTGAACTGACAGATGGTTACCAAGGTTTCTATCATCTTATGGATGTGTCAGGTAGTGTTGAGGAGGCGCGTGCAAGCTACATCATTCGTGATTTTGAAAAGGATGCCTTTGAAGCGCGGAAGGAAACCATGCAGGGCATTGCTGACAAAATGAATCAAGAGCTTGGGAATGATCGCGTGACCTTAACTCTGACAGACCAGTACTACAATATGAAAGAAGTCATCGAGAAAGACATGACACCCGTTACCATTGCTAAAGCTGTTATGGAAGATTTAGGTATCACGCCTATTATCGAACCAATCCGTGGTGGGACAGATGGATCTAAGATTTCCTTTATGGGTATCCCAACTCCAAATATCTTTGCTGGGGGTGAAAACATGCATGGACGTTTTGAATACGTCAGCCTTCAGACAATGGAGCGTGCAGTGGATACCATCATTGGCATTGTATCTTATAAAGGCTAAAAAAGACGAGGTAGCTCAGCTACTTCGCCTTTCTTTTTATTCGTTTTATTGAGCACTTGGCTCAGACTCACTTTGCGCTTGCTTTTCTGTTGGTTTAGAAGCAGCTGTTTCACTGTCTTTCTCAGACTTGGATTGGCTAGCAGTTTCACTTGCTGTTGAACGGAGTTCTTGGTTCAAGCTTATGATCTCTTTAGCTAGAGCGAGGAGACCTTCTTTATCACTGCTTTTGGCTGCAAGTTGATCAAATAGGGCATCAACTCGTTCAAAGTCAGCATCGGATCCTTTGTTATCCTCTAAGTACTTGTGAAGAGAGAGCAAGACATTATAGAGTTTTTGATAGATAATCATCGTTTGTGGATCCTGTTCTGCTTGTTTTTCCTCTCGTTGGATAGTTGCTGCAATACGATTCAAAAGATCCTCAAGCTGTGTTTTAGCTTCGTCAAGGTCTGCATTTTCCTTTTCTGCGGCTGCTTTGATATTAGCTGCTTCTTCAGCTAGGGATTGTTTGACCCCATCTTCTTTGACACGCGCTAGGAGTTGGGCAACTTTAGTTAGGAGAGCATCCACTTCTTCCTTCTTAACATGGCTAACCCGCTCTTCTGGCATAAAATCACCGTAGAGTTCTTTTAGGAATTCATAGATGGCTGTCTTAGCGGTTTGACTATCTACTTTTTCCGTATCTAGAATAGTCTTACCAGCTTTTGTAGAAACTGCTTCTTCTTTGAGAGCTTCTTCTACTTCTAGCTTAGTTTGGTAAATAGTTGGGAATAGCTTGTTCAAGTCGGTTGCTTTGAGGAAAGATTGTGACTGGTAAAGTTCCCATGTCAACTTGGCAACACTGTTCCGAAGTTCTTCTCTCAAACGACCATCAGATACATGTTCATAGAAATACTTGATGTACTCTACTGTTGTAACCCCTGTCCGATCACGGAAATCTTGCAAGGCCTGAAGTTTCGCTTCAATGGCAGCCAACTCTGTCTCATCTTGTGCTAGTTTTGCTTCCTGCAAATGTACCAAAAGATCTTTCTTAGACAAGCCATAAGTGTCCGTATCCAGTGTATTGATCTTATCTACAAGGGCTTGGTACTTCTTATCTAAAGGTGAAGTTTCAACTGGTGCCACACTTTGATCCACATGGATATATTGCTTATCAAAGAGATCCAAGGCTGCTAGATATCCAGCGGTTGAGTTGGTCGCCAGTTTTTTCATATTTTCGGTGAACTGCCCCAAAGCAAGTTCAACACGTCTCTGCATGATTGGCTGGTCTTTGTAGAGACTTCTGCTATCTGCTAACAGTTGATCAACTTTAGATAGAACAGTTTGTTCATCAAATGCTCCAGGTTGATAGGTCGATTGTAGGGCTGGAATCTTGTTTTTCAAAGCTACTTCATAGCCCTTAGTTTGAACCTTGATGTAGTGATTGTGGTCTCCGTGAGGAATCACAAAACTACCACTTTCTACCTGTAAACTATAAGGAGACACCCCATCACGTAGGGCAGTCGTATAAAGTTCATTTAGGAAATCCAGTTCTGGATTCCCAGTTTGGAGAGGAATACGAACATGTTCTTTTCGAACAGCATAGGGATGGATATGGGTTGGATCATAGGCTTGATCCGGATTTCCAAAGACAAAGAATCCATTTGAAATACGAATCGCTTCGAGCGGAACCCCGTAGGTCTGTGAGATATACTTAATTTTTTCTTCATCGCTAGCATCTCTTGAGAAACTTTCCACAGTCTTTGCAAGTGGTTGAACCGGCTCAGACTGATGATTTTCTTTCAAGTGATCTTGGGCAGTTTTGATTTGAGCTGCAGTCAAGTCTTTCTTAAAGAAATAATGAGCGTGATCTCCATGAGAAACTACAAACCCTTGCTCATCCTCACTGATGACACGGTCAGCTGCAAAACCATGATCATGTTCTTCACCGTGATGGTGGTCATGCTCCTCTCCATCATGGTCATGATCTTCATGGTTGGTATCCTGACTTCCATGGTCACCGTCTTGGTCATGATGATGATCCGATTGAGCTGGATGCTCTGCTGGTTTGCTTGGATTTTCCAAAGGTGTTGGTTTCCCACTGTCGCTAGATAAAGGAATCATTCGCGCAATCTTTTCTTCCAAGGCAGAAAGCTTTGTATATGGGATGAAATGATAGTGATTTCCATGAGGAATCGCTACGCCACTTGGCGTTCTGCTTGAAATCTTAGCAGGGTCAAAAATCAAGCCATCAGATTCTGCATAACGTTGATTACTTGGAAGTGCATAGAGTTGCTGCAATAGACTCTGTAAGCTCTCTTCTGGATTGCTTGGTGTTTCAGTTTGTTGACTAGGATTAGTGGTTTGACTGGTTCCATTTTGACTTGGACGATAGTCAGTCACACTCGGTTGTTTTCTAGTTCCAGAGAGGTAGGCTTGGGCAGCAGCTAATTCGCTAGCAGACAAGGAACTCTTTGGAATGTAGTGGTAATGTCCACCGTGAGGAACGATATAAGCATCACCAGTATCTTCTATAATATCAGATGGATTAAAGATGTAGCCATCATCGGTAGTATAACGACCTTGAGATTGAGCAAGCGCCACTGCACTGTTAGAAGTTGGTGCATCATGAGTATGACCTTGTTTTTGGCGCTCAATTTCGTCCTTCGTACGAATATTATCAGCATGAGCCGCATCTTTAAGGTAGACATAATACTTGCCATCCACCTTGATAATATAACCATCTTTGATTTCATTGACAATATCAGCATCTTTCAGTTGATAATTGGCATCTTTCATCAAAAGCTCTTCGCTGAAAATCGCGTCAAAAGGAACTTTACCATTGTAATAATGGAAATGATCACCGTGTGAAGTCACATAACCTTGATCGGTAATTTTCACGACAATTTGTTCTGCCTGAATATCTTCTTTTTTGCTAACTTGATCTGGTGTCTGTGTCTCTGTTTTTTGAGAGTCTTGCTTCCCATCGACATAAGACACACGATTATTATCTTTGTTTCCTTCTAGCTGGTGTTGGTTCAGTGCATAGATGCAAAGACTCAGGGAAAGGACTAAAGCCGATCCCACCGCAAGATACTTTTTCTTCATTTTCATAATCTCCTCATTTTAATTCTTCTGCAAGAACTTTCATATTTTCTTCTAGATTTTCTAAGTACGTTTTGTCGTTTTCAGGGTCTGCTTCCAAAGGATTGAGTGTTTTTAGATTAACTCCTGTTGATTTGACCAAGGTCTCAGCGACTTTAGAAGAAGCATTGCTCTCAGTAAAGATAGTTTTAACCTTATAGGTTTTAACGAATTCCTGAATTTCTGTTAGTTGTCTCGGACTTGGCTCTTGTTCAGGGGAAATCCCCGCTATACCAAGCTGTTTCAATCCAAATCGTTTAGCGAGGTAAGAAAAGGCTGTATGTTGCGTAACAAAAGTCTTTTGACTCGCTTTTTCAAAAATAGGCTGGTACTTCTTAGTCAATTCTTGGGCTTTAGCGATAAAGTTTTTGGCATTCTTTTGATACGCTTCCTTATTGGCACTGTCAATCTCCGAAAGTTTGTCCGCAATAATCTGAGCTTCTTCACCTGCTTTTTCTGGATCTAACCAAGTGTGAGGGTCGTAGAGTGTTTTTTCATCAATACCGTCACCAGCTTCTACATCTTCTAAGCCCGGTACACGCTCCAATGTCATTCCTTCAGAAGCTTCCAAAACTTTAACTTTTGAGTTTTTCAAGCTAGGATCCAGACTTCCTGCCCAAGACTCCAGTGTATGCGAGTGGTAGACAAAGACATCCGCATCATAGATGGCAGCAATATCATTTGCTGACGGTTCAAAGGAGTGAATCCCGTTACTTGACTGAATCATCCGAACATCATTCAAGTCACCCGATACCTCTTTGACCATGGCATAGATTGGGTAAAAACTTGTTACAATCTTCATTCCTTTTGCTTCTTGTTTTTCTTTTTGACTACACGCTCCTAAGACAAGAATCAACAGACTGGCCATTAATAATAGAAATGTTCTTTTTTTCATCATTACTCCTTAACTAGTGTTTAACCATTTAATTAACTAGTAAATAGTTTATCTTTATTTACACCACATGTCAAGATATTTTACATATTTTCATGAAAAAAATGAGAACTAGAACTTACATTCTGTTCTCACTTTCTTTTTTTACTTTTCTAGTTCTCCTATCCTGTTTTTAGAAGTTAGAAAATTGGGGTAGGTTTAGTTGCTCTCCTTTAACAAGGCCAACAACTTTTCAGCTTCAGCCATAATGGTATTGTTGTCCTGAGCACCAAATAGCAGGTTATTTTTTAAGCCGGTGAGAGTTTCTTTGGCATTGGATTTGATAATGGGGTCTTGAATCTTTGCAAGTAGCTCTTCAACCTCTCTTAACTTCGCTTCAACCTTTTCAGTCTCGACCTGAGGTTCTTCTGCTTCCTCTAGTGATTCTTCTTCTGGCTCCTCAGTTGGTTTTGGAGACTCTGGTTTCTCACTCTGCGGTTTCTCTTCGCGAGGTTTTTCTTCCTCAGGTTTTTCTGTCCGAGGTTTCTCCACTGATGGTTTTTCAGTATGATTATTATCAGCTTGACCATTTTGGTTTCTTTGAACATGGTCACTTGCATTGCCCCATCCACTATCTGAATGCGGACGTTCGTTTGGATGTTCTACATAGTACTTGACAGTCGCAAAGAGATCCTCTAAAGTATACCCCTTAGGAGCCTCATAAAGACCTTCGTCAAACCACTCAAATTTGATGTTATGGTAATGGTCATAATGAGGTATAATCAAGCTTCCGTTTTTGACTTCCACAGTATGTTGGAGATTGTAAGGCATACGATCAAGCGGTACCTTCTTAGCTGCTTTCACGCGGTTGTAGATAGCTTCTGCTCCTTTAGCTTCAGTATTTCCTGAATCCTGATGGTCAGTAGAAGGAGGTGTCAAACCTTTCTCTTTAGCATAAGCCTGGGCTGCCGCTCTTTCAGCTTCAGACAAACTATCTTTCTTAATCCAATGACTATGGGTCATATGTGGAGTTACATAGGCATCCCCCTCATCACTAGTGATATCACGAGGATCAAAGATATAGCCATCTTCCGTTGTATACTTGCCTGCCAACTTGGCTACTTGAATCTCATCATCAGTATAAGCAATTTGCGCATTTGGTTTTCCTAAACGTTCTGGATGACGAATCGGTGCTAGGAAGGTAAGAATATCATCCACTAACTTGACTTTATCGCTTGAGACATCATTGAGACGTTCCAAGAGTTTATCCAAAGTATCAAATTCAGCTTGACGCCCTTTATTGGAAATTAAATCTTGATGAATGCTTGCTAGTAAGTCATAAGCCTTATTGTAAAATTCTCGATCACTAGATGGGAGCTCAGTTTTCTTATCTCCTAGCTTATGAGATAAACTTTCCTGCTTGGCTAGTTTACTATCAATGGCTGCTGCTGTTTCTGCCGAAAGTTCCTTGGCAGGAATATAACGTGAGATTCCATTCTCCTCAAAGACATAGCCATCAGCTACTTTTCGAACCGCTTGTCTAACCAATTTTTCGTCAATTGGATTGCTTGGAGCTGGTTGAGGATTTGGTGCAGGTTGCGGGCTTGGACTAGGTTCCGGAGTCGGTTGTGGACTTGGTTGTTCTGGTCTTGAATCCGGCACCCAATGGTTCGAACTGTACTGTAGAGGAATAATACGAGCAATTCGTTCTTCCAATTCAGACATTTGTTCGTAAGGGATGAAATGGTAATGGTTACCATGAGGTACTGCAACCCCTCTGGCTGTCCGACTTGTAATCTGTGCTGGGTCGAAGACAAGGCCATCTGATTCTACGTGTCGTTGGCTGAGTGGCGAGGCATAAAGTTGTTTCAGAAGGCCATCAATATCCTCATCACTTTGACTTGCTTGACTATCGTCGCTACTGTTGTTAGCTGTGTTCGTGTTCGTATAGCCACTGCCTTGGTTATTATAGGATGGGATCCATCTATTTACATCGTTACTATTGTTGTTATTGGTACGGCGATAGGTAGCCGTGTTTGATTGGCTACTTCTACCAGATAAAAAGGCTTCTGCAGCAACCAATTCGCTGGCTGATAACTCGCTCTTAGGAATGTAATGGTAATGGTCGCCATGAGGAACGATATAAGCATCACCAGTATCTTCAATGATATCGGATGCATTAAAGATGTAACCATCATCTGTGGTGTAGCGTCCCTGTGAACGTGCCAAAGCAACAGCACTATCGTTTGCTGAAGTCCCTCCTTCACGATGCTGACTATGTTCTTGTTTTTGCCGATTGATTTCTTCTTTTGTACGGACATTATCCGCATGGGTTGCATCCTTAAGGTAAACATAGTATTTTCCATCTACCTTGATAACATAACCACCCTTGATTTCACTGATAATATCCTCGTCCTTGAGCTGGTAGTTTGGATCCATCATCAGCAACTCTTCACTGATGATAGCATCATAAGGAACTTTCCCATTGTAATAATGATAGTGGTCTCCGTGCGAAGTGACATATCCCTGGTCTGTTATCTTGATGACGATTTGCTCCGCATTGATGCCTTCTTTCTTGCTGACTTCATCAGGAGTCAGATTCTCCGTTTTTTGTGCCGCCTGTTTTCCATCTATATAGGAAACACGATTATTTTCCTTGACCGTTCTAGCTTGATACAGTCCCAACTCATAAGAACAGACACTTAAAATTAAAGCTGCCGCAGAACCAGCAAGGAATTTTTTATTAATTTTCATTGAAACTCACTTTCTTTTTGATATTTTTAGTTACAATTCATTTCTGAATTGCAGAAACTCCTCTCTATTGCTTAACTGGTTAATAGTTTACTCCTAAATTTGCAACTTGTCAAGAATTTTATGAACCAGTTAAGTATTTTTTGTTCTGAGCACAAGTTTCTCAAGATTGGGCTTTATATAAGAAAAATTAGCTTGAAGATTCTTTAAAAAAGTCCCTGCAACTGAGTCGCAAGGATTTTTCGATTAATCAAAATTAACGTATTCTTTTTGAAGTTCAAGAACTTCTTCCATTGTTGAGCATTCTGTAAGAGCACGGTTTGCGTACTCTTCCATCTTAGCTGTGTCGAGTTTCTTCATCAAGCTGCGTGTACGAAGTACAGATGTTGCTGACATAGAGAACTCATCCAAGCCCATTCCGACAAGAAGTGGAACAGCCTGTTGGTCACCAGCCATCTCACCACACATACCAGCCCATTTACCTTCAGCGTGAGCTGCTTTGATAACATTGTTAATCAAACGTAAGATTGATGGGTTGTATGGTTGGTAAAGGTATGAAACTTGTTCGTTCATACGGTCTGCTGCCATTGTGTATTGGATCAAGTCGTTTGTACCAATTGAGAAGAAGTCAACTTCTTTAGCAAATTGGTCTGCAAGCATTGCTGCTGCTGGGATTTCGATCATGATACCAACTTGGATATTATCCGCAACTGCAACACCTTCAGCAAGAAGGTTTGCTTTTTCTTCGTCAAAGACTGCTTTCGCTGCACGGAATTCTTTCAAGAGCGCAACCATTGGGAACATGATACGCAATTGACCGTGAACAGACGCACGAAGAAGGGCGCGGATTTGTGTACGGAACATAGCATCTCCAGTTTCAGAAATAGAGATACGAAGGGCACGGAATCCAAGGAATGGGTTCATCTCGTGAGGCATATCGAAGTAAGGAAGTTCCTTATCTCCACCGATATCCATTGTACGAACGACAACAGGTTTACCGTTCATTCCTTCAAGTACAGCCTTGTAAGCTTCGTACTGCTCATCTTCTGTTGGGAAGTCTTGAGAATCCATGTACAAGAACTCTGTACGGTAAAGGCCAACAGCTTCAGCGCCATTGTCATTGACACCTTCAACGTCTTTTGGAGTACCGATGTTGGCAGCCAATTCAAAGTGTTTACCATCAGCAGTCACTGTTTGTGCATCTTTCAAGAGTGCCCATTCAGCTTTTTGCTTCGCATAAGCTTCACCAGCAGCCTTGAATTCTGCTGCTTGCTCATCAGTTGGGTTGATAATAACCTCACCAGTGATACCGTTAACGGCAAGAATGTCACCATCTTTAACGATTTCAGTGATGTTGTTTGTACCCAATACAGCAGCAATTTCAAGTGTACGTGCCATGATAGCTGAGTGGCTTGTACGTCCACCGATGTTGGTTACAAAAGCTTTAACAAAGTTTTTGTCCAATTGAGCTGTATCAGAAGGAGTCAAGTCGTGCGCAATCACGATCACTTCTTCATTGATAGAAGCTGGGTTTGGCAATTTTTTACCAAGGAGGTTTGCCAATACACGTTTTGTCACGTCGCGGATATCCGCTGCACGTTCTTGCATGTATGGGTTGTCTTCCATGCCCTCAAAGATAGTGATAAACATGTCTGTTACTTCTTTCAGACCTGCTTCTGCATTCACTTTCTTCGCACGGATTGTTTCCTTGATTTGGCTAATCATTTCTGGGTCAGCAAGAACCATTAAGTGAGCGTCAAAAACTTGAGCTGCTTCTTCACCGAGCGTACCTACTGCTTTCTCACGGATAACAGAAAGCTCGTCTTGTGATGCTTTTAGAGCGACATCAAGGCGAGCTTCTTCTGCGTTTGTATCTTCGACTGTAACAGTCTCAAATGACAAATCCGGTTGAACGAGTAGATATGCTTTTGCAACTGCAACACCATCAGATGCTGCGATTCCTTTAAGCATTTCTGTCATTTTCCTTATGCCAATCCTTCTTTTTCCATAGTTTCAGTGATAGCAGCGATTGCGTCGTCAGCATCTGCACCTTCAGCTGAAATTGTAACGTCAGCACCTTGGCCAACACCAAGACTCATAACACCCATGATAGATTTAAGGTTTACTGATTTACCTTTGTACTCAAGAGTGATATCTGAAGCAAATTTGCTAGCTGTTTGAACCAACAATGTTGCTGGACGTGCGTGAATACCTGTTTCTGCCACTACGTGGAAATCTTTAGAAGCCATAGTTTGACTCTCCTTTAAGTGTTTTCTTTTTGAGTTATATGTGATAACCCTTACAAGATTGTATTATATCATCTTCAAGATAATTTTTCAAGTATTTTATGGACTTTTACTGAAAATGAAATTACTTCTTTTTCTATTATAATGAGCACTCTAGCAATTAAATAGCATATCTAAACACTAATTGTTCAAAAATGTTATCATCAAAATTCAATTTTCAAAGCTATTTTCTCTTAATATCAATCAGAAGACAATCCTAGTAAATAATGAAAAAATAATACTATTTAGTTATAATTAATATAACTCAGCCAACCTATTATTTGAAAAGGCTTCATCAAATACTGAAATTCTAAAACCTACTCTTACCATCAACAGTAGAGAATTTATTCAATTTGCTACTTAAAGTAAAATAGGCTTGTAGCACCTAACAGTAAAAATGTAGATATATCTAAGTAGTATAAGTAGAACTAAAACTTTGATTGATTCCATTCAAATAAAGTATCCAACCAATCAAAAACGACATTATGGGCGAGTCTTAAATTATTGACTTGGCAATGAGCGTCCGCACCACTTTCCGCCTCAAATACTTGAAGTTTAGTTTGTTGATTTTTAGATTTAAGTGATTCATAAATTACCTTAGTTTGATGCTGCAGTTCAGCACCCTCACCCTTTCCCATGATAAACAGGCATGGGCATTGAATTTTTTTATAATCTACAATCTTTGCATAGTTAAATACATCATCAATAGCACTCTTAAAATCAGAGGTACCAAACTGCCATGCATACTTTTTAAGATTCAAATTTGCTGATTCATTCAAATTTCCAGCTAATTTTAAAATGGCATTTATTAACCAACTAGGTGCTTTCAAACTTGATCCGAATTCTTTTCTGAAGAGCTCTGCAACGTCGTAAATAGGGGTACTAGCAATCCAAGCATGAATTCTTGGATCCTTTTCGACAGCTTGTGCGGTAAAATATCCCCCTCCGCTGACACCATAAATGGCTAAATAATTTAGTTTAGGATTTCTATTTTCCAACCAGTCTATGCATAATGAAATTGGAATAGAGGCATCCACACCAAAGATTAGCCCTCTACTAGGATTGCTCCCTTGACCAGGAAGGTCAACCATTAAAACATTATAATTTCGTATCCATCCAGGATATCCTGCAAAATAAAATAAATCTTCGCGATAAGTATCACCTCCACCGATCATAATCAGCGTTGGGCAATTATCACCGCTATGAAGATAATAACCAGGCAAGTAGGAATCCTGATAAGCAATAGTTAGTTTTTCAATCGGTGTACCTAGTGAATGAATTGCACTAGAGAACGCCTTCTCCATTTGACAAACGATAGGTAAGTATTCGGCAGAAAATGGATCAGTAAACTGGATTGCCGATCGAAGTGAGTAGGTCTGTGCGAGATAATACTGCGCCTTTGTTTGTTCACTCAAACCTAAATTACTAACCTTTTGTTCAAGATAGTTCACATGTGATAAAAACTCATTTTTCCAGTCATCAGGTTTTGGTGAATTACCTAACTTTTGAGCAAGATAATACAGCTCTCCATGAGAGAAGCCAAAAACTTCACCGATTCCTAGCAACCAATTAAAGAAAAAATCCGTATCACCATTCTTAAAAAATATTTGAGTCGATTGCCGTTTTAAAATAACATCATTTTCTTTCACCACGTACCTCCTGATTCTGTGTTCTTTTATTTATTTAATCTAATTATAATCTGATAACATTCTCTATCAAATAAAAGCATCTAGATATCCATTTTTTAATCTTACAATCACAGGTAGTATATCACATGAAATGAACGTTTTCAAACATTGTATTTATATACTCCTTATAAAAGGATACGAAACTCATAAGTATCCTATATGAAATTAACCAATGATCCATTTTTATGAATACAGCATAATCTGTCATTTCCACTTTTGTTATATTTTAGATATTCTAATACAAAATATTGGGACATCTTGTGTGGAAAATTTCTTTTTTTCGTAAATATCACAGTTTCTGTTTTGTTAAAGCATTGTCTCAGCTAGACTTATTTCTGTTCTTACGATTTTTGCTATTTTCTTCGTTTTCCTTTCTGATAACTTGCTGAAAACCTTCTATTTATATTGCCAATATACAGTATGTAGTTTTTTTATTTTGAGAAAGTTTGACAGTTCAACGGAAGTCAAAATTTATGTTTTAAAAAACACTATATCTTGTGCTTTGTTTTTAAAACTGTAACTTTTTAGCACAAGATTTAGTTTAAAAAGTTTGACAAAGTTTTTTTTTCTGATATACTAAGAAAGTAATCTATTTTGAAAGAGGAGTTACGAAAATGGTAACGGTTTATTCTAAAAATAATTGTGTACAATGTAAAATGACCAAACGTTTCTTGGACAGCAACAATGTCGCTTATCGTGAGATCAATCTCGACGAGCAACCAGAGTACATCGATCAAGTTAAAGAGCTCGGTTTCAGCGCTGCTCCTGTTATCCAAACACCAACTGAAGTCTTTTCAGGTTTCCAACCAGGAAAACTGAAACAATTAGCATAATCTTAGTACATCATCCAGAAGAAACTGCTTCTAGGGCTAACTTAGAGGCCTTTCTTTTGTAATTAGATAAAGGAAATTTTATGGGATTAAAACATCTTGAGGACGTAACTTACTTCCGTCTCAATAACGAAATCAACCGTCCTGTCAATGGACAAATCATGCTTCATAAAGATAAGGAAGCCTTGGATGCTTTCTTTAAAGAAAATGTAGTTCCAAATACCATGGTTTTTGATTCAATCACTGATAAAATCAACTACCTTATTGAACACAACTACATCGAAACTGCATTTATCAAGAAATACCGTCCAGAGTTTTGGGAAGAATTGCATCAATTTATCAAGGATCAAAACTTCCAATTCAAATCATTCATGGCTGCCTACAAGTTTTACAATCAGTACGCCTTGAAGACTAACGATGGGGAATACTATCTTGAAAGCATGGAAGACCGTGTCTTCTTTAACGCACTTTATTTCGCAGACGGTAATGAAGCGATTGCGACTGATATTGCCAATGAAATCATCCACCAACGCTACCAACCTGCTACTCCTTCCTTCTTGAATGCTGGTCGTGCGCGTCGTGGAGAGTTGGTATCTTGCTTCTTGATCCAAGTGACGGATGATATGAACTCTATCGGACGTTCCATCAACTCTGCCCTTCAACTTTCTCGTATCGGTGGTGGTGTGGGAATTTCCCTCAGCAACCTTCGTGAAGCTGGAGCTCCTATCAAAGGCTATGAAGGCGCTGCTTCTGGTGTCGTACCAGTTATGAAGCTCTTCGAAGACAGCTTCTCTTACTCTAACCAATTGGGTCAGCGTCAAGGTGCTGGGGTTGTCTACCTCAACGTTTTTCACCCAGATATCATCGCTTTCCTTTCAACCAAGAAAGAAAATGCCGATGAAAAAGTTCGGGTTAAGACTCTTTCACTCGGTGTTGTAGTACCCGATAAATTCTACGAATTGGCTCGAAAAAATGAAGAAATGTATCTCTTTAGCCCATACTCTGTAGAGCTTGAATATGGTGTGCCGTTCAACTACATCGACATCACTGAAAAATACGATGAATTAGTCGCAAATCCAAATATCCGCAAGACAAAAATCAAGGCGCGTGATTTGGAAACTGAAATCTCTAAATTGCAACAAGAATCTGGTTACCCTTATGTAGTCAACATCGATACGGCTAACCGTGCGAATCCTGTTGATGGAAAGATTATCATGAGTAACTTGTGTTCTGAGATTCTTCAAGTTCAAGAACCAAGTTTGATCAACGATGCTCAAGAATTCCTTCAAATGGGAACAGACGTTTCATGTAACCTTGGATCAACCAACGTGGTCAACATGATGACTTCACCTGACTTTGGTCGTTCTATTCGCGCTATGGTTCGTGCCCTTACTTTCGTTACAGATAGTTCACACATCGTAGCCGTCCCTACTATCGACCACGGAAATAGCTTGGCTCACACCTTTGGTCTTGGTGCCATGGGACTTCACAGCTACCTTGCCCAACAACTCATCGAATACGGATCACCTGAGTCAATTGAATTTACAAGCATCTACTTTATGCTTATGAACTACTGGACCTTGGTAGAATCAAACAATATCGCGCGCGAGCGTGGTGTAACCTTCCACAACTTTGAAAAATCAGACTATGCTAATGGTAGCTACTTTGACAAGTATGTGACAGGCGAATTTGTTCCAAAATCAGACCGTGTTAAAGAACTCTTTAAAGATGTCTTTATTCCAAGCGCTGCTGACTGGGCTGAACTTCGAGAAAAGGTTCAAGCAGATGGACTTTACCATCAAAACCGTCTAGCTGTAGCACCAAATGGTTCTATCAGTTACATCAACGACGTCTCTGCTTCTATCCACCCGATTACGCAACGTATCGAAGAACGTCAAGAGAAGAAAATTGGTAAGATCTACTATCCTGCTGCTGGCTTGTCAACAGATACTATCCCTTACTACACTTCTGCTTATGACATGGATATGCGTAAGGTGATTGATGTTTACGCTGCCGCAACTGAGCACGTGGACCAAGGGCTTTCACTTACTCTCTTCATGCGTAGCGACATTCCAAAAGGGCTTTACGAATGGAAGAAAGAAAACAAACAAACGACACGTGACTTGTCTATCCTTCGTAACTATGCCTTTAACAAGGGTATCAAGTCTATCTACTACGTCCGTACCTTTACAGACGACGGTGGAGAAGTCGGTGCTAACCAATGTGAAAGCTGTGTGATTTAATTTTTATCTGAGGCAACCACATTTTCTCAGACTACTGATTAAGTTACCCGCCAGAAAAAACTTGATAAGTATCTTAAATACTATGAAAAACTAAAAAGTCGGGCTTCCGACTTTTTGTGCGATACTCTTCTCAGACTATGATAAAATAGAGATGATTTGACAATCGCATTATTACATACAGAAAGAGATTTCAAATGGAAACTTACTACAAAGCCATTAACTGGAATGCCATCGAAGATGTCATCGACAAATCAACTTGGGAAAAGCTGACAGAGCAATTCTGGCTCGATACGCGTATCCCCTTGTCAAATGACCTAGACGACTGGAGAAAACTATCAAACAAAGAAAAAGACTTGGTTGGAAAAGTCTTTGGTGGTTTGACCCTTTTGGATACTATGCAATCTGAAACAGGAGTTCAAGCACTTCGCGCAGACATCCGTACACCACATGAGGAAGCTGTTTTCAACAACATCCAGTTTATGGAATCTGTCCACGCAAAATCTTACTCTTCTATCTTTTCGACCTTGAACACCAAGGCTGAAATCGAAGAAATCTTTGAATGGACCAACACTAACCCCTTCCTACAAAGAAAAGCGGAAATTATCAATGAAATCTACCTCAATGGTAGCCCACTTGAAAAGAAAGTTGCCAGTGTTTTCTTGGAAACCTTCCTCTTCTACTCTGGTTTCTTTACACCGCTTTACTATCTCGGTAACAACAAGCTGGCAAACGTTGCGGAAATCATCAAACTGATCATCCGTGATGAGTCTGTTCACGGAACTTATATTGGTTACAAATTCCAACTTGGTTTCAATGAATTGCCTGAAGAAGAGCAAGAAAAGCTCAAAGAATGGATGTACGACCTGCTCTACACCCTCTACGAGAACGAAGAGGGCTATACAGAAAGCCTCTATGACGGTGTTGGCTGGACTGAGGAAGTTAAAACCTTCCTTCGTTACAATGCCAATAAGGCTCTGATGAATCTTGGACAAGATCCACTCTTCCCAGATTCAGCGGACGATGTCAACCCAATCGTCATGAACGGTATTTCAACAGGGACTTCTAACCACGACTTCTTCTCTCAAGTCGGAAATGGTTACCTCCTTGGTGAAGTTGAAGCCATGCAAGACGAGGATTACAACTACGGTTTAGACTAATTTGGCCAATCATTCAAAATATCATGGTTTGTTTAAAACAACCATGATATTTTTGTTTTTTTGTTTTATTTTGTTTTTTTCTATTTGATATATTGAGCGTTTTATGGTAAGATAATAATAGTAGAAATTGAGGTGATAAGGATGCTAAAGCAAGAGAAACTAGATAGTATTCTAGAAGCAGTAAACACAAAAGGCACCATTACTGTAAAAGAGATTATGGAGAGTCTTGATGTGTCAGATATGACAGCCCGTCGCTATTTACAAGAACTAGCAGACAAGGATTTGTTGGTTCGTGTGCACGGTGGTGCTGAAAAACTTCGTACAGGTTCTCTCTTAAACAACGAACGCTCAAACGTCGAAAAACAAGGCTTGCAGATTGCTGAAAAACAAGAAATTAGCCGTTTTGCGGGTCATTTGATTGACGAAGGTGAAACTATTTTCATCGGACCGGGAACGACCTTGGAGTGCTTTGCTCGTGAACTTCCTATCGATAATATTCGTGTTGTAACAAACAGTCTTCCTGTTTTTCTCATCCTAAACGAACGAAAACTAACAGATTTGATCTTGATTGGTGGAAATTATCGCGCTATCACTGGTGCTTTTGTAGGGACACTTACCTTACAGGATTTGACCAATCTTCAGTTCTCTAAGGCTTTTGTTAGCTGTAATGGTATCAAGGATAAGGCAATTGCTACTTTCAGTGAAGAAGAGGGCGAGGTACAGCGAATCGCCTTGAACAATGCCAATAAAAAATACTTACTGGCAGACCACAGCAAATTTAATAAGTTTGATTTTTACACTTTCTATAATATCTCAGAGATTGATACCATCGTTTCAGATTCCAAACTGAGTCAGGAGACATTTGAAAATCTGTCGAAACAAACAACCATTCTTTTATCAAAACCATAAAAATTCCCCTGCCTTTTGGCGGGGAATTTTTGTTAAATTTTATTCAATAAGTTGTGTCTCAGTTAGTTTCTTGTACCAGTGAGCTGATTTCTTTGGATAGCGCTCCTGGGTTTCAAAATCAACATAGAAGAGGCCGTAACGCTTTTCGTAACCATTTGACCAAGAAAAGACATCCATCAGCGACCAGATAAAGTAGCCTTTGACATTGGCCCCGCCGGAGATTGCATCTGCAATCACTTCCATATGTTTCTTAACATAATCAATCCTTCCATCATCGTAGACTGTCCCATCCACAAACTCATCTTTGTATCCAAGACCATTCTCTGTGATGTAGATTTTCTTGTAGTTCGGATAATCCTGCTTCACGCGCATGATTTGATCATACAAACCTTGAGGATAGATAATCCAATCCCAGTCCGTACGTGGGACATAGTCAGGCGCCACTCGACGTCCAACTCCCTTAATCTGATACTTAGAGCTTCCTTTTTCACCCTTACCGTTATGAATGATTTCTGTTTCGCCATCAAAGGCTTGCATCCAATCACTCATGTAGTAGTTAATTCCAAGGAAGTCATTCAGGTCTTTTGCAGCTTCTAGCACAGCGAAGTCTTCTTCACGCAGATCTAAACTTCCACCATTGACTGCTAAGATATGGTTGACACCTTCCATCGTTTCTTCGGAATATCGTCCTAGATAAGTCGCATCCAAAATAAATTTATTGTGAATGATATCTTCTAACTCGGCTGCACGAACATCTGCTGGATTATCTGGATCCAGAGGATACTTAGTAGGCAGTGCATGAACCACACCAATTTCACCCTTATATCCCTTATCCTTGAAAAGTTTTACTGCACGCGCATGCGACACCATCATATTGTGATGAGATTGGAAGACTTTGGCAAGGTCGTACTGAATACCTGGAGGGAATTTCCCAACCAAATACTGACCATCTCCTATCGGCCCAATTTCATTAAAGGTTGTCCAAAAGTTAACTTCAGGAAATTCTTCAAAACAGAAGGCTGCATAATCCACAAAGTGATCAATGTTTTCTCTATTCAGGAAATCTCCGTTTGAATGAAGCGCCTCGGGTGTATCAAAGTGATGGAGAGTCACGAAGGGCTCAACATGCCGTTTGTGGCACTCTGCAAATAAATTATGATAGAACTCAACCCCCTTGTCATTAACCTTCCCATAACCAGTTGGAAAGATACGTGACCAAGCGATTGAAATACGGATACCATTGACACCATACTCTTCTGCAAGTTTGAGGTCAACTGGGTATTTGTGATAGAAATCACTGGCTGGTTCAGCAGTATACCAGTAGTTATCTTTGAGGTATTTGTCCCAGGCAACTGGTCCTTTTCCATCGGTATGTGTAGCACCTTCTGCTTGATAGGCGGCTGTTGCTCCGCCAAAAATAAAGTCTTTCGGAAGTGTTTTTGTCATTTGATTCACCTTTCAAGAAATAGAAATGAGATGGAGATATAGTTGGGAGGAGTTCCTCCATCTCACTTCTTCGCTATTTACATTTTATTCTTCGAACTGCGCTTGAACAAAGGCAAGAGCGCCTTTTCCGTCGCGAGTCAATTTAATGTATTGGCCACCTTCTGTCTTAGCAAGTTTGATACCAAGTTTGTCGGTTTCGGCCTTCATGTCTTCAAAGTTTGAAGCAACTTGAGGAGCAAGGATAACCAGATCAAACTCAGGCAACATTTCACGGTGAGCACCATAGCCACCAGCTGCTGCTTTAACAGGAACTTTGTACTCTGCAGCTGCCTTGTTTAGAGCATTTGCAAGGAGACCACTTGTACCTCCTCCTGCACAGAGAACGAGAACATTTGTTTCCTCAGTAATTGTGTTTTGCGCTGCTTCTACACCTGCTTTTTCAAGAATCGCATCTGCTTTGGCAGTATTGAAATTTGCAGCTACTTTTTCTTTCAATTCATCATTGGTTTTACCAGAACGTTCTTCTTCAAGGATTTGTTCATCATAAACCTTGAGGAATGGATAGTAAATGGCTACGTCAACAAGGATTAACAAAGCAGCAAGTACAAATGACAAGAATTGGAAGTTTGTACCGAGAACAATACCGAGCGGACCTGGTGTTGTCCAAGGAAGGTTGGCAGTAAATGAGTTCATGCCAAGCGTTTCAATGAAGAATTTAAAGATCCATACGTTGGCAATTGGCGCAAAGATAAATGGAATAAAGAAAATTGGGTTCAAGACAAGTGGCGCACCAAACAGGATTGGTTCGTTTACTCCAAAGAATGTTGGAACAACAGACGCACGTCCGATTGCACGGTTACGTTTTGATTTTGTTAACCACATGAACATGAATGGAACAACCAGTGTCGCACCAGTACCACCCATGGTAACGATAAACATTTGTGTACCAGAAGTAAGAATCTTGTCAGCGTGCATACCTTGTTGGAGAAGGTTCAAGTTAACTTCGGCATTTGCATAGGTAATAGCTGCGATAGCAGGTTCGACGATTGAAGGACCGTGGATACCAACAAACCAGAAGAAGGCAAAAGCACCAAAGATAATGGTAATACCTAGATAGCCATCAGCTGCTGAGAATAATGGTGCAAAGAATTTACCGATTGATTCTGCTACACTGGCTCCAACAAAATGACGAGCTAGTAAATCAAGAACATATAGAGAAACAACAGATAGAGTGAATGGAATCACATCTTTAAAGACTTGTGAGATATTGGGTGGAACTTCGTCAGGCATACGGATGGTAACGTTGTTCTTAACACAAACCTTATAGATTGCTACTGTAACAAAGGCAGCAAGGAAGGCTGAAAGCAACCCTTTTGTCCCCAAGAATCCAGTAGCTAGGCCATTTTCGATAGGATCAGCTGCCAACATCAACAAACCGACAATCGCTGCCAACAGCGTTGACATATAGTTGATTTGATTGGTTTTCTCCATGCTACGGTTTACTGAGTCGGTCAATGACTTAGCTGTTGTACCAGCTACCAAGAGAGCTAGAATCCCCATTGAATAGCTATAAGGTTTCATGAGGAGATTAACAACATCATCAGACCATTTAAAGCCCCATGAGTTTGGTACAAAGGCAATCAAGATAAAGATACTTGAGAAGAGAATGACAGGCATACCAGCAATGAAACCATCACGAATAGCACGAAGATAGATATTACGAGATAATTTCTCAAAGAAAGGTTTTCCTTTCTCAATAAATGCAATTAATTTATTCATTACTTAACTCCTCTCTTATAGAGTTCGATTAAATGGTGCATCAAATCTTTTAACAAGATAGTTGTCATCAAGTGATCCTGGCCATGCATCATGGTTACACTATAGGCCAAATCTTCACCAGCTGCTTCCTTAGTCAATAGACTTGTTTGCGCGTGATGAGCCTCGGCGATACAGCCACCAGCTTCCTCGACTAAGCTATCTGCTTTCGCAAAATCGCCAGCTTCAGCAGCCTTCAAGGCTTCCAATAGTTTTGAACGAGCATCGCCAGCATAGGCTACGATTTCAAAACCTAACAATGTTACTTCTTCTCTATTCATGATAGAATTCTCCTTATGTATTTTTAATTAAATTTTTATGACAATAAACGTTGGATATGTAGAACTAGATAAACTCGTTCACTTTTATACAAATCAAGACCCGTATGTTGCGTAATCACATCATAGATCTTGGAACCAATCTCGAACGCTTTTGGATAGGATTGTTTAATATGATCTTCCATATCCAGAAGAGATTGATTATCATCTCTGGAACGGTCTAAATAATCCAAAAAATAGTTGAGATGAATCATAAAGCGATCATAGAAATGGTTATTCTCTTTAGTTCGTTGAATAGAGTAACTCTTCAGCACTTCTTCAACATTCCTGAGAATTTCTTTCCTCTTATCAATCGACTCCACAAGTTCCACTTCATTCTCCCCTTCGGCATTGATGAAATGATAAGCGATCCGAATAATTTCATCCTCAGGGAAATGATCTGTCAACTTCTGACGGTAGATTTCAAAGGCTTCCTTTGCGATTTGAAAAGCTACAGGATACTTGGCAGAAATATCTGGCAGATTGCTATCCTTGTACCTTCCTTGTGTTAGAGCTTGATAAGAACAATATATATGATCTGTCAAAGTCACATAGAGATACTCTTGAATCGGATAATGATATTTCTTAGAAAGCTTATCAATGATCTCGTAGGTCACTGTGATAAAATCAAGCGGAACATCTTTGAGAAGAGCCATAAAGTTTTCTCTGGACTCTTCGGTCTTCATCCGAAAGATTTTCTCAACCTGATTTTCAGCAATCAAATCCCCCTTCTTCTTTCCAAATGTAATCCCTTTACCAATTACAATCACCTCTTCTCCTTTATCATTTCTGACAAGTGAAACATTGTGATTCATTGGATTTAGAATTCGATACATGTCAACCTCCTTTTATATCTTAAAGGTATATGAGTACAAAAAATGACCACAAATGAACTAGAAAATCCTTTGATTTCTAATCCACCTGTGATCATGCCTAATATTACTTAGTAACACTCACCTTGTATTAACTTGTGATTTAAGTATAGCACAAGTAAGTTATTTTGTAAACCTTTACATGTAACTTTTTTTAAAAATTTTTTTAGATTCATGTTCCTAAACTAGGAGGAAGATTTTACACGCGTTCTTTCCATGAAGTCGCTGTTGTTTGAAGAACTTTGTTGAGTTCGTCAATGTTCTCAAATCCAGTTGTACGTAGCCATTCACGAGCTGCTGCTTCACCGTCTTTGATGTAGGCTTCAACTGATCCAGCCCATGTAGCACGGCCACAAAGAACACCATTGAAGTTTGCGCCTGATTCGTGGGCAAAGACAAGGGTTTCTTGGAAGAGTTTCGCTGATACACCTGCACTCAAGTAGATGTAAGGAAGGTTAGTCGCTTCATCTTGCGCTTTGAAGAAGGCTGCTGCTTCTTCACGTGTATGCACGATTTCACCATCACCAAAGCCTTCAACGTATTTGACGTTGACTGGAACTTCCACTTTCAAGACGTCGATGTTGAAGCGTGGGTCTGAGAAGACTTTCATAGCACCGATAACCTTGTGTGGTTTCACTTTAGCGTATTCTGCAGAACCTGCGTCAGCAATCTTTTCATCGTAAGCCAAGATTTCAAGGAAGAATGGAATGTCCTCTGCCACACACTCAGAACCAATGCGTTCGATGTAGGCTTGTTTTTGTTGGTTGAGTTCGTCAGAGCTGTCTACATCGTAGTAAAGCAAGAACTTAACAGCATCTGCGCCTTGTTCCTTGATGCGTTTGGCAGACCAAACATCCAAGCAGTCAGGCAAGCGTTTGGTGCTAGTTGTGTCATAACCTGTTTTTTCATAAGCAAGGAGAAGGCCAGCATTTGGATCAAGCGCTTTTGTAGCTGGAAGCCCATACTCAGGGTCAAGAAGCATAGAGGATGCGTATTTTGTCAATTCATCTGCTACCAAGACCTTGAGTTCTTCCATTTGAGCCACTGTTGGCTCTTCTGTTTGGTATTGAGCCATGAGGCGTTTCAAAGCACCACGTTGGTCAAAGGCAAGAGCTGAGATAATGCCATTTTCATCTGAAAGTTTTTCTAAGCGTGCACGTTTTTGTTCTGTTAAAGCCATTTTATACCTCTTTTACTATTAATTGATCATATAAAGCTTGATAGTTGGCCATATTGACATGACCTGTCATCTTTTCTTGAGCGTTAAGCATACCAAGGACATTTGCCTTGATGAGGAGTTCTGCATCCGATTCCTTATGAAGAAGACCTGATGAAATACCTGCAACAGTAGAATCTCCAGATCCGACAGGGTTGACTACCTGAATTCTAGGAATATCTACCTTGTAGAAAGTATCACCATGTTTGGCAAAAGCACCATTTGCACCAAGTGAAACAATTATCCACTCAATCCCTGCAAATAAAGGCTCTTGAAGAACTTCTTTTAATTCATCCAAATCCTCAGAAACTTCTTTCCCAAGAAGCTGAGACAATTCTTCGTTATTTGGTTTAATAACTGTTGGTTTATGTGGTGATTCAAGAACCGCCTGAAGGGCAGCACCTGAGCAATCCAGAACAACTGGTTTTCCTGCGCGATTAGCAAGTTCTACTAAGCTTGCATAGTAGTCAACTGGAAGGCCAGCTGGAAGACTACCTGAAATGGCTACTACTTCTACAGTGTCAAGAAGATTCTCAAAATGAGCCAAGAAATCTTGCCCTTCTTGTTCCAGAACTTCTGGGCCTTTTTCAAGGATTTCTGTTTGGTTATCACCGTGTAGAATAGCGATACAGTTACGAGTTTCTCCTTGAATGGAGAAGAAACCTTTCGTTACTTTATCGTCGATGTTTTCTACTAAAAACTCACCAAGTTTACCACCGACCAGACCAGTAGCAACAACAGAATCTCCAAATTCTGAAAGAACTCGCGTAACATTGAGACCTTTCCCACCAGCTGTTTTAGTTACATCCACCACACGATTGACAGTATCAATCTTTAACTCATCCAAGGGATAGGAAATATCAATGGATGGATTCATTGTGACTGTTAAAATCATAGGTCCCCTCTTAGTCGTGGTATTCACCGCGATCCCATTTTTCAAGGAATTCTGTAAAGAAGTTTGCATCTGCTTGATGAGCATTGTGAGTCTCAACGTGCTCAATTTTCGCAATCAATTTTTTATTTTCTTCTGATGGTTTGTATTCAGCTTTGACGAAAGCTTCAATGATATCACACATGAGCAATTCACCAGTAATCTTACCACCGAAACCGATAACGTTGGCATTGAGTTCTTCTTTAGCATAGAGTGCTGTTGTCATATCACGAACCAAGGCAGAGCGTACACCTGGAACTTTATTTACAGCGTTGTTGATACCAACACCAGTACCACAGATACATACCCCAAGATCAACTTGACCGCTAGTTACAGCTTCACCAACTTTTTTACCAAAGATTGGGTAGTGAGTACGTGTGTGGTCATAGGTACCAAAATCAATGACTTCATATCCTTTTGATTTCAAAAATTCTGAAACCGCCATTTTTTCATCTGTTACGATGTGGTCACATCCAATTGCAATTCTCATTTTTAATTTACCTTTCTTACTGTAATCTAATTAGCACATTTTGTTCAACATATCGACCCGAATTTGGTGACGACCACCGTCGTATTTACCGTTAACAAAACCTTTAGCAATATTTTTAGCCAATTCATCACCAACAAGTTGTGCACCCATAGTGATCATACGTGAGTTGTTGTGTCCACGAGTCATATAGGCTGAACGTTCATCTGAAACTTCTGCAGCAACCATTCCTTTGATTTTAGTTGCGACCATGAATGGACCAGCACCATAAGCATCAATCACGATACCAAGGTTTTGTTCTTCTTTGTTTACTTCTGCAGCAACAGCAAGAGTCACATCAACAAAGTCTTGACCTTCAGCTGTAACATCCACAACGTGGAAGTTTTCTTTTTCCAAGAAGTCTTTCACAACTTCTTTCAATCTCAAACCTGCAGCATCTGCACCGATAACAATAGACATATTGTTTACTCCTTTTTATTTTTCTAGGCTAGTAAAGACTTTTATAGCTAGCAGTTTACCTACAAAAGACTTTCTAGCAGTTTATTGACAAATTAAATTGAATGAGATGAATAACATCTTATCCAAGTCCAGGAAATCAATTTCCTAGAAAGAAACTTTCTCTGCGATAGAGAATATAACTAGTGATTATTTGTTTGTTACAAACATCATTTGTTGTTTACAAACATAATATACTCCTATTTATAGAAAAAGTCAACAGTAAATGTTTGTTTTTGTGGTTTTTTTATCTAAAATATTTCAATATCAAAACCAACCTGATCAACTTGACCTGGTTCTAAGAGACGAACATTCTTCTTATCTTCTAAATGATTTCCTTCTTCAAGTGAAGTTGATAAGCCTGACCAGGGTTCAAAAGCGATGAAAGGGCCCTGATTCAAAGTTGACCAGATAATAAGATTTGAGAACTCTTGGAAGTGTACTTTTAATCCCTTCTCATGCTTACGAGAACGAAGGGCAATTGTTCTGGATTGCAACTCATCCAAAGTCACTGCATCTGTGCTAAACAAATCATAGCTAAGGTCTAATTCTTTTTGCCCATCTAGCCATGGACTTCTATCTTGGAAGTCTAACATTCCCGTTTCTGGGAAAGGACGTGGAACAGAGCAAGTCTCTTCCTTCTCAAACTCTAAATAGTAGTCTTCATAAGTTTCGCCATCTAGAAGAGGGCAATTAAACCCTGGATGGCCTCCGATAAAGTATGGCATGACTTTGCTAGTTTCTTTATTAAAGACTTTGTATTGAGTACGAACAGTCTTGCTGGTCACTAGATAAGTGATTTCAAGACGGAAATGATAAGGATAGTTTTGATAAGTATTCTCATCATCTTCGATAGCAAAGGTTACGCTGTTTTCTGTTTGATCAACTAAGTCAAATTCTTTTTTACGGACCAAACCATGACGAGGAATGTTTCCTTTTGTTTCTGTTCCATTTTCGTGGCTATAGAAGGCTGTGTCTTCTCTCAAAGAACCACAGATTGGAAAAAGTACTGGCGCCTGTCCACTCCAGTAAGTGGCATCTCCTTGCCACAGATACTCAATGCCTTCTCGATCCTTGATCGACGACAAGGCGCCACCTAAGGTTTTAAACTGGACCGTTAACTGGTCTGATTTGATTTCAATTACCATAATGTTCTCCAACTATTTTTAGATCTTTATATAAAAAACTAGGTTGCCACTCCCAATGTCGGAAATTGACAACCTAGTTTTCACAATTTACATTTTATAGGAGCGAATTATTTAGCATTTGCTGCGTATTCTTCGTTACGTTTGATCATTTGTTTTCTATACCAAGCAAAGATACCTACATAGAATACAAGGAAGGCTGCTGCACCAAGGATTGCTTTGATATCACCTGTTGTAGCATTACCAATTGCCCAACCAAATAGTTTTTCGATTGGTCCTTCAAGAGTTGAGTGAGTGATCAATTGAGTTTGGCTCACACCTTCTGGGAAAGCACCTACACCTTTCGCAAGTTCAGTTGCAAATGGAGCGATAAGAGTACCTGAAAGAAGGAAGAGTGGCAACAAGAGTGTTCCGAAGATGATCATACGGAGCAATTTACCACGTGTAACAACCAAGAGAGCTGGAGTCACACCCATAGCGATGATACCTGCAAGTGGCAAGATACCATTTCCGACGTTTGAAAGAAGCACTGCTTCTACTAGCATGATTGGAGCAAGTACGTTGGCACAAGCCCAGATTTCAGCACGACCAGCGATGAAAGGCCAGTCAAGACCGATGTTGAATTTACGTCCTTGAAGACGTTTAGTAGCAACGTTTGTAATACCTTGTGAAAGTGGTTCCACGGCTGCGATGAACCATGATCCGATAAGAGAGAAGAGCTCCAAGCAGACACCGGCAGTCAAACCAAGGCTCAACCAACCTTTAATAACAAGTTCCCATTTATCAGCTCCTTCTACACCTGCAACTGGGTGTGGAGTACCCATCAAACCAATAACGATACCAAGAATGAAACCGATGAAGAATTTAGATCCCCAGAAACCAATTTTCTTGTTCAATTTTGCAGCGTCAAAGTCGTATTTATCAAGACCTGGCAATACTTTATCAAAGATCTTATCCAAAACCATGATAACTGGGTTCATCATGTAGTTCATGTGAGTTGAAGTCATTGGTGATGAACTTGGTGCATTAAGAAGGTCGTCGAATGTTGGTTTCATCAAGTCAGAGTTGATGATTTTCAAAACACCTACAAGGACAACTGCTGCAGTTGCGATGAAAAGTGAAACTCCTTGGCTAACACCATTGTTGTCTGCATACCATTTGATCAAAAGACCAGTGATTGACAAGTGCCAGATATCAAAGATATCGACGTCAAGTGTGTCCGTTTTCTTCATTGCAAGCATCACAACGTTGACAATCAACATTACAAGCAGGAAGTAAAGTGTCCAAGCAGATCCCCAAGTGATGGTTGCAAGTGGTGCCCAACCAACGTCAGTGATATTCAATTGGATACCAGTGTTTTCAACGAATTTCGCAAGTGATGCTGAGAAAGCTCCGTTGAGCATACCGATGATAGCACCGATACCAGTAAGGGCGATGGCAAGTTTGATACCACCTTCAAGCGCTTTGGAGAATTTCACTCCAAATAGTAAGGCCAATACTGTCAAGATGATCAGCATGATGATAGGACCACCCATTTCCAAGACTGGCTTGAAAATCTTATTGGCTAGTTCGATAATGACATCCATAATAGTTCCTCCCTTTATTTTTATGGAATCTTACAAAATAATAATTAACTTAGTCCGTGTTCTTTGATAGCTGCCTCAATATTGTCAAATACTGGAGCGCTCATTGCTGGAATACGGAACAAGATTGGTCCAGCTTCGATAACTGGAATACCTGGTTCAAAGCCAAGATCTGTTGCAGCGATTGGTGTAAAGATATCGTAGCCTTTCATAAGGTCTTCATTCACATCTTTTACCATAACTGCATCACAGTGAACATCGTAACCGCGATTTGAAAGCTCTTCTTCAAGAGCACTTTTAATTTGGTGACTTGAGTTAACACCTGCACCGCAGGCAGCAAGAATTTTAATCATTTGGATTTCCTCCGATTTATTTTTTATAATGTACGATTTAAGCTGTTGCTTCAGAGATATAGGCATACAAGGCTTCTGGTTCAGAAATATTTGATAAATCTTCTAGATGACCATTCCCTGTAAAGAAGTCCATCAACTGAGCAAGAATGTTGGTTTGACTCGAACTTGAATTGTTAATGATAAAGAAGAGTAGAGATACTTCCACTTCCTTATCAGGAGCAATCATATTGTGAAAAGTTACTGGTTTTTCTAATCGAACAACCACCACTTTCTCAGCCAGATTATGAACAATATCTGTATGAGGAATCGCTACGTTTGGCAAGTCCTTTCCCAGAAATTCCATATCTAAGCCAGTCGGAAATGACTTTTCACGCGTGATCAAGGCTTCACGATAAGTTGGAGTCACGATTTCTCGTTCTTCCAAGAGAGTTGCCACCTGATTAAAGAGATGTTCTTGATTATCCGCTTCTAAGCAAAACACGAGATTTTTGTCAAAGAAATGATCTAATCCCATAACAGTTTTCCTTCTTTCAATTAACTTTTTATGTTATAAGTATAACACCATATGAAACCGTTGTCAATAGTTTTTTGTTTTATTTTGTTTCTTTTTTGTTGATTCTGTTTTGTTGATTAATTATAATCATTATCAAACAATCTTTTTAAATTCTATTTTCGTGCATTTCAAACAAAAAAAGACCAAAATGGGTCTTTCTGTTACTAATTCCTAATGTTATTTAGTTAATGGAAGATAAAATTTCTTCTAGCTTTTGATAGTCCTTAACACTATCGATTTCATAGATGCTGTTGCCTTCTAATTCTTCGACATACACATCTAATTCCTTGATATTGTCTTTAACCATGTTATCCCAATAGAGGTCAACAAATTCGCCGCTTGCGTATGCTTTGTCAATAAAACCAACAATCTTTTCAGCAGTTGGAGCATCCCAGAATGAAACCCCACTCAAAATACGACCGGCCTTGCTATCAACGATGATGTCTTGAACTTTATAGTCGCCACCATAAACCAAGAACCATTCATTCTCACAGTCTTCACGATAAACGCTAAAATAGGTTGAACGTTTAAGATCGTTTCTAAACATATTTTTAAAAAGATAGTTATCTGCGTCAATGACATAGCTATTTGCCAAGTCTTCTTTTACGAGGTAAAGTGAGTAAAAGTTATTGTAATCAGCATACTTGTCGTTAAAAACTAAACGGACACCATATTTTTCTTTTAGGTAGTCAAATTGTTCTTTGAGGTAGCCGACAACGATGATAATCTCATCAATTCCTCTCTCTTTCAAAAACTCAATTTGGTATTCTACCAAGGGTTTTTGGTTGACCTTAACCAAGGCTTTGGGGGTATTTTCAGTCATAGGACGCAGACGAGTTCCCAACCCCGCTGCCAAGATAATTGCTTTCACGCTATTCTCCTTTATTCTTTAATAATAATATAAACACCAGCCATAACAACAAGCGATGTAATAATGGTCACCATATCGAGTGGTGTACCTAAAAGCATTGCTGAGAACAATACTGTCCATACGACATAGCTTACGTTCAATCCAGTTGCTTTTGCTGGCTGCAGACGATTGATAGCAATATAGTAAGCTAAGTAAGAAATCATATTACATGCTGCAAAGACTAACATCAAACCCAGCAATTGTCCATCTGCTACTTCTGCAAATGAATGATGAGAAAAGAGGACAATGACAAGGTATGACAAGAATGAGGTTACTTGGCGGATTAATAGTGCTTCGATTTCACTCAAGTCACTTTCCATGGCGTAGGAACTAAGAACACTTTCACTTCCCCAGGCGATGGCACAAACTAATGCACAAAGAATTCCGATATAAAAAGAATTAACCTGCTCAACTTTGTATGTCTGGGCAATAATACCAGCGATAATCAACAAAATACCAAACACAGTATTCTTAGATACCTTGTGTTTCAAAATGAAAAATGCTAGTAAAACAGAAACTGCTGGATAGATAGCTGATACTGAAGAGGCCAGGGAACTTCCGATATACTTAACCGCATAAAGATTGGCCTGCATTCCTATTGGTCCAGCTAGCAAGGCTCCGATAATAACACTGACATTTCGGATATTTAGAAAAATCGAGAGTCGAACTTTTCCTTCTTTTACCAAAAGAAAAGCTAACAAGATAAAGATACTCAAGAAATCATGAGCAGCCGCCACCACAAAGGGAGAAAGATTTGTAAAAATCGAAAAGATATAAGAACTAATTGTCAGACCTAGCCCCCAGAAGATCCCTGAGAGCAGACCGAAAGAGACACCATTTTTATTCTTCATTCAAACCTCCATAATAGGTCAAACCGTCAACAGCTCTTTGGTAACGGTTGATACCGTAATCTCCAAAATCAGCTCCTTGAGCTTCTTTGTACACTGTCCACAAACTCCAGATGGTATCTTGTAAGATTTTATAGATTCGAATCTTTTCACGAGATACTGGAGTTTTGTCACTCTCATAGTAGGTTAGAAAATCTTTTTCTTCCTGATTTGTAAATTCAGACTCCAAAAAGAGAGCTGCCAAATCCCACATCGGGTCATTCATAGAAGAGTATTCCCAGTCGATCAAATACATGCGTCCTTGGGGTGACTCGATAAAGTTTTCTGGTACCAAGTCGATATGACAAGACTTTCTATCAACACCCAAATCAGCCAACCTTTTCTCTAGTGAGAATACTTCTTTTCTTACAGCTTCATAGTTGGCGTAAGGGATAGCTCCCTCAATCAAGGATTCATATTTTTTGATTTCCTCAAAAGGAGCAAACTCTCCTCTTAGCTCTTTTCCTGAAGCATGAATGGTTTGTAAAATTGGTGCAATCTTTTCAAACTTGGTCTTGATTGATGTTGAATCAAGAGTTACTGCTGATTCGATGTACTCATTGACCTTAATCCCTGACTCTATATCAAAGAGATAATTTTTGACATCTAGATTCAAATCTTTCAACAATTCAAGATTATATTTTTCATCTTGACGATTGATGAGCTTTTCAGTTCCTTTTCCGAAGAACTTAACAATATAGGGTTTAGAGGTTGTTTTTACCAAATAGTTTTGGTTGGTCATGCCTCCCAGCTGTTCAACACTGAGTACTTCCCCTTCTTCAGATAGTAAAGAAGAAATTTTTTCTTTGATGAGTTTTTCCACAATTAACCTCCATCTTCTACACTTCCCACTTAAATACTGTTTTGAAAGCAGTATTAAGGTCTGTAGCAAAGACACGGTGAATGTCCTTGATTTCTCTCACTGGTTCTTCGATATAAAGAATATTTTTCAAACGATTCGCAAACTTTTTAACTTCCATCATTTGAATGGCCTTCTCAAAATCAATGCGTCCTGAGCGAGATGAACCAACCAAGAGCAAGCCTTTTTCCAAAGAGTCTCGCGTATTGATATTGACCTTGTATTCGCTGACTCCCATCATGAGAATCGTTCCCTGTGGGCGAATATAACGGATCAAGTCATTGATAGCTGGTCCTGTTCCATCGCCACCACAACATTCAAATCCATGATCAAAGGTCAGATCCTTGGGAATATTATCCGTGATGTAGCACTCTTTTGCAAAAGAGAAAAGCTCCAATTTTTCCCAATGACGGCCAATCACGATAATCTCTGCTTCTGGCAAGGTGTAATTGATAATATTGGCAACCACAAAGGCCAAGCTACCGTCTCCGATAACTGCAATGCGCTCTCGCTTGCTATGAGCAAGATTTAAGAAACGATCCATGGCATGCATACCAACACTTACAAACTCAGTAATGGCAGCGACTGTGTCCTCAATGTAATTATAAGACACAACACGATCTTTGGGAAGAGAGACAAATTCTCTCATAAAGCCATCATAACCACTAGATAGGAAGTAGGTTCCAGTCATGTAGTTTTCGTAGAACTCTTTGTCACTCTGCATAGGCGGTTGATTTGGAATCATAACTACCTTTTGACCGACTTCATAAGTCCCAGTTGGATCGGAAATAACAGTTCCACAAGACTCGTGAATCATGGCCATAGGAAGCTTTTTAGCCAATATCTTTGGATCGCGTTTCCCTTGATAGTAACGTTGATCTGCATGACAAACCGCCATATAATTTGGACGAATAAGGATATGATTCTCCTGATCAATGTCCTCTTCTTGGTATTTTACATTGATAAACTTTGGTTTGGTCAGTTGATAAATTTGATTAATCATAGCCTTAGTCTTTCTCAATCATGCTTTTCGCGATTTTCAAGTCTGTTACAGTTGTGATTTTAAGGTTTGAATATTCACCTTTAGCTAGGGCAACGTCTTTCCCTTTGATAACAAAAATCTTACATGCATCCGTCAGGATTTCCTTTTCTTGATCAGATAGGGAACCATACAAATCCATAAAATCCTTGCATCGGAAGGTTTGAGGTGTTTGACCCTGATAGAGGTGAGCACGATTTGGAATATCCGTGATAAACTGACCATTGGTACTTTCAACAATGGTATCAACCGCTTCTACTACTGTGTCAACTGCATCATGATATTGAGCGAGTTTGATATTGTCCTGAATCATGCGAAGTGTGATAAACGGACGAACAGAGTCATGCGTAATAACGATATCTTCAGGAGTAATTGGACGGTAGGCATCAATGGCTTCAATAATCTTCTCGATACTGCTATTACGATCAGCACCACCCTTGGTAATGATGATACGGTCCTTGTGGAGAGAAAGATACTTGTCAACCAAGTCCTCAGCGTGTGATACCCAATCTCCATGAACTCCAACTACAATTTTTTCAATACTTGGTTCCAAGACAAATTTTTCGATTGTGTGGATCAAAATAGGACGATCACCCAACTCCAAGAATTGTTTTGGTAAATTGCTGATTCCCATGCGTGTGCCAGTTCCTCCGGCTAGGATTCCTGCATAGATCATTTATATTCTCCTTTAGTTTATTCTAAAAAACTCATTACCATCTATTATATCACAATCTGTCTCCATCATGAAGAAAAGACAGAAAACTATCTATTTAAATTTGAGAAATAAAATTAGATTTCCCTCTATATTTTTTACTTAACATTCGGTTAATATAGAGTTCTTTAGAGTATAATACAAACCTTAAAGAAAACTTAAAATCACTTTTAAGAATACAATAAAAAGCTAGGAAACTGCTCACCTAGGCCTAGACAGCTACAGTTCCTAACTTTCTTGTTTTTATTTATGATTATGGAATAGATTACTTTTCCTGATCTTGGTCACCAATTCCTTTAACTGCCTTTTTAAATTCAGACAGCATTTTACCGATTGATTCACCAAGTTCTGGTAACCGTTTTGGTCCAAAGATTAAGAGTGCCCCTAAAACAATGATAATCAATCCTGGAGCACCGATATCACGTAAGATTCCCATTCTTTTCTCCTTTCATTTTTTTCTTTATTATCCTCTTGCTAATTGCAATACTAAGCTCATAGAGCAAGATTAAAGGAATTGTCATGGCTAGATCGCTAATAAAATCAGCTGGTGTCAAAATAACAGCGAGTACCAATAAAATAAAGTAGGCATAACGTCTATAGGTAACTAAGAGCCCTGGTCCAATCAAGCCAATCGTCGTTAAAAAAGCGATGATGACTGGCAATTCAAAGATGAACGCCAAAGGGATAGTTGTTTGAAAAACAAAGTCTAAGTAGTTCTGCGCTGTTAATTGAGTTTCAAATAATCCTTCCCCAAGTCCTAAAAGCACTTGAAGTAAGGCAGGCGTTACAAAGTAGAATCCAAAGGCTAGTCCAAGTAAAAAGCAAATAAAACTAGCTGGAATATAGGCAAAAATGGCTCTTGCTTCTTCTATTTTCAACCCCGGTTTGATAAAACTCCAAATCTGATAAACTGTAAAAGGTAGCGTAATGGTAAAGGACATTAGGCTCGCTAAGCGCAAATAAATCCACAGAATGTCATTTGGACCTAATACAATCAACTTTTGATTAAAGGACTGAGTCAGGTAGCAATAAAGCTGATCAGCAAACAATAAAGCTCCGCAGAAAACTATAGAAAAACAGACTATAACAGCAATGAACCTCTTTCTAAATTCTACCAGATGTTCAACGATTGTCAATTCTTTTGTATCCATCTACTTTTCACCCTGTCTCAATGTGACAGCCAAAACAATTATCAAGAAGACTAGCTGACTTCCTAAACCTTCCCAACTTGGATAGATGCCCAATAGGTCGATAGTTGGGAAACTTGATAGCAGGTGATTTGGTGCCATATTTGTCAGCTGCAGAGCATGCACACTAACTCCAAGCATCTTGAAAGCCAGAGCATAAATCATCCATGTCAGGATAAAGAAGACCTTATGAGGTAGGAAAAATTGACTCGCCTTGTTCATCAGAAATGCGATAACTAGCAAGACGAACAAAGCTAGAGAAATACCTAGAATAAAGTCAAAACTAGATATTCTCGGTAACATCCCTACGTAAAATAGAATGGTCTCTGCCCCTTCACGGAAAACAGCTAGAAAACTAAGAGCAAACATAGAAATGAATGAACCTGTCTTGGTCACAGTTTTTATCTGTGAATCCATAAAGTCATTCCATTTTTTGACCGAGGATTTACTATGAAGCCAAATACCGATAACAATCATCATCACTACTGCGAAAATACCAACAGCACCTTCGATAATTTCGCGATTGGCACCTGATGTCACAGCAGGAAAGGCAATTTGTAATATAAATGCAATCACTAGACTCGCAGCGATACCTGTTAGGGCCCCACCATATACCCACTTGAGTCCTTTGCGCATCTTGGCTGCTTTTAGTGTCGTGACCAAGGCCATGACGATTAAAAGAGCCTCTACTCCTTCCCGTAGGAGAATAAGCATGGCATCAAAAGCATTGTAGGTAGCACTAGTGTCAATTTGAGATAAATCTGCAATCAGTTTTTCTAATTTTTCTTGATATTCCTTCTCACTTCCCTTGACCATGATTACAGGGCTTTCACTTTCAACTCGTGTATAGAGGGAAGGATTGGTCGTGCTAACAGAACCCTCAATCGTTGGCCAGATAGTGATGAATTCCTTCATACTAGCTGCTCCTGATGCTTGGTCACCAGCTTGGAATTGTTCCAAAGCCTTCTTCAAAAGGGCAATACCGTCTTTGAGACTTAAATCAGAAGATGCTTCTGCGACTTCTTTTCCAGTTACAAAATCATCAATAGCCTTTTTTAAGTCCTCAAAGGAAGTCTGGATGGAGTTAAAATCAGTAGGCTCAGTTTCTATGCTACTCCGTAAGAAAGAAATAGCTGTTTCTACTTGACCATAATGAGCTGTACTGTTGTCACGGACAACACTCTCATTGATCGTCCAGGTTGAATTCATCTTTTTATAAGCTTCTCGGATTTGCTCTATATCTTTTGAAGTAATTGCCTTATCCAGAACCTCAAAACGCGGTCTTAGTCGACTAACAAGCTTTTCTTTTTCAGCATCAAGATCTACTGGATTTTGCTCTTTCTCAAATGCAAGAAGAGCAGATGAAATCTGTGTCAGATTTTCCTCACTTATATCTCCTGTCAGAGCAAGCTTTTCCTTGACGACCTTACCAGCTTCCGAATCAGAATGTTCTACTTTTTCAAAATCCGTCGCCATTTCTCTAACAAGAGCTTTGGCTTCTGCCTGATTATCATTTTTTACAGCCTTAGAGGCATCCGTTATCTTTACAAAATATGAACTCAGGCTTTCCTGTGCGCTAACGGGAAAAACAGCTAACAAGAGAAAAGACAAGGCTAAGAAACAAATGTTAATCTTCCAATAATTTTTGACCAATATAGCCTCCTTTCTCTACTCCACCAAAGCAGGCAAAGAGACCGCTACCGATGTGGGTTACATACTCATTCATCTTGTCTGTAGCTCCAAGGTTAGTTTGAACCTTGACAAAATGATCTGGATCCTTTTGGAAAGAAATAAAGAGCAAGCCTGTGTCAAATTGTCCAGTTTTTTCATCAATGCCATCTGAATATGAATAGGATCGTCGTAAGAGTGGCTTATCTACCTCTTTGGCTAATCGAACATGCGAATCATCTGGTAAAAGACTCAAATCCACTTCATCAAACTCATTCTTCTTACCAAAGGGAGCGCCACTTTCCTTGTAGCGACCAAAGGTATTTTCTTGCTCTTCAAGATTGGTTCGATCCCAAGTATCGAGAAACATCTGGATGCGGCGAACGGCCATATAGGATCCATTTTGCATCCAGTCCTTGCTGTCGGCCCAGACAACACGGTCAAAATCCTTCTCTTTGGTCACATTGGCTGTTCCATCCTTGAAACCAAAAAGGTTGCGGGGTGTCTCCAGACGATCTCCAATGGCTGCAAAACCTGACTGACTCCAACGGAGAGTCACCGCATTTCTCCCTTTACGGATAAGGTTGCGAATAGCATGAAAAGCAACTTGCTCGTCATCTGCACAGGCTTGGATAACAATATCTCCCCCAGTATATTTTTCACGCAGTTGCTCTTTTGGGAAGGGTGGTAAATCCTTAAAAAGTTGAGGACGTTTTTGTTCTAAATTCATTTTTTTCAGGAAACTTGCAGACACACCAAAAGTCAACGTTAAACGATGAGGATTTAGCCCCACGGTTTCTCCAGTGTCACTAGGTGGTAAGAGAGCATTCTGACCATCTTTTTTGACTAATTCTCCTTCTACCAACTTGCTACTATAATCTGTCCAATCCTTAAATAGCTGAATAATCTTATCTTTATCTGTCGTATGCAAATCTAGGACAACAAAATAAATATTCTTCTGCATAGGGGTTGTAATACCCGCTTGGTGTTTGCCATAAAAAGCAATCTTTTCATTACCGTACGAGATGTTTTCTTGATTTCCTAGCTTAGGTGCGAAAAAAGCAGAAGCACCAGAGAGCCCTAGCGCTAAACCAGCCCCTCCAATCCCTGCTTTTTTTAGAAATTCTCGACGGTCCATTTTTTTCTCAAAAAAATTTTCGTCTTTATCAGTCATACTTCTTATTCTCCATCAAGAAATTTGCCCATTTGTGATAGAGGTTCACCAAGTTTTGTCACGGCTTCAGCCAATTCCTTGGTGTCTTCTTTTGTCAAATCAGTATAGAGTTTGTAGTGTTCCTTGTCTGTCATATGTTTGTCTAGCAAACTGTTGACAGATTTAAAATCTGCTTCCAATTCTTTGACTAGGTCAGCATCTGATTTTTCAAGGAGAGGTTTAAATAGTTGGAAAATTTTCTCAGCACCCTCGATATTAGCACGGAAATCGTACAAATCTGTATGAGAATAAATTTCCTCTTCACCCGTAATCTTGCTTGTCGCCACTTCATTGAGCAAGTCAACTGCTCCAGTCAACATAATCTTGTGATCTACTTCAACAGTCGCTACCTTAGCCTTCAACTCTTTGATATCATTGACAAGCTGATCACCATAACTTTCGGTTCCCTTAGTTGTGTTTTCTTCCCAGAGGATTCGTTCGATACGGTGGAAACCTGACCAACCTTCCTCGGTCTTATTTTCATCCACATAGTCTGCTAGACGAAAGTCAATCTTAACATCAGATTCACCAAAACTCTCAGCGATTGGTTCTGAACGCTCATAAGACATACGAACAAGTGGATAAGCTTTCTTGGCTTCCTCCAATTTTCCGTCTTTTAAAAGCTGGACAAAGCCCTCAGTATCGGTCAAAAGTTTATCAATTTGCTCTTGTACAAAAGTCTTATAATCTGCGGTTGCCTTATCCAGCAATTTTTGTTTGTCATCTGATAAAGCTGTCACCTTAGAGGAATCATTTGTCTCGGTTGATTTTTCAAAACGGACTGCACATGCTGTCAATAGCAAGGCTGAAGATAAAAGGACAAAACCTAGTTTTTTCATTAGTTACTCCTATTGGTTCAGGAAGCCTGAATTTATTTTACGTTCCATTATAACATCCTTTCCTTAGTTTTTCAACAAATTGTCAGAAAATTTAATATTTGAGAATTTGAAGTAGCATTTTTCGGCAAAATTAGAAAGGGCTTAAAAATTAGAATCGTAGAACTTTTTTCAGATAGTTTAAAAAGTTTGTATTCCCCTACTCTTTTTTCTATAATGGAGAGAAAGGAGATGACTATGACAGAAATAAAACATGAAATTGATGCAAACTTTGCAGGACGACTCAATATCCTGCGTGCAGGTGTTCTCGGTGCCAATGATGGGATTATTTCCATCGCTGGAGTCGTTATCGGTGTTGCCAGTGCGACAAGCAATATCTGGATTATCTTTTTATCAGGATTGGCCGCTATTCTCGCTGGTGCTTTTTCTATGGCAGGTGGCGAATATGTCTCTGTATCCACTCAAAAAGACACGGAAGAAGCTGCTGTTGCCAGAGAACAGTTGCTCTTGGATAAGGACATCGAATCTGCAAAACAATCCCTCTATGCTGCTTACCTGCAAAATGGTGAGTGTGAAACGTCCGCCCAACTCCTGACTAACAAGGCCTTTTTAAAAAATCCACTCAAAGCCCTTGTCGAGGAAAAATACGGTATCGAGTACGAAGAATTTACCAATCCTTGGCATGCTGCTATTTCTAGCTTTATCGCCTTTATATTAGGAAGTCTTCCTCCTATGCTTTCGATTACCGTCTTTCCAAGTGACTATCGGATCCCTGCTACTGTCTTTATCGTAGCCCTTTCTCTTCTCATCACAGGCTATACCAGTGCTAAACTAGGCAAGGCTCCTACGAAAACTGCTATGATCCGTAACCTCTGTATCGGACTTCTCACCATGGGTGTAACCTTCCTCTTGGGACAACTCTTTAGTATCTAAGATAAAAGAAATACCTCGACAAATATCGAGGTATCTTTTTTTACATTTGCACAATCTTGCGATAACTTCTAGAGGTAATCATAAAGATTAAAACGTAGACAATGAGGAAGATGGCACAAATGGAAAGTGTAACGGTCAACATCATGGTTGCATCAAGCACACCAATGACTTTTAGGATGAGGCTAAGCATATGATAGGCAAAGGCAAGGTGTAGGAAGGCAAATAGCAATGGAAGGAAGAAAACAGTTAGGACCTGTTTGTTGATGGTTTGCTTGATTTGCTTTTGATCGAGTCCGACCTTTTGCAAAATGATAAAACGTTCACGGTCTTCATAGCCTTCAGAGATTTGTTTGTAGTAGATAACGAGAACAGTTCCCACCATAAAGATGATAGAGAGGAAAATACCGATAAAGAACACTCCACCAAAGAGAGCACTCATCTGCGCACTGCTATCAGCCAGATTACTTCCGTAAACATAGCTTCCTTCTTTGTTTAATTCTCTATTAAAGTTGTTGACAAATTTTGAATAGTCATCTGCAATTTTAAGCTGTTCGTCCTCGCTAGCCGTTACATTCATACCACCATAGTATTGATTAAAGATGGAAGAATTAGGATGCTGGTCAAGAAAGGCTTTCAAGTCAGGAACAACCAGATAGTTATAGTCCGAAGTTAGAATATTGTACTGATTTGGGACATGTTCAAGAATAAAATCTTTTTTGATTTCTTCTTTGATTGTGTAGGTCTGGTCATTCAGAGTCAGTTCTTTTTGTCCTTGAAGTTCTTTGTTTTTAGTAAACAATCCAACTTCCTTACCTGAAAGTGCAAGTTTTTGCCCCGTCATATTCTCGTAATCTTTTTGGTCAAAGACCATAAAAATAGTTTTCGGTTGAACACGATTTTGACCTTTCTCAAAAATTGTCAATTTCGTACCTTCTTGATTTGCTACACCAAAGTTACTGTATGTAAGGACTTCTTTCTTTGTGACAGTCAATCCCTTATCGCTAGCATACTGGCTCAAGAGTTTTTCGATGTCTTCTTTTTCAACATTCTGCCCTGTAATCCCAAAATCATGCGGATTCATGACTTTCTTGAAAGTTTCTGAAGCCTTGAAGACGCTCGTTGTAGCAGACATAGTCACCAAGACCATAGTTGAGAGAATAGCAATCGTCGCCAGACCAACCGCATTTTTCTTCATACGGAAAATGAGATTGGATACGGAAATCATGTTGTTGGGTTGGTAATAATAACGCTTGTTTTTCTTTAAGATTTGTAAGAAGACTGTAATCCCTGCATTGAAGAGAAGATAAGTTCCCAAAATTACCAACAAGACTGCTACGAAGAAAATCAGAACAGCAGAAAGTGGGTTTTCAACTGTAACTGCTAGGTAGTAACCCGTTGCTAGACTAATCAAACCTAGTATAGTTTGAAGACCTAAGAAACGTCCTTTTTTCTCACCACTGGCCTTCTCACGAGAGAGCTGAAGGGCATTCATGCGTGCGATACGAAAGGCATTGATAAAAATTAGACCTAGGAAGATAGCTCCAAAGACGATGAGAACTAGGATAAAGACAATTGGTTGGAAAGTCGAAACGAGCTCCACTTTCATCTTCATCAACTTCAGAAGAAGGGCAAAGATTAGCTTATCAAAGAGAGCTCCTAGGCCGAGACCAGCTGTCAAGGTTAAGGAACCAAAAATAAGAAGCTCCTTAAAAACCATACTGATTAAATGGCGCTTTTCGAGACCCAGCATACCATATACACCCAGCTCCTTGGAGCGGTTCTTCATGACAAAACTATTAGCATAAAGGACAATAATTCCAGAAGCGATAGTAACAACCACCATACCGAGAGCGAGGGTCATAGAGATAGTTTCTCCCCCTCGGATCTTGCCAATGTTAGGGTTAAGTGACAGTGAGTAAAAGAGATAGGTGATGGTCACAGCTAAGAGAACAGCTAAAGCAAAGGGATAGTAGAGTTTGCGGTTTTTAATCAAGTTAGATACCGCTAACTTATTGGTTAATCGGAACATACTAATTCACCTCGCTTGCCATAACAGTCAAAGTATCAGAGATTTCTTGGAACATCTGACGCTCTGTCTTGTCTCCACGGTAGATTTGGTTGTAAAGAATGCCGTCTTTGATAAAGAGAACGCGCTTGGCTCTGCTGGCTGCTGCCGTTGAGTGGGTTACCATGAGAATAGTTTGACCGCGTTCATTGATTTCATCAAATACATCGAGTAAGGCTGCAGATGACTTGGAATCAAGGGCTCCTGTTGGCTCATCCGCAAGGAGAATTTCAGGTTCGGTGATAATAGCGCGTGCTACTGCAACTCTCTGTTTTTGACCACCCGAGATTTCATAAGGATACTTCTCTTGCAATTGGTTGATGCCCAAATTTTCAGCGGTTACTACCAATTTCTTCATCATCTCTGTGATAGGTTTTCGTGATAGCACTAGCGGAAGCAAAATATTGTCCTTAACAGACAGGGTATCTAGCAAGTTAAAGTCTTGAAAGACAAATCCCAACTTCTCACGACGGAAACTCGAAGCCTGTGAATTCTTAATAGTTGCTGTGTCTATTCCGTTTAGGTAAACCTGCCCGCGAGTTGGTTTATCCAGCATAGCTAGAATGTTGAGCAAGGTTGACTTTCCTGAACCAGACTCACCCATGATGGCAACGTAATCACCCTTCTCTACGGTAAAATGAATATCCTTAAGCGCCTCTACTTGGTTGCCTTGGAAACGTGTTTTGTAGATTTTTTGAACGTGTTTTACATCTAAAAGTGTCATGTTTTTCTCCTTTTTAATATCCCATCATTTGAAACTGTGCTTGCATCATAGCGCATCCCAGTTGAACACGCTCTATATCTTTTTGACTTGGTTTTCTTCTTTTCTTTTGTAAAATTCTTTTCATGGTTTTGCTCCTTTGTTCTTTATGAGTCTAGTTTATCGCAAAAAAAGGCGGCCTGCCATAACCTAACCTTACAAAAGAGACTTTAATCTTACATTTTTGTAAGATTGAGGAATTTTTTTGAAAATGGCTACTATAAGAAATCCTGTCATTACTTGTTTTATTCTTAAAAAAATAGTAAAATTAAGTTATGAAAAGGCTTTCTTTGACATCTTGTAAAAGAATTGGCTTTCTGCTAATTATTTTTAAAGGTGCTAAACTATCATTCGTATCACTGCTATAAGGAGGGAGGTTCAGCTCCCTCTTTTTTAGAAAGAGGTTCCTATGAAACGTGTTTTTCTCTTCATCAGCAATCTTCTTTTAACTTTCTTCCTCATTGCCACTCTGTCCTTTTGGAAAGAAGCTCTTCCTCAACGCCTATTTCCAGGTGTGGCTGTACACAGTGGTCAAGTCGATTATACTACCCTCAAACAAGAATTAGACAGCCTTGCTAAAGAACATAATAGTCTTATCGCAAGAACCATTTGGGAAGTGGATAGTGATGGAAAATCAAGAACTCTCTACGAAGCTTTTGGAGATGGGCAACTCCCAGACTGGATGCCTCCAGCAAGTCAAGAAAGCATTCACAAGAGCGATCTTCTCAACAACTACAATATTATCAGCGGATCCCTAACTAGTCAAGAATTGGCTACTCATCTGAAAGAACTTGGACTAGAAAAAGCGAATGCATTTGAAAATGACAGAGTATCCTTTGTACTTGCCCTCTTTACCCAACCTAATCAGCTTACCAGTATGTTAATCTTTTTGCTGACTTTCTTAGCTTTGATTGTTATTGGTCAGATTCAATCTCTCTCTCAGTCAGGGATTAGGTTGATTTCTGGAGAACGACTGAGCCATCTCTTCTTTCGTTCTCTCGCAAGAGACGGACTTGATATCCTTCTTTTTGGTCTACCTGCTTTGCTGATAGCAAGTGTCTTGCTCATTTCCCTAGGATATCCTTATGAGGTTCAAACTTTTTTAGGAATACTTTTTATTCTTTACAATAGCCTACTTCTCTTACTTAGTCTTCTAATTGCCTTTCTTTTTACCATTTCTTTAAAAAAAGTCCATCTCCTCTCTATCATCAAAGGAAAATTACCAATCAAGTCAATTCTACGCATTCTCTACTTTGGTCAGGTACTTGCCATTCTACTGGTTATTGTAGGATTTGGACGTATGTCTACTTACTATCATATACTTGAGAAAAATGAGGCTGGACAAGCTACTTGGGAACAACGCTCCAATGTTGTTACTCTTAAAACAGGGCGTTCCAGTCAGATGAAAAATTTAGATGAACTGCAGACAAATGCTGATAAATGGTTTGACTTTATTCAATATTCTTTAGAAAATGGAAATGCCTTCCTTATTAAACATAATCTAGTTGAGCAAGCTCTTAAGCAAGCTACCTCAAATCATAATGAAACTGAAAATAACCCTTATGGTGTGGAAGGAAAAAATATTCTCTATGTAACACCTGACTACTTCAAAAAAGAAGGTATAGAGTTAACATCAGAAACCTTTAAAAAAATCAATAATCTAAAAGATGGACAGGTTCTTGTAATACTACCTCAAGAACAAAAGAAAAATGAGGAACAAATAAAACAAAACATACAAGAAGATTTAACTAATCAATTATACAGTAGTGATACAAAGCATAGAGTCGAAGTTAGTATAGCTTATACCAATCAAAATAATGATGTATTTCTCTATAATACCACCCATATCGCTTATGATCAATGGTTATCAAATCCCATCTTTCTTGTGCTTTCTCCTAAAGCACTTGGTAAGGCTTCCTCCATCTTCTGGTTTACAAATCTAGAATATCTCTATTTTACAGACCTCCACCAGACACAAGAACTTTTGAAACACTATCAACTTGATCAAATGGTCTCAGGGCTATCGTCTGCTAGGGAAACCTATCTCCAGTTAAATCAAAAAATTAAAATCGAAATTTTTAGTAACTTAGCGAGTTCTATGTTTGCTATTTTGACTTCAATTTTGCTGTTTACAAGTTTAAATCTGCTCTATTTTGAAGCCTTTCGCAAAACCATATTCTTGAAAAAAATCGCAGGCTATTATTTCTTTGAATTACACCGTAGATATATCACTTCTCAAATAATAGCTCTCTTTCTCGGAAGTGGTCTAGCTTTCATTATTTCTAAGAATATCTGGATTACCCTGATCCTATTTCTCAGCTTTTCAAGTTTAGCTATTCTTCTATTAAAAATTTGTGATAAAAGGGAAACTAAAACTTATGCTAGCATTATCAAAGGAGGATAGTATGATTGAATTACAACATATTTGGAAACAATTTGGTTCTCGTATTATTTTTTCAGACTTGAATCTGAATTTTCAAAGTGGTATGGTGTATGCTTTGATAGGAGACAGTGGTTGTGGAAAAACCACTTTGCTCAATATGCTTGCAAAACTAGAGACTTTCGACAAAGGAGAAATCGTTTACAAAGGAAAGTCTTTGACTTCACTAAAAAATGAGGAATTCTATCGTAACGAACTAGGTTATCTCTTCCAGAACTTCGGACTATTAGAAAGTCAGACCATCCGAGAAAACCTTGAGCTAGGACTGATTGGTAAAAAGAAAAACAAAAAACAAGAGAAAGAGAGACTTCTTCTTCAAGCACTGCAAGCTGTCAGACTGGATTATCTAAGTCTCAACCAAAAAATCTATGAATTATCTGGTGGTGAAGCTCAACGCGTAGCGCTTGCTAAGATTATCCTGAAAGATCCTCCTTTAATTTTAGCCGATGAGCCTACCGCCTCGCTAGATCCAAAAAATTCCAAGGAAATTATGGAAATTCTCCTTGAACTTCGTAATGCTAATAGAACAATTATCATCGCAACTCACAATCCTAGTATTTGGAAAATGGCTGATCAGGTAATTCATCTCTCTCAAGATGGAAAAGAATATACTTAAATATCAAAATCCCTTGTGGCTAAATAACCACAAGGGATTTTCAGTCATTTATGCTACTTCTTTTAAGTAACATAGTGCAAATAATAAATTTTCCCTGTTAAATCTCACCAAAACCAGCCATCATTATCTTCAATGGCCTCGGCTTCCTTGCGTTTGCGTGGTCCTGTTCCATACATTTCTGCATCAATCTCTTCCTTAGTTGGCAGGATAGAGGCAAGGATGATGTAAATAATCACACCAATTCCAAAATTTGATATGGTAAAAATGGCAAAGAGAAAGCGGACTAGGGTTACATCAAGTTTCCACTTGTCTGATAGACCAGCTAAAACTCCTGACACCATACGATTTCGTCTCATTTTATAAAATTTTGTATTCATGATTGTTTCCTCTTTCGGTATTCTTACAAGTAGTATAGCATAAAACGGGACCAAGAACATCAGTCCTTAGGCCGATTTAAGACAACGAGTTTGCCTCGACAGACGCCACAGCGGTAGCGTTTCGTGTCAATCTTTCTCTTGCGTTGATAGGTTTGCTGGCAAGATTGGCACTGATAGACTAGGTAACTATCCTGACTTTTCAAAGGTGGTACAAAGCGTAGTCCATCCACTTCTTTCAAAAGTTCTTTAAAATCTCGGTCCTTATGTCGATAACCCTTTTTCTGAAAATAAAGGTGATAGTGACAGAGTTCATGGCGCACGATTTTGCGAAAAACTTCCAAACCAAGTTCATTATACACCTTGGGATTAAAATCCAAATGCCCATCCTTAGGGAAAAATCGCCCACCTGTCGTTCGCAGACGAGAATTCCACTGGGCTTGGTGTGTAAAAGGTCTACCAAAGTCTTCGAGGGAAACAGACTGAACGTACTCAGTTAGATTCATCTGGAGCGAGGAGCGACAGATTGACTTTTTCACGTTCAGTATCGATTTTCTTAACCCAAACCGTTACCAAATCTCCAACAGACACCACTTGGCTAGGATGTTTGATAAATTTGCGACTCATATGAGAAATATGAATGAGGCCGTCTTCGTGAATCCCGATATCAACGAAGGCACCGAAGTCAACGACATTACGCACCACACCTTCTAGCTTCTGGCCTACTTTTAAGTCTTTGATATCCAGAACATCTTGACGGAGAACTGGAGCATCAAAGGAATCACGGAAATCTCGACCTGGTTTGAGAAGGTCTGCAATAATATCTTTAAGGGTTTCTGGGCCAAGTTCTAGTTCTTGCGCCATTTCCTTGACTGAAAGGGACTTAAGTTTATTTTGTGCTTCTTCATTCAAGTCCTTGATAGCCAATCGTTTGAAGAGCTCCTTAACGGCAGCGTAGTTTTCTGGGTGAACTCCTGTATTATCAAGGATATTGCTACTTTCCGGGATACGGAGGAAACCTGCAGCTTGCTCAAAGGCTTTGGCACCGAGGCGAGGAACCTTCTTAATTTGAGCGCGTGAAGTGATTCTTCCTTCTTCCTCACGGTATTTGACAATATTTTCAGAGATAGTTTTATTGAGTCCAGCTACGTGGGAAAGAAGAGCTGAGCTGGCTGTGTTGATATTGACACCGACTTGGTTAACCACGGTATCAACGACAAAGTCCAAACTCTCAGACAGTTTCTTCTGACTGACATCGTGCTGGTATTGCCCTACACCGATTGACTTGGGATCAATTTTGACCAATTCAGCAAGGGGATCTTGCAAACGACGGGCGATAGAGATAGCAGAGCGTTTTTCAACGGTCAAGTCTGGAAACTCCTGACGAGCAAGGTCGCTAGCAGAGTAGACAGAAGCACCACTCTCATTGACGATAACATAGCTGACTTCAGGAAAATCTTTCAGAACTTCTGCCACAAAGGCTTCACTCTCACGGCTTGCAGTACCATTTCCGATGGCAATAATCTCTACGCCATACTGACCAATCAAATCGGCTAAGTCTCGCTTTGCTTCTTCGATTTGACGAGCTGATGCTGGTTTGATAGGATAAATGACTTGAGTCGTCAGCATTTTCCCCGTCGCATCAACGACTGCCAGCTTGGCACCTGTACGAAATGCAGGGTCAAAGCCTAAAACCACGCGCCCTTTTAGCGGAGCAACCAAAAGGAGATTGCGCAGATTATCCGAAAAGAGTTGAATAGCCCCTTCTTCTGCCTTCTCGGTTAATTCTGTCCGAATGCGGCGCTCGATAGCAGGCAAGACCTTTTTCTTAACTGACTGTTGAACAACTTCATCAATATAGGCATTTTTTACCTTGAAACGAGTAGCAAAGAAAGCTAGGATACGATCCGTCGCATGTTCAAAGCCAACTTTCAAGATGCCTAATTTTTCTCCACGGTTGAGGGCTAAGGTTCGATAGCCCTGCATGTTGCCAACTGTTTCTGAAAAATCATAATAAATCTGAAAAACTTGTTTTTCATCAAGACTTTCATCCTTGACTTGCGAAGTGAGTTTAGAGTGTCTCAGCACTTCCTGATAGGTCAGAGAGCGCAAGTTGACATCTTCGGATAGGGCTTCGACCAAAATATCAACCGCACCTGCCAAGGCTTCTTGACCAGTCGCAAATCCTTCACAGACAAATTTCTCAGCTTCTTTCTCTAAGGCATCTACATTCTGCAAGATCAAGCGAGCAAGAGGAAAGAGTCCTGCTTCACGGGCAATAGTTGCCTTGGTCCGACGCTTTTCCTTATAAGGAAGATAGAGTTCTTCAACGTCTGCTAATTTTTCAGCTGCCAAAATAGCTTCTTCCAATTCCTTGGTCAGTTTGCCTTGTTCTTGAATCTTAGCCAAGACAGCTTCCTTGCGATCATTGAGATTTGTCAGACTTTTATCCAAGTCGATAATAGCCTTAATCGCCACTTCATCCAGACTACCAGTCATGTCCTTCCGGTAACGCGCGATGAAGGGAATTGTCGCCCCTTCTACCGTTAAACTTAGAACGGTATCGATTTGCTTTAAGGTTACACCCAAATCTTGGGAGATTTTTTCATATTTTTTATCCATAAACCTATTATACCATAAGGAACAGCTCTTGTTTTGCCTTACCTGTTTTTGCATCTTTGATTATCAAAATAATCCCTTTTCCACAAAATAATAGTATAATAGAGGTAGAATGTAGAAAAGAGGTAGGCCCATGGCTGTTAAATTTACAAAAACGGATGACTTGGACAAGATGTTTGAAGAATTCGCAAAACTTCCTGACTTAACACAAGTCACTTTCCCAGATGACAAAGACAAAAAAGAAAAAGTTGAGAATAAAAAATAGATGACTGTTTTCCAATCTCTTCCTCCTAGTATCTTACAAGCAGGGGCTATTTTTCTCTCTATCATGATTGAAGCCCTTCCCTTTGTCCTGATTGGGAGTCTCATTTCAGGCTGGATTGAAGTCTATATCACACCTGATAAAGTTTATGAGTTTCTCCCTCGCAATCGGTGGGGGAGGATTTTTTTTGGTACCTTCATTGGTTTTCTCTTTCCTTCTTGTGAGTGTGGAATCGTTCCCATCATCAATCGTTTTCTGGAAAAGAAAGTACCCAGCTACACGGCCGTTCCTTTTCTGGTGACTGCGCCCATTATCAATCCCATCGTTCTTTTCGCTACATATTCTGCCTTTGGCAATTCAATAAAACTTGCCTTCTTGCGAGCTTTGGGAGCTATTGTGATTGCTTTGGTTCTGGGGATTTTCCTAGGATTTTTCTGGAAGAAACCCATTCAAAAAGAGAATCCTATCACTTGTCATGAACATGACTTTTCACACTTGACTCCTGCTAGAAAGGTCTTTCAGGTCTTTATACAGGCTATTGATGAGTTTTTCGATATGGGGCGTTACTTAGTCTTTGGCTGTCTCTTTGCGGCCATCGTACAGGTCTATGTCCCGACTCGGATCCTGACCTCTATCAGTGCTAGTCCAGTCCTTGCGATTCTCTTGCTCATGTTTCTAGCCTTTATCCTCTCTCTTTGTAGCGAGGCGGACGCCTTTATCGGAGCTTCTCTCCTCTCGAGCTTCGGCCTAGCACCAGTCCTTGCTTTTCTGGTCATTGGTCCCATGCTTGATATCAAAAATCTCCTCATGATGAAACACTATCTCAAAGCGCGCTTCATCTGGCAATTCATGGGCATTGTGACAGTGCTTGTCTTACTTTATTCTTACATGATGGGGGTGATGCTATGATCCGATTTTTCATTCTACTAGGTTATTTTGCTCTGACCCTGTATCTGCAGCTATCTGGCAAGCTCAGCCACTACATCAACCTCCACTATTCCTATCTAGTCTATATCTCTATGGTCCTTTCTCTTCTGTTGGCTCTGGTCCAATTCTACATCTGGATCAAGAAAATTAACTCTCACAGCCATTTGGAAAGTCGTCGAGCTAGACGAATCAGCTTCGTTTTACTGTCACTACCTCTGTTGATTGGAGTTGCCTTTCCGACAGTAAGCTTGGACTCGAGAACCGTATCTGCCAAAGGTTATCATTTCCCACTTGCTGAGGGAATCGATACTGCTATTCAGGCAAGCGAAGGAACATCCAGTCAATACCTCAAACCCGATACCAGTACCTATTTTTCCAAATCTGCTTATGAAAAGGAAATGAGGGTTACAGCTGACAAATACCTCTCCCAGCCAACCATTCAAGTCACTGATGAAAACTATATGGAGGTCATGGAAGTTCTATATAACTATCCACAAGAGTTTGAAGGAAAGAAAATCAAGTTTACAGGCTTTGTTTATAACGATCCTAGCCATCCAGATAGCCAGTTCCTCTTTCGCTTTGGGATTATCCACTGTATCGCAGACTCTGGAGTATATGGACTCTTGACCAAGGGAAACTCACGTCAATATCCTGACAATACTTGGATTACCGCTAGAGGAACCCTGACCCTCCACTACCATAAAGAACTCAAACAAAAACTCCCAACACTGGAAGTTGAGAGTTTCACCAAAGTAGACAAACCAGAAAATCCCTACGTTTATCGCATGTTTCAATAAAAATAGCCTAGCAACAGACAAATTACTTTTAAAAGTAGCTTGTCTTTTTTTGTTCCCTAGTTCCACAAAATCAACACACAACCTTTTAAGCAATAAAAAAAGTCCTAAGAAATCAGATTTCTCAGGACTATAAAAATGTTAACAAGATAGGGTTGACAATTATCACACATCATAGCTTAACTGCAATAGAGTTATGATAGAAAACGTTAATTTACTAGAAAAAATAAAACTCATATTAAACTGAATATTCAGTTTCTTACTGGCATAAAGCTATTTGAGTTTAATTTAACAACCACTAACCTCTATTAACGCCACCAAATGCTGAACCAAAAACGGAAGTAGAATCCTAAGAACATAATGTGCACCTCCTTTTGAAAAACGTTTTTCCATCTCAACTATATTATATATTTTCTTGTGGAGAATTGCAAATTTTTTCAGTCAAATTACTAGCTTTTTTCAAAAAAATATGATAAAAGACAAAATTTTATCTTAAAAATAGTTATTTACTTTCGGTTTCTGTAAAATGAAGACATAGTATAAATGCACTAAGTCCCATAACTGGATTTTTTCAGTCAAACTTCATAGCTTCCAGTTGTTGAAATTATGAACTAGCCTCTTTTCTGCGCCATGAATCTTCGCTTTTTACTGTTTTTCTTCAGCTCAGTTGGACTACTTCTCATTTTGTAACAAAGCTCTTACCTCATCTGCTCCAATTTTATCCTCAGCTTTTTCAAAGAGTTGAATAGATTGATAAAAATAATTTCGTGATTTGACTGAATCTTGCTTCAGATAAATCTCTCCCATCCCTCTATAGGAACAGGCTTGGGCAATGAAGTCCTCAGTTGTCAAAGCAAAATCTAGGGATTTTTGCATATAGCTTTCTGCCTCTTCTAGATTTCCCAACTTTAAACGAAGGTAGCCTTGTTCATAGTTGTTAACAGAAAATTTCAAAGCATCATTGGGAAAATATTTTTTTATAATTTGCATTTCCTGATCGATATAGAGTAGAGCTTTTTGAAAATGCCCCATTTCACGGTAAACCATCGCTAACTGATGATAGCCTATATGTTCATTTTCTTGGTCACTTTTAGTTCGGGCTAAGTCAATATAACGCTGGTAGATACTTAAGCACTCGTTATAATTTTGCTCTTCAAGATAGATATAGCCCATCAAATTTAATAAACTAAAATTAGTGCAAGTTTCCAAAGAAAAATCAGCTTCAACTAATTTTTTAGCCTCTTCAATCTTGCCCTCAAACAATAATTCCCATGCTTGATTCATGCTTATTCTCCTGCATCTTACGTTGTATAGAAATCTATTGACAAATCGCTATCAGACTTGTATTTTTTCCAAGCTAAACTGAAGCCATAATAATCTTCAAATTCAGGGTGCCAGTCATAATAAAGTGGGATACGACTATACTTTCTTGCTACAACTTCGTCTTCAAATTCTGGAGACTCCCCTGCAGTAATCCCAAATTGAAGACCATTTAGTTCCCAGCTATTGCCCCAAACATTTTCATCAGAAAGAACATCGATCCATCTCGAGGCGTCAATATCAAAATCTGCACATAATTCCAGTTCATAGAATTTTCTACAATTAATCTCTGAAGGCTTAATATAAAAGGCACCTTCTACTTGGTACTTTTTATCTCTGACTTGAATCTGTGTAATTTTCATCGGAATCGGAACTCCATTTAATTCTAACCAGAAATAGCCTAAGGGAGTTTTGATACTATAATATTGCTGATTAGCAGGTTTAGCGTTTTTAGAACAAGCATCAAGAATTCTTCCAAGCTTAATTAAATTTCTACAAACGATTTTTGAAGTGTGTGGGTCGAAATGTGAATACCTACGGATGACTCGTTTTAACTTTTCAACAGGAAAAGTGATATCCTTTGGTAGGGCATGATACTTCTGTACAACTAGAGCAGTTTTTTCAGTATTTTCCTTCCCCACTGGGACAACTACAGCATGTCCAATATGGATATTTGGGTCATCACAAATATAAGTATAGCCATTCCCTCCCTCCTGAAACTCAACAACAACGAGATTTAGCTCTTGATTCGGATCAAAGAGAGGCTCAACCTTTTCTGCTTCTTGGCGCTCATAAAAAGTAAAGCGTTCCCTATCCCCGTCTTCGCCAAAAACCATAAAACTGCCACATTCAGGGCACTTCCACATATAAAAGGATGCTTCAGAAATCTCATCATAAGAAATTTTATTATGGTCGTCAGCTTTATTCATGATTTCTTCAAACAACTCATCCGAATAAACTGAATAAGCATTTGGATCGGGCGATCTATGGTCGTTCATTTCTTGACCACATTTACATGTCCATTTACCCATAAACAACCTCAATCATGCCTTAATTCTTCAAGGAAAAATTGATTTAGGGGTTCCCACTCTTTTTTCTCCTCAGTAACGTTTTGGATGTAGGCATCGAGTTCTTGGATATTATCTAAAATATAATCTTGAATTGGCTTTATAGGCTCAATTTCCAGGTCTTCAGGTCCATTTATCTTAATGTCAAGCAATCTTGACACATGCTCCTGCATTTGGGACGGCAGCAATTCTTTGACCAAATCATCAAATAAAATCGGCGGAATAGAATGATATTTTTCGATCCAACGACAAGCCAAAATAGGACGCAGCGCATAGAAATACTTTTTAGGTTTGACCTTGTCTCCTGAAAGATACTTATTCATTTGAGTTCTAGCAGTGTTCAAGTAATGGTAGAGCATTTTTTTCTCAGAAAAATACTGGTTGACAAGAGGACGTATGCGCTCGATAAAATCCGTTTGTTGATAAACAATTGGAGACTGTAACCATTCAAACAATGTTGGATTTGACTTATAAAGGAGTTTTAAAGTTTTGTCTAAATCCCAGCCGCTCACATCCCAAGTATCGTCAATCGGTAGCTCAATAACATCACGCTGTTCATTCAAACGGAGATAAAAATCTCGCTTGTGTTTGTAAATAAACCGTACATCAAAGTCACTGTCAGGAGACTCAAAGCCCCATGCACGACTACCAGACTCAATAGCCCATAAAACTCTGACACCATAATCACGCTCAATTTCTGCTAATTTTTCAGGTACCAGAATATTCATTTCTTCTTGCGTTTGCATTTATAACCTCTTATTATTTACGCTGCTTCTCCAGCTCGATCATTGATGAGTTCAATTGTTTGGACAATATTACGAAGTATAGGGAGTTGGTGTTGAAAGAGTAGTTGAACCGAACCATACGATTTAAACGGCTCTTGTGTTAAAACTTTAGTCTCCAAACAACCATTTTCTACAATGTAATCTACAATCAATTTCACAAAGGAAATCTGCTTGGCATTGAGACTCTCATCCGATAAAAATTTAGAAAAAACTTGATTGGCAGACTCTCTATCCAAACCAATAATCTCACGAACCAATCTAGGAATTGCCTTATTTTCATAATGTTGTTGGTAATCTGACTTGCTACCTAATTTTTCCCAAAGCAATGTTTCAAGTGCAAGTAAATCTTGAGAGGTCAATTTTTCATTATGGTATAACTTAGAAATTGCTTCATCATCTAGATGAGTTTTCAAATAATGTTCAACTTTTTCATTATAAGATCGCAGGTCATTGACTTGTAAATATGGCTTAGTATCATGGACAGTGGAAAGAATGTGATCATCAAAATTGACATAATATACAGTGCGTTCCGTTTTATCCAGAAACTGTAGTAAATCTCGAAGAGCAAGGCGTATTTTTTCCAGCTCAGATAAATCAACTTCTTCCCAAAATTCTGGTTCCTGTACTTTCCTGATGATTTCAGCCTGTGCAAAAACTTGTGGGATATTGCCAACCCTGGCAAGAGCTTTAGCTGTTTTCATAACTTGAGATATATGGATAGTTGCTGGCTTAGCCAACAGTTGTCCTAACTGTATCTGAAACAACCATAAATCAAATCGTCTCGCCATCTCGTCCTCTTTACTTTCTTCAAATAGAAGCGGAGAAAGATCTTTCTGGATTGTTTCACTTGTGACAGTCGTTAGATTTTGCCAATTTTCCAACTTCCTATAAGTATAAACTGTATCTAAGACCATACGAACCCTAAAGTCTAACTCATTTAAGCTCACCATACGCTCATGAAGTTCTGAGACGAGTTGTTGACGGTATTCTCTAGCAAATTGATCATCTTGATAACGAAGCTCCTGCAGTTCACGAATCAAGTCCACTTTGATGTTAAACAAACGTTGAGTCAGAGAAACAATGTGACGGCCATCTCCTTCTCTTGGATCAGCTTTGAAATATTCAAAATTATCACCATAATCAAATACCAAGAAATTTTCCTTATCCTGCTCAGGTCCGAATAAATCTTTACAAAGACGGGTTCCACGACCAATCATCTGCCAAAACTTAGTTTTAGAACGCACTTTCTTGAAAAAGACTAAATTAACAACTTCTGGTACATCAATACCTGTATCCAACATATCAACAGAAATTGCGATTTGAGGGTATTTCTCCTTAATTTTAAAATCATCAATTAAGGTTTGATAATGCTTAATGCTATAATCAATTACTTGAGCATAATCGCTTCCTTTTTCAGGATAGCGTTCGTTAAAAATATCTCTGATGTATTCAGCGTGTCGATGGTTTTTAGCAAAGATAATGGTTTTACCAATTTCGTCACCTGAAGCTGTCTGAATCCCTCTTGTCATTAGTTCATCTAGAACAATTTTGACTGTTTTTTTATTGAAAATAGAGGTATTAAAATCCTCAGGATCAATATCTTTCTCAGAACTACCATCTTCAAATTGGCTATCAAAATATTCTTTTTCGTCTTGAGATAAATCATCGTAATGTAGACCATCCGTAGGTAGTTTCAACTTAGTTTCAATCGAATGATAAGCGACTAAATAGCCATCTTTGACAGCCTCTTCCAGATCGTATGCGTATGTTGGAACACCATTCTCCAAGTTAAAGAAATCGTAAGTATTTTTATCTAAATCTTGACGCGGAGTGGCAGTTAATCCTACAATCCGTGCATCAAAATAATCAAAAATTGATTTGTATTTCTGATAAATGGAACGGTGAGATTCGTCAATTATGATGAGATCAAAGTGCCCAACAGTGAAGGGGCGTTGATTTACTTCTTCTTGATCACTAATCGCTCCTATCATAGTCGGATAAGTTGAAAAAACCATTCGACTAGATCGAGCACCATCTTTATCCTCTAAGAAATTGCAAACTGAAAGATCTGGAAGTAATTTCCTAAACGAATCATAAGCTTGCTTAACTAGGGAAGTTCTATCAGCTAAAAAAAGAACATTTTTAACCCAGTTATGACGCGATAGGATATCAACTAGAGAAACCGCTGTACGGGTTTTCCCAGAACCAGTTGCCATAACCAAGAGTGCCTGTCTACGATTATTGGAGAATGCTTCACAGACACTTGTAATCGCATGTTTCTGATAATGACGTCCAGAAATGTCGTCCCTAATTTTGCTAGAAATATCCTCGAGTGGTTTTTGCAAGTGACGTCTGTCCATCAACAGTTGCAACTCTTCTTGAGAGTAGAACCCTGCAATCTGACGACGATTAACACCATCAAGTATGTAGTGCTTTAGACCGTTGGTAATAAAGCAAATTGGCCGATAGCCAATTTGTTTCTCAAGAGCTTCAGCGTATTCTTTGACCTGTACTTCCCCTGCTTCTGGATTTACAGATGCCTTTTTGGCCTCAACAATTGCTAAAATTTTACCATTTTTGCCATAAAGAACATAGTCACAGTATCCAGTTCCTGTACCATGCTTCAGACCATGAACGTCTACCTCAACACGACAGTTTTCTTCAAATGTCCAACCCGCTAAACGGAGATCAATATCAATAAAGAGTTTTCTTGTCTCTGCTTCAGATAGTTGATCGATATGGAAAGATACATCTTGCCGTAGAGCTGCTGTTTCACGTTTTTCAGTATAAGTCTCTTGAGCAGCCAAGGACTGACTAGCCATCTGTTCATCGAAATCAGGAAGATCTGGCAAACTGTTTTGTAATTTCGCCATAGATTGCGGCGTTTCTCGAAACTTGATGTTTGCTGTAAGTGGCAATAACTTCTCATCGAAATAACGCTCCACAAACTTGTTACTGTAGCAATAATCAATAAAATTGACAAACTGATACAAATGATGCAAAGCCAAAATCGCTTCTCGTTCCTTAATTTCTCCACCATGTGCAGCGTGATTTCCCCATCGAATTAAAAGAACAATCTGCCTGTGGAGCTCAGGATCCACAATCTCTCTAAAATCATCATCCCATACCAAAGAAGATAAGGTAGCACGATAGGGAGCTTCTAGATATGAATCGTGACTATATATCCAATGAACAGCCTGCTCCAAAGCACGACGCGCCATAAAAGCAGTAGCCACAGTAGATGTCGCAATCATATTTTCAGCTTCTATACAAGGCTTTGAAAAAGATTCATACTCTTCGTTATTTAAAAAAAAATCAAAATTTCCCATTTTTCTCTCACTTTGAATAAATAGATAGCTATATTATACTAGATTTCAAGCTATTTCTCCACAGTTTTATAACTATCCCACAAGCAAATTGTGATTTGTCGACCTGAGCCACAAAGTCCGCGAACTCGTTTTGGAGGGAAAGAGGGGGAATATTTAATTTGAAATTACTAATGAAATCCTTAGGAATTCTTCTCTGTCCTCCGCTTCCTGTCATCTTTCTCTCACCTTCAAGTCTAAATTCCGAGAGCATTGTTACATGGTATAACCATACTGTATTGACCGTGTTCTTTGGTCTAAGAACATGAAATTCAGTTGAACCAAACCCTATACCATTCAATAGCCCAAATAATGGGGCACCTTTCCCATTTTCAAAACATGGTGTAATTTTTGCAACAATTACATCATTATCCTTAAAAAAAGTAAACCCTTTTCGAACATCATCAATATTTCGATTAATAGATAAATTAATTTTTCCATTTTCACTAACGTTTGCCATTGGTATAAACGAAACATCTCCATTAAAGTTTAGTAGCTCCTCCCTTTTATTCGGATTTAACTCAGTGTGATCTTCTAATTTAGACTGTGGATTATCAAAAATATCTCCAAACATCTCGTTAAATCGGGATTTTACAAGGTTTGAGAGTTCTATGAGCTGCTGATTACGTAGAGTAATTATTTGATTTATTTTAGTTAAATTGTTACAAATTTCTTGCTGAATACTATTTTCAACAATAGGGACCTCTATATTTTTCAAGTAAGTTAAATTAATATTATTCTGAGCCACTCCTCTACTGTCGTTTTTTACTCTATTTTTAATAGAAAGAAGGAAAAAATAAAGATAATCTTTTAATACTTTTTCAGACTTTAAATGTAAACCTGCTATAGCCTGATTTGTTGCAGCATCAATATCTAATATAGCTACCTCACCAATAGTAGCAAAAATAGTATACAGTATCGTACCTCTTGAAAATAATTTTGCGGAGGAAAACTGCAATCCTAATTCTGTAATATGTTCTTCAACTTTAGAAATGTATTTTGAGTTTATATCTTTTATTTTTACCCAGGGAATGTTACCTTGAACCCAAAATTCTTTTTTATTTCTTGAAGGAGTTCCTCCTGCTTGTATATCACAAATTTCTCCCAACTTCACTTTCTTCACGCAACCACCTCCTCGGAATATCGGGATTTTACAAGTTTTGATAATTCCGTGTATTGCTGACTTTTTTTTGAAATTAGATAATCTATTTTCTCCAAATTCTTAATAATCTTTTCTTGTTCAGGAATACTCATCATTGGAACTTGAGCATTTGATAAATTATTGAGCTTAATATACTTTATTACTCCTCCAATTGACTGGTGGCGCAAAACCTTTATATACTTATCAAGAAAGTAGTATAGATATTTCATTCTTACATTAGAATTATTACTCAAAATATAAGTTCTCTGATAAGCATTGAATTTTCCTTTATAATACTTAACATTTAAATCCCCATTTCCTGCAACTAAAACGACTTCGTCGTCATAAACATAATCGTTAATCCACGAAATTTCTTTTGCTGTTGTGAAAAATGGATACTTACCTCCGACAACTGCAGCATTGGCATCCAATTTACCAGTTTGAATAGAAACTAATTCTCCCAACTTCACTTTCTTCATGCAACCACCTCCTCGAAATATCGGGATTTGCATTTAAGAGATGAATTTTTGATGCGAATGTTTGACATTGCTTTGGTTAACCATGGCATAGGCCAGGGTTGTATCAATTTTGCTGTGACCTAGTAGTTTTTGGACCTGTTCAATAGGCATTCCTTTATCAATTGCCTTAGTCGCTAAAGTTCTTCTGAATTTATGTGGATGAACCTTTTGTATTCCAAGTTTTTGTCCTAACTTTCTCAATCGAATCTCGACACCCGCAATTCCAAGTCTCTGGGCTTTTCCAACTAGCGTTACAAAAAGAGCAGGATGGCTATCTTTTCTATCATTGAGATAGTTTCTTAAATGAATTTTCGTACGAGCATCAAAATATACGGGTCTTTCTTTTTTTCCTTTTCCAAAAACAACGCACTCTCTGTTTTCAAAATCAATATCAGAACGATTCAACTGGACCAGTTCACCTACACGCATACCTGTTGATGCTAGTAGATCTATCATTGCCAAATCTCTTAAATTTTCACAGTTATCCCGCATAATTTCCAGATGTTCATCCGTATAAGTTTCTTTTACAGTTTGTTCTGTCTTAATTTTTTTAATCCTTCGAATGGGATTCTTGATGATATATTCCTCTTGTTCAAGCCAAGCAAAAAAAGAAGACAATATACGCCGAATATTATCCAAATTCGCCTTACTACAGTCCTTTTCAGACTGATAATTTGCTAGATAACACCTTAGATTATCTGTTGTCAGTTGTGTCACAGACTCCTTAATATCATGAAACAAATTTTCAATTGTTCTCTGGTAATAACGTATTGTTTTTGCGCTACATCCCTCCACCTGCTTAGCAGTGATGAATAGTTGCAACAGATAATTATTCGAATACTTTTGCTGTTTTTTTCCATCCACTAGATGGCGCTCTAAACTCTCTCTCAATGCTAGTAATTGTTCATTGTTTAAAAGTGGTAACATTTCTTGTATGATAATTGTAACTTTTGATTCCATAAATTCTCACTTTCATTATTACTCATCAATAAAAAGAGGCAATATCAGTTTCTGCATTACAGAATTCTAATATTGCCTGTTCATTTATTTTCTTATGCTCATTTCAATCCAGCATACTATCTCACTTTTTGACCTTTTCTCTGATAGAATGTTCAGAAATCCATTTAGAGTAGCTCATCATTTTTTCATCAGTTAAAGCTTCTACCGCTACAGTCACGCACATATCAACCGCTTCTTCCACGGAAACAGAAAAGCGATAACCATTTAATTGTAAAAACTTCACCAAAACAAAGAAAGCTGTTCGTTTATTGGCATTGGCAAAAACATGCTTCTTTATCAATTGGACAAATAATATTGTTGCTTTATCAAAAATTGTTGGATAAAGAGGTTTGCCAAAAACAAATTGTTCTGGTAAGTTCACAATCATATTTAACGCTGAAGGACTAACTGTTTGAATTTGCTCCTTTGGAGAATACCGTTGAATTACTAAAGCATTGATTTTTTCAATTTGCTTTTCTGTTAGATAGACTGTCATTTTTCCACCAAAGCTTTGAAAACATCGTCGTATTCATCAAAAATTGTATCCAATTTTAAGTTAAAGGCATCATCAGAAACATAAGAGACCTGATGATCCAATTCTTCAGGAGTAAAGATAATTTCACCGCTTGGTAACAATTTCGCTTCGTATTTAACACCACTTGGAATATTGAACTCGCTTGGAATCGTAATGGTGATTGAATTTCCTTGTTTTCTTGTTTTTACGACCATCTGATTTCCTCCTTTGAAGTATTATAACAAATAATTACGGTAATTACAATGATAGTGTAAAACTGCTATTTCATCTCGAATCTTAACCGAAATACTCCTGCATAAGTGATTTTTTCAAGGTTTCCAATTCTTCTAGAGATTTTTGAATTGCCAATTGTGATTTGTCGACCTGAGCCACAAAGTCCGCGAACTCGTTTTGGAGGGAAAGAGGGGGGAGGGGGACAGAAATATCTTGTAATTCCTTTGCATTTATATTAGCTTGATTAACAGCACCTTTCGCGATGTTCCTTAGAAACTTCTTTGTACTAGGAAAGTTTAAAAATTCGGATAGATATCTAGAGTTTAAAATATTATTATTTGTTCTAATACGAATAATGTAACCTGCAATAACCATATCAAAATTTAATTCATAAATACATGTTTTCCCAACTAATTCAATACTATTTGTACGATTAAATAGTACATCCCCTTTTCTTACTACATACTTTTCTAAGTCTTTCTCTGGAATATCTATATATTTTAAATTCTGTATATTCAACTTACCATCTTCAGTTATATTATTCATTCTTAAATATCCATATTTACCATTAAGAGTGGCTGGTAAACTAGTACCATATCGGACTTCTTCAACTAATTCTCCTAGTCTTTTCAATGAAAAGTCATTTAATATAAACATCTCGTTAAATCGGGATTTGACGAGCTCGTTCAATTTTTTATTTTGTTCTTTACGACAGCAAATTAATCGTTCAATCAAATTTAACGTACTGGTAATCAACTCTTGTTGCTCAACTGAAGGATAAGTAATTTCTACTTTTTTTAACCAGTCTGTACTTAAATTTTTTTGAGCAACACCATTAGAACTTCTTATTGCTGACTGCTCAAACAGATCTGAATTAAGAAATTGAAATACATATTCTTTGGAAATTAAACTATCAATAGTTCTTAAACAGGCAACCCGTTGATTTAACGCAGCAGGAAGCATTGTTTTACTCATTAATCCTACTCTTCCAACATTTCCTGTTAAAGACATAAGCAAATCATTTTCTTTTAAAATATACTTCTCGATTGAATTTGTATATTCAATTGGATAGTATTTGGGATCACTATCTTCGATGTATCCTTTTTGAACATTAGTAATTCTTATAATACGAATGCCTTCATTAACATATAGCAAACTCTTGAAGGCAAATCCATTTAATATCTCACAAACTTCCCCCAACTTCACTTTTTTCATACCTGCATCTCCCTACTTGAGTAATTCTTCTAACTCTGCTAAGCCAGCTTGAATTTCTTTTTCTAGATCATTGATTTTCTTTAAGATGACTTCTGTTGGTTCATACTCAACTTTTTCATACTCGATTTCTTTGTATTTATTGATCGATAAATCATAATCATTATCCTTTATCTCATCGGCTGAAACAAAGAAAGACTGATCCGTTCTCTTACGTTCTGCTTCGTTATCAAGTTGATGGAAACGTTGAATAATATCTGGAATATCATTATCACTGATCGGTTGTCGTTTATCATCCAAACTTAAACCATCTGCTTTCATATCGTAAAACCAGACCTTATCCGTTCCACCATTTCCAGTTTTTGTAAAGATGAGAATGGCAGTTGAAACTCCAGCATAAGGCTTGAAAACACCACTTGGCATTGATATTACAGCATCCAATTTATGATTCTCAACAATTTCTTGACGAATTCCTTTATGGGCTTTAGAGGAACCAAAGAGGACACCATCAGGTACAATAACTGCTGCACGCCCCCCTGGTTTCAAGGTACGCAAGAAAAGAGCAAGGAAAAGCAATTCTGTTTTTTTGGTTTTTACAGTTGCAAGGAGATCATTTGAAGTTGAATCGTAGTCAAGTGACCCTTTAAATGGAGGATTTGCTAAAACTAGAGTGTACTTATCTGCTTCTTCATTATCTTGAGATAGTGAGTCAAGATAACTAATTTGTGGATTTTCCACTCCATGCAGCATCATATTCATTGCACCAAGTCTAAGCATGGTTGTATCCGTATCATTTCCATGAAACATATTGTTATGAAAGTGGTTGATATTATCTGGATTGGTTTCCCATTCATCTTTTTTACGCTTTAAGTAGCGGCTAGCAGATACTAAGAAACCAGCAGAGCCCATAGCAGGATCTGAGACAATATCCTTGATAGTTGGTTGCATCAACTCAACCATCATATCGATGATGTGACGAGGTGTACGAAACTGTCCATTTTTACCTGCGGTTGACAATTTTGATAGCAGATATTCATAGATGTCTCCAATATCATTAATTCCCTGTGTGTCATTATCAAAATCTATATCTGAGCCTCTGGTTGGAAATTCATCTAATATAGAAATCACCTTTTGGAGCGTAGCAGGTTTATTTATTTGAAAGATAGCTTCACGCATATAACGTGAAAAAGCTGTATCATCAGTATCACCCTTAAGATTCTTCATAAATGGAAAAATCTCCTGTGTCATTAAACGATAGACTTCCTGAGCATCTCCCATATTTTTAAAAGTTGACCAACGGTATTCAGGTTTGTCTTTTGGAAAAATTCCCTCATAAGAAATCCCTAGAAACTCAGCATCGCTTTCGCGTCCAAGCTCGACACTATCCAAATCCTTCATAAACAGAAGATAAGTCAATTGTTCAATATTTGTTAGAGGATTTGCATTTCCTTCAGTCCACAACATTTCCCACAGCTGATCAATTTTATTTTTTAATTCGCCTGTAATCATACTAGTCTCTTTTCTTTGGTTTTAAAGTTATGAATATCACTATTTTAACAGATTTTCAATCAAGCTTCAATTATGTTTCTCGCTATAAAAATTTCTTTCAAAAATAAAAAAGCAAACACAAAATATGGTTCACTTTTTTAAACTTTTCTACTCTCCATCCTTCCAGTTCCGAGCAATCTCTTCGTCTTTCTGGAGTTGGTCTACCAGTTCCTCTACGGAGTCAAATTTGACCATATCTCGGACACGGTCTAACCAGTAGACCATGACTGTCTCACCGTAAATATCATCTGAAAAGTCGAAAATATTGACTTCAAAACGTGGCTCTTCTCCATCGAAAGTAACATTTTTCCCAACGCTTGCCATGCCACGATATCTCTGACGTTGTACTTCTACATCGACTACATATACCCCATCTGCTGGCATATAAGTTCGATCTCTCAGGACTAGATTGGCTGTTGGATAACCGATCGTACGCCCACGAGCATTCCCATGAACGACCATTCCGCGGGTTGGGAGCGGTGTGCCGAGCAGATGCTTGACTTCCTTGACATCTCCATCAAGAATAGCTTGGCGAATCCGTGTGGAACTGATTTTGCCCTTTTCGTCCTCAACTGGAGGAACAATGATAATCTCTCCATCAAAATAATCCTTCAGATCATCCGCAGTTTTCTTATCTGAACCAAACGTGTAATCAAATCCCGCTACGATAATCGCTGGTTTTAAAGCTCTAACATAAGTATCAAAGAATTCTTGACCCGTTAAACTAGCAAATTTGCTACTAAAGTCAAGTAAGAAGAGAGCCTCTACTCCGTGCCACTTCATCTTGTGCTCCCGTTCCTCGTGATTGACGATATGGAGCATAAGCTCAGGTTGGTAAGGTTGCAAGGCAAGTTTTGGCGACTCTGTAAAGGTCATCACGACAACTGGCAGATAATCCTTCATCGAAGCCTTACTGGCCACTTCAAAAAGTTTCTGATGTCCCTTGTGGATGCCATCAAAATAACCAAGTACAAGGACTGTTTTTCCCGGTACTGCAATATCTTTTTCGTTCTTAATAGGTACTGTTGTAATCATGAAACTATTATATCATAGAGAAAGTCTTTTCGCTAAGAGGAAATCCCAAATGTCATTTTTTGCGCCTGAACTGACCTTAAGAGAAAATGTAGCACTTTAGTTTAAAAAAATAGCACCTCCTAAGAAATGCTATCGTTTGGTAACTAGTCTACTGTTTCTTCCAAATCTTTTAATTTAACCGAAACAATCTTAGACACACCTGATTCTTGCATGGTAACTCCATAGATAGAGTCCGCTGCCGCCATCGTCCCCTTACGGTGTGTTACGACGATAAACTGACTATCCTTGTCAAAGCGGTTGAGGTAATCCCCAAAACGTTTGACATTGGCTTCGTCCAGCGCCGCCTCTACCTCGTCCAAGATGACGAAAGGAATGGTCTTAACTCGGATGATTGAGAAGAGCAGAGCCAGAGCTGATAGGGCTTTTTCCCCACCACTCATGAGGTTGAGAGATTGGATTTTCTTACCTGGTGGTTGGACAGAAATCTCAACCCCAGCTGTCAGCAGGTCTCCTTCAGTCAAAATCAAGTCTGCCTGACCACCGCCAAACATCTGTCTAAAGGTCACTTTAAAGGATTCACGAATAGCCTCAAAGGTTGATTTAAAGCGTTCCTTAACCTCATCATTCATCTCTGTGATGGTCTCAAGAAGCAGATTTTTCGCTGACAAAATATCATCACGCTGGCTATTGAGGAAATCCAGACGGCTGTGAACTTCTTCGTACTGTTCAATAGCTTCTAAATTGACAGGTCCCAGTGAGCGAATAGCCTTCTCTAAATCCTTAACCTCTTGCTCTGCCAGATTGAGATTTTCCAGTTCATGAGCCTTTTCTAGAGCCTCTGTGTAGCTAATCTGGTACTGGTCTGTTAATTGAGTTTGTAGATAGCGCAAGCGTTCGATGACCTTTTCCTTCTTAACTTCAGCACGTGTTTGCTTGCGAATCCACTCTTCGTTCTGCTGGCGAGCCTGATCCAAATGGCTGGCAATATCATCCAGTTGACCCTCTATATCATCCAACTCAAACTGCTTGCGAATCAGACCTTGTTGAAGATTGGCTTTCTGAGTTTTGGCCTCTTCCTCCTGCTGACTTAGCAAATCCGTATCCACTTTCTCGAGATTATCAACCTTTTCTTGGAGAAGGCGCTGAATTTCCTCTTGCTCGATATCTAGATTATCCAGTTCCTTGCCTAAGCGTTCAATATCAGTAACTTCGTACCGTTTTTGTCCTTGCAGTTCTGACTTAAGCAAGCGCGCTTGAGAAATCTGTTCCTGCAAGTTTTGATAACGTTCTTGAATAGCGTTTTTGTTAGACTTAATCTCTTCGATCTCAGCTTCCAGATTTTGCTTTTCTCTGGCAATAGTAGCAAGGTGCTCTTGGCATTTTTCCTTGTCCGCTTGCCAATCTCCTTCAGAAAGACGATTTAATTCCTCTTCTTGAAGTTTCCAAAGCGTTTCCAGTTCTTCGACCTGCTGATTGGTTTGTTGATAAGCAAGATACAAACCTTGCTCCTGAATACGAGCTTGCTCACCCTGAGACTTGATAGCTTCTAATCTTTCAGTCAATACTGCCATCTCATCTTGCAAGGTCTTCAAAGTCGCTTCTTCTGAACGTAGACTAGCTTCTTCCTCAGCAATTTCTTTTTGTAATTGCTCCAGCTCTGGCTTGATGAAAATACTGTTGTTTTGACGATTGGCACCACCCGCGTAGGAACCACCTGTGCGCAATTCGGTACCATCAAGCGTCACCATACGAACCTGGTAACGAACTTGACGAGCTGCCGTACGCGCATGTTCTACGGTATCAAAGATAGCCGTTGTGGCTAGCAAGTTCTTGAAAATGGCTTCTAGTCTATTATCAAACGACACCAACTCATCTGCCATGCCCAGAAATCCTGGACTTGCAGAGATAGCGTCTTGATTCTGACTAGAAATCGTACGAGCCTTGATAGTCGTCAATGGAAGAAAGGTTGCTCGACCAGCTCTGTTGCGTTTGAGGAAATCAATCGCCTTTGTTGCCGCATTTTCATCTTCTACGATGATATGTTGACTGCTAGCTCCAAGTGCAATCTCCAAGGCAGTTTGATAGTGCACATCAAAGGTCAGATGCTCACTGACTGCACCAATGATCCCACCAAGACGGTCTTTTTCTTGGAGAACACTCTTAACACCCGCGTAAAAGTTACTATGATTTCTTAGGATGTTTTCTAAGCTTTGGGCTCTAGCCTGCTTGTTTTTAAGAGCGTCCAGACGGTCAAAGAGTTGGCTCTGCTGGGCTTGGTAAGAAGCTTTCTGCTCCTCTTGTTCCTTGGCACTAGCTTGGTAGCCAGCCAATAATTTCTGAACTTGCTCCTTGGCAGTTTCAAGCTCAGCCTGCTGTTGACTAGCCTTCTCTTTAGCTGTAGCCAGTTGTTCTTTCAATTTCTCAAGTTGATCTGCTTGTTTTTGAGATAGTTGACGGCTGTTTTCCAACTCATTCTCGATGCGGGTCAGTTGGTTTGAGACATCCGCTTCTTCTTGTAAGAGCGCCACAAAACGTTCACGCAGGAGCTCGATCATTTGGTCAGGATCATCTGAAAATGCCAACAACTCCGCTTCTAGGCGATTGAGTTCCTTGTTGTTTTCAGCTAGACTTTCCTCTAACTGTTCTAAGTTCGCTTCTTTTTCAGCCTTTTCCTTACTTAGAGCCTTTCTCTTATCTTCCAGAGTCGCCAAACGGGCTTGTGCTTCTTGTTGATTAAGGGCTACCTGCTCAGATTCCAGTTTGGATAGGGCTAGTTTTCGCTCTAAGTCACTGATCAAACTGGTCAAATCCATTAAGCTCCCTTGGTCTTTGGCCATTTCAGTTTGGAGATCTTGCCGTTTCTTTTTAAGAGTCTGATTTTCCTCTTCTAACTCTTCACGCTTTTGGTAATAGCTAGTCAAAAGTTCCTGAACTTGCGTTAGCTCTTCTTCTGTCAACTCTAGTTCAGCCTTGTTTTCCTTGATTTGGGCAACCAGTACATCCAAGTAAATTGCCTTGCGTTGACCATCCAAGTCGAGAAACTTACGAGCATTCTCGGCTTGTTTTGCAAGGGGCTTGATTTGATTATCCAACTCATAGATAATGTCTTCTAAGCGGTCGAGATTGTCTTGAGTTTGTTGCAGTTTACTCTCTGTTTCTTTTCTACGAGTTTTGTATTTCAAAACACCCGCAGCTTCTTCAAAAATAGCACGGCGCTCTTCAGGCTTGGAGTTAAAAATCTCCTCAACCTTCCCTTGGGAAATGATGGAGAAGGAATCCCGTCCCAAACCGGTATCCAAGAAGAGGTCATGAATATCACGCAAGCGCACTTTCTTGCCATCAATTCGATACTCGCTATCCCCACTACGATAGATATGACGTTCTACCTTAATAATTTTCCCCGCATCCTTAATAAAACCATCTTCATTGTCCAAGGTCACGATAACAGAGGCATAATTGAGTGGTTTGCGACTTTCTGTTCCAGCAAAGATAACGTCAGGCATCTTACCACCACGAAGGCTCTTAACACTAGACTCACCTAAAGCCCATCGCAGACTTTCTGTGATATTTGACTTCCCAGAACCATTGGGCCCAACGACAGCTGTCACACCTTGGTCAAAGACGACTTTGGTCTTATCAGCAAAGGACTTGAATCCCTGGATCTCAATTTCCTTTAAATACATGAATCCAGCCCTTTCTCCACTGCATTTTTCGCGGCTTCCTGCTCTGCCAATTTTTTAGAGCGTCCTTGTCCTTTTCCGATACTCTTGCCTTCAACCAGAACTTCTACATCAAAAACCTTATCATGGGCAGGTCCTGTCTCAGAGGTCACCTGGTAGCGGATATCCACATCTCCATTGACCTGGAGCAACTCTTGCAAGTGTGTCTTGTAATCCGTAATCATCTCAAAGTCACCTACTTCAACCTTGGGAATCATGACCTGATAGATAAACTCTTTTACTCTAGCTACATCCTTGTCTAAAAGCAAAGCTCCCAGAAAGGCTTCAAAAGCATCACCGAGAATGGTGTCACGATTGCGCCCACCAGACTTTTCTTCTCCTTTACCCAGCTTGATAAACTGATCAAACTGGCAATCACGCGCAAAACCAGCCAAACTCTCCTCACGGACAATCATGGCACGGAGCTTGGACAAATCTCCCTCTGGTTTCTTAGGATATTTTTTATACAGATATTCTGAAATCAATAATTGCAGAACAGCGTCTCCTAAAAATTCCAAGCGCTCATTGTGTGAAATTTTTAAGAGGCGGTGCTCATTGGCATAACTCGTATGAGTAAAGGCCGTTTCCAGTAAGTTTTTGTCTGCAAATTCGATTGCAAAACGCTTCTTCAGTACAGTTTGTAATTCTTTCATACTGACCTCTTTCTAATAATTACGATCCTTTCTATTATAACAAAAAAAGCCCTCTGAGTCACTTTAAAACGGGACTAGGGGAGAGTGGGGTCGTTTTTGAAAAAAAAATTTCCAATTTTGGAGGCAATATAAAGAAAAAAGCCTTATTTAAAGGCTTTTTTAGGCTGTTTACATCCACCCTGAGGGAATCGAACCCCCATCTTAAGAACCGGAATCTTACGTGATATCCATTACACTAAGGGTGGAAACTTGTTTTATTATAACAAAAATTTGCTCTAATAACAAGTTTTTTATGGATGGACTAAGCGTCTATTAGTGGGAAGCATCACCATTCCAGATAGAGTTTTTCACGATTACATAATCAACGTGCTTGAGGTCAGCAACCTTGCGTCCACCTGCGTAGGAAATGGCACTTTGCAAATCCTGCTCCATCTCAGTAAGGGTGTCTTGCAAATGCCCTTTGACAGGAAGTAAGATGCGTTTTCCTTCTACATTTTTATAAGCACCCTTTTGGTATTGAGAAGCTGAACCATAGTATTCTTTGAACTGTTCGCCATCGACTTCAATCGTCTTTCCTGGACTTTCGATATGCCCTGCAAATAGGGAACCAATCATAACCATGCTAGCACCGAAACGGATAGACTTAGCAATGTCACCGTGTGTACGAATCCCACCATCAGCAATAATCGGTTTGCGAGCAGCTTTTGCACACCAGCGAAGAGCAGCCAACTGCCAACCACCTGTCCCAAAACCAGTCTTGACCTTGGTGATACAAACCTTACCAGGACCGATTCCAATCTTAGTAGCATCGGCACCAGCATTTTCCAATTCACGCACAGCTTCTGGAGTTCCGACGTTACCAGCGATTACAAAAGTATCAGGCAATTCTTTCTTGATGTGCTGAATCATTGAGATCACGCTATCCGCATGTCCATGAGCAATATCAATCGTGATATACTCAGGAGCATCAGCCTTGAGTTGGCTAACAAAGTCATACTCGTAATCCTTAACACCGACAGAAATGGAAGCAATGAATCCTTGATCGTGCATGCGCTTGATAAAAGGAATGCGCCCCGCCTCGTCAAAACGGTGCATAATGTAGAAATAACCACCTTTAGCAAGTTGTTCTGCTACGTTCTCATCTAAAATCGTCTGCATATTTGCTGGCACAACAGGTAGTTTGAAAGTGTGATTTCCAAGTGTGACACCGGTGTCTGCTTCTGCACGGCTTTTAATGACACATTTATTTGGGATCAATTGAATATCTTCGTAATCAAAAATTGGAAATTCATTTAACATATTGCTGTCTCGTTTCTTTTGTAATGACCTACCTATGCTTGCGCATCCCTACGCCTTTTGCGACGTTTCCTTAATTTATTATAAACCAAAGTACAGTTTTTGTCAAATAATTTCAATTATAAAACAATAACGTTCGGTTTTTATAGTTTAAATATAAAAAGTGAGGAGATTAGTTTCTCCCCACTTCCTTATCAATATTTCTTTTAAAAATTGCTTCGGAGCTTTCCATCATTTCACAAAATTCATTATAAGATGAAGCATTCTGAGGGATTTGGATAGACAATTTCTTCAACAAAGCTCCATAACCTGCTAGCTTTCCTATCTCATTATCAACAACCTTGTGCTTGCTCGGAAAAACAAGACCAGCTTTCTCAGCTTTTAAAATATAAGAATAGGAAATCAGTTGGAATAAGTCCTCACGGTTGATTCCTTTTTCAGTATCTTCAAGTTTTTTATATTTTGCATCTAGAACAATCTTTCGTTCTCTGTCATAAAAATCTGGATATACTTTTCGTTTCCCACCAGAAAATATTAGGATGCCGCCTTTCTTTTCTTTATTTCGAGGATGGATGAAACCTTTTGGCAACAAGGTATGAACATACTCTTCCCAAAGCCAGGCAACATCAAAGAGAATACCATGTACCTTTTGGGCTTGAGGTCCAAGACCATGTTTTTCTCTACTCAGAATCATCAAGCAGAGTTCCTGTAATTTTCTATACTCTCTAAAATAGGCGTGTCGGATGGGTTTGATTTTATTCATTCTAATAATCTTGGCACGATCAGCTAGTTTATAAGCTGGAGTTACGCGAATAATTTCTGTTATATTTTCACGATTCCTATCGAGCAGAACTCCAAAACCTTTCTGATTCTTTATGTACTCAATCGTATGTCGAATCAACTGCATGAGTGGATTATCATAGGTAAACTCCCTAGTAGTATAGGCAATATTTCCCGTAAAAGGAAGATTTTTTTTCAGATGATTTCCAACATCAACGACTCCCTTTATATGACTATCGTTATGGAAAAATCTCTGGTATTCCTTATAAAGACCTTTTCGGAGAGCAGCTTGCAGATACTTGGGAAAGAGGTAAACCAAAAGCTGATAGAGCTTATCTTCAGGAGATATACCGACATCCAAACTAGTCAGGTTAATATTGAGAACCTTTTGTAAAAGATAATGCAAAAAATGGTCGTTACTTTCATCAGAAAAACGAGAGGAAATCGTTAATCTTTCCTGACCATATCCAAGAAAACCAATCACGTTCCCTGTCTTGATTTCCTGATTAACTGTTTCCAAAATCTTTTGGTCCTTGTCTAAATCAGGAGAATTCATCAAATCATTCGGGAAAATAAAGATACGGTCCTCTCGAGATAGGTTATCTAGTGTTCTATCAAGGAGCGCTTGACTTAGGTTGGGATATTCTGCGACAAAGTCTTCTCTAGCAATTTTATGCTGATTATCAGTTATCCGCATCATTATCACCAGTATCTTGCCGATCTGTTTCCCCGTTATTTGTCAGATTAAATGCTTTTTTCAATGTATCTAGAGTTTCAGCCTCTTCATAAGAACCTCGTAAGTAATCTTCCAAAAGCGGTTTAAGGTAATCAGACCAGAGTAATTCATAGTCAAAATCTACATCCTTCAACTTAAGGAAATAACTTGGTCCGATATGATAATGACTATTTAACTCCTGAACGTTTTCGATAGCAGCATTCAAATTTCTTAGACGAAGTTTTGCTTCTTCTGCATGGATATCTAGTTCTTTATCCAACATAGCAACTTGACTTTCAGCAGTAACTTCAATAAAACGGAAACGACGACGCATAGCAAAATCAAAGGTATCTACTGAACGGTCAATATCATTCATTGTTCCGATGATGTAGACATTTTCAGGAATATAAAATTTGTCATCCGTTTCATGTAAATTAGCATACTGAGTAGAAATACTCCCCCTTTCACCACGATAACCAGGATCAATAGAGAAAAAGAGTTCCCCAAAAATCTTAGAAATCTCCCCACGGTTGATTTCATCGATGATGAAGACGAAGTTTTTCAATTCATTGTCTATTTCTATTACTTCCTCCTGAATACTCTCATTTTTTATCATTTTGTAAAGTGTCAAATAATATGAATACTCTTGGGTAGCATTATTTTTGTTAAAAAACCGAGTTATATCTTTAACTTGTTTAAATTGAGATTCCGAAGTCAACATTGCTTCAATATCTTGAATTTTTAATTTTACTTTTTTTGATACCTCATTTTCAGGAATAGATATATAAATGTAGTCTTCATCAATTTCTGTAATAAAAAAAGACGAGTTACGTGTTGTATATAATTTGTCAGATGGAAACTCCATACTAGAAAAATATTTTGAAATCTTTGCTGTTGATTTTTTTTCCTTTTCTAATTCAAACTTATCTTTCTGTGAATAAACCCAATTTTTCTCTGCTTTCTTACAAAACTTCTTAAAGATACCATCTTGTAATTCAAAACTTATCTGGCTATTGTTAGAAACAGGCCTCAACCCCTCCACAAAATCCGTATAATCATAAGAAGGGTGAAATTGCACAAATCCGATTTGGTCTTCGTTGCCATCCGTTAATTCTTTGGCAATTTCTTTAGCAAGATAAGTTTTCCCAGTACCAGGTGCCCCACGGAGAATGAGGTTTTTGGATTTTAACAAGATATTACTCAAGGGATGATGAATATTATTTTGTTCAGACATTTCTTTCTCTCCCTGCTTATTATCACTATCTATACAATCTTTTGAATATTCAAATAAAACACTACCCAAAATTGAGGATTCTAGTTCAGGATAGGTTTTAGAAAATAGTTTACAAATCTCATGATTCTGACGATAGGGCCCTCCTTGATTACTTTGAGGAATCAACCTATTCCAAAATTCATTCTGACTATTCATATTTACTCCTAAAAAAGAATGGTTCTCAGAATAAATACAAAGTAGTTTTGTCACCACAGCAGAACGACCAATAAATTCATTTGTTGACTTTTTCATATCAAATATAGGATTGTCAAAATCAAGTTTACTACCGATTTGAATAATCTGATACAGATCTCTTTTTAGTTTATTAAAACGTTGCTCCAATTCAGATACAGGAATGATTTTATTAGCTTGATTTTTATAGCTTTGTGTATCCTCATTCCAATAAATACCAAATTTTGAAGCTGAGCCACCAGAAATTCCAAGAAATAGATTTTTGTATTTTCCCTTCTCAAGAGCGTAACACAAAGACTTATTTTGCTGTCCCTTTCCTATTACATATTCATCGATAGACATGGTTAAAATTCTATCAAGTGGCCATTCTTTAAGAAATTCTTCACGTAATTTTTCATTGTGAATACTATATTTAAATGCATCTTCTCTTAATCTTATTTTATTTTCTTGGTACCAAGCATAAAAATCATCCAAACTCACTTTTCTTTTCAGCATCAATCGTACTCCTTTTATAATAATGTTCGAATAAAAAACTATATATTTCATATATAGAATATCACATCCTATAGAAAAAGGAAAGAATTCCTAAATAGAAAGCCTAGTGTAGAGGTTTTCTTCCCTTTCGACACTAGACTCTTTTTTATCTTAATAATACTCTCCCTGACGATAATCCCATGAGTTAAAGGTATCTGACAGGTGCATCATGATTTTATCAATGTCAAGTCCTTTACGGATCACAACTGGAGCTGGTGAGATTGATCGTGCTCCACCTTGTTCTGGGATGAGATTGCCATCCTTATCGACCATAGAAACCATCACACCTTGCTCGTAGCGAGTTTCAATCGTTTTGTCAGGTTGGATGGATGCCACATAGTCGTCTGCTTCGATGACAAGGTCCACTGCTCCTTCGATACGTTCTCCGATCCCTTCCACCTTACCGCGGTTTCCTTTTCCAGATGGGTTAGCTGATGAAGCGTAAACCATCTTGCCTTCTTCCCAAAGTTTAGCAGCCAACTGTTCACCAGCTTTTCCAAACTTGATGACAAAACAGCTCGTTCCACGCACGTCAGTCATGAGTTCTTCACGGCCATCACCGTATGCTTTCAATTTCTCAAAGGCTTCTGGTTTCCATGGAAGGATACAACCAAGTAGAATATCTTCGTCCCAATGTTTTTGGTAGAAGGCTTCAATTTCAGGGTTAAGTTGTGCTAAAGCGCGAAGTTCATCCATGCTACCACAGAGGACAACTCCTGGTTTGTTACGGTTACGTTCTTTGGCTTCAAACTTGCGTTCAAGTCCTGCCCTGTCGCTAGTCATGATGATATATCCGACTTTTGTAGGGCAAACAATACAACCGCCCTCACCTTTTAAAATATCATAGCCTTCTTGTGAAAGTGTTCCTGTCCATTGAATGTGTTTTGTCATAGTTCTATTTCCTTTTCTATTTTTTCTAATCCTGCCAGTAGGCTGGGCGTTGTTTTTCATAAGCAGCAATCAAATCTTCATACTGCAAAGTAATACCGATATCATCCAAACCATTTAAAAGCTTGTGTTTCCATTCGCTATCGATTTCAAAAGTGAATTCTCCAACTGGTGAGATGATTTTTTGCTGTTCCAAGTCCACAGTTACCTGATCTGTTGGCTTTAGCTGGGCTAATTTTTCTCTAACCTCCCTAGGTTGAACAATGGGCAACATACCATTATTGAGTTCATTATTGTAATGAATATCCCCAAAAGACCCTGCAATCACGACTTTAAAACCATAGTCCGCTAGAGCCCAAGCTGCGTGCTCCCTCGAAGACCCTGCCCCAAAGTTATCCCCTGAGATGAGAATACTAGCTTTTCGATATTCTGGTCGGTTAAAGACAAAGTCTGGATCTTCAGTATACTTATCGTCTAGATAACGCCAAGCATACATGAGGTACTTACCAAAACCTTTTTTATCAATTAACTTGAGAAACTGCTTGGGAAGGATTTGGTCGGTATCAATGTTATCATTCATAAGGGGAACGGTCGTTCCCGTATAAACTGTAAATTTCTCCATATCCTCTCCTTACTGGGCTTCTGGCATCTGTCGAACATCTACGAAACGTCCTGCGATAGCTGCTGCAGCTGCCATAGCTGGGCTGCAGAGATGGGTCTTAGCCCCAAATCCTTGTCTATCTTCAAAGTTGCGGTTACTGGTTGAGGCACAGTGGACCCCATCAGGAACCTTGTCAGGATTCATCCCTAGGCACATTGAGCAACCTGGGTCTCTCCACTCAAAACCAGCATCTAGGAAAACCTTGTCCAAGCCCAACTTCTCAGCAGCTCGTTTCACAGGACGAGAGCCTGGAACCACGATAGCTGTTAGATTGGGAGCTATTTTCTTTCCTTTGACAAATCTCGCAGCCAATTGTAAATCGCTGAGACGAGCATTTGTACAAGACCCGATAAAAATATAACCTAGTTCAATGTCAGCTGGCTTTTGACCAGGCTCCAAGTTCATGTAATTGTAGGCTCGCTCATCATTCATATCCTTAATTTCTGGGAAGCTACTGTCAAAGTCAACACCCATAGCAGGATTGGTTCCCCAAGTCACCATGGGAGCCAAGTCTGAGACATCCATCTGGATAACTTTATCATAGACTGCATCCTCATCACTGACAAGGGTTTTCCAGTCAGAAACAGCCTCTTCAAAAGCTTCTGGAACACATTCCCGTCCCTTGAGATAGTCATAGGTGGTCTGATCCGGATTCATAATCCCCATTTTAGAACCAAACTCGATGGACATATTGCAGATGGTCATTCGCTCTTCCATGGTCAGAGCATCAATCGCTCCCCCACGATATTCCACCACATAGCCAACACCACAGGCAACGCCGTACTTGGCAATCAAGGCGAGAATGTAATCCTTAGAATAAACTCCTTTTTGAGGAACACCAGTGAATTCTACCAGCATTTTCTTAGGTTTAACTTGCCAGAGTGTCTGGGTAGCAAAGACATGCTCAACCTCACTAGTCCCAATCCCAAAGGCGATAGCTCCGAAAGCTCCGTGAGTAGCTGTGTGGCTATCTCCACAAACGATGAATTTTCCTGGTTGCGTCCGTCCTGTCTCTGGACCTACCATGTGAACAATCCCCTGCTTTTCAGAACCGTGGGCAGCATGTTCAATCTCAAACTCCTCAACATTTTCAGCAAGCTTATCAATTTGAGCCTTAGAAATCACATCTCGAATATCGTAGATATTGACGGTTGGAACATTGTGGTCAAAGGTCCCAAATGTTAAGTCTGGTCGTCTCAATCTGCGGCCTGCATCTCGTAATCCTTGAAAAGCTTGGGGACTAGTCACTTCATGAATATAGTGCTGATCCACATACATGAGTTGGGGCTGCCCCTCTTCTCCTGTGATAACATGGCGGTCCCATAGTTTATCAAAAATCGATTTCCCTGCCATCCATTACCTCCAAATAAAATATAAGGCTACTAGTGTGGTCACCATCCCAAGGAACCAAACCGTTTTAAAATACCATTTTCTAGTCTTGTGGTGAAAGGTGATTCCTGCTAACCAAGCACCAAAACCACCACAGACAAGTGCTATAGTCAAGAGAATTTTCTCTGGTATCCGCCAAGAACCTCTCCTTGCCTTAGATTTGTCAATTCCATAAATGATGAAAATCATGACATTCCAAATCACGAGAGTAACGGTTATTCCTTCGTTTATCTTCATAGTCTTTCAATGATAGCTTCTGTCATTTCCCTGGTCGAAGCCTGTCCTCCTATATCTCTTGTTAAAATGCCAGCCGCTAAACTAGCTTCAACAGCACGCTCGATACGCTCCGCATCCTCATAACGTCCAAAGCTATCTCTCAACATCATGGCAACTGACAAAATCATAGAGATAGGATTGGCAATTCCTTGACCTGCAATATCAGGCGCTGAACCATGAATAGGTTCATAAAGACTTGGCCCTTTTTCAGAATGACTGGCTGATGGCATAACACCCAGAGTGCCTGATAGAACGCTTGATTCATCAGATAAGATATCTCCGAAAAGATTCTCTGTCACGATGACATCAAACTTGGCAGGATTGGTAATCATAAGCATGGCAGCTGAGTCCACCAACTGGTGTTCCAAGGTAACATCTGGGAAATCCTGCGCAACTTCCTCAGCTACTCTCCGCCAAAGTTTTGATGTCGCTAGAACATTTTGCTTATCGATACTAGTAAGGATTTTTCTGCGGCTTCTTGCGATTTCAAAGGCCTTACGAATAATCCGCTCTACTTCCTCATAGCTGTAGTCGTTGATGTCACGCGCTTTTCGCTCTTCCAGGATATGATCCCCAAAGTAAATGCCTCCTGTCAACTCACGTACCACGACAAAGTCTACACCAGCAATTCGTTCTGGTTTAAGTGGTGATAAATGCTTGAGACTGTCAAAAATCTTAACAGGCCGAATATTGGCATAGAGATTGAGTTCCTTACGAAGAGCCAGCAAGCCTTGTTCAGGCCGAATAGCTGCACCATCATACTGGGGACTACCGATAGCCGCAAGGAGTATAGCATCTGCTTCTCTACATGACTTGAGGGTTTCATCGGGTAAGGGATGCCCCGCAGCATCAATTCCTGCACCTCCAAAGGGGCGTCTGTCTATCACAAAGTCAAAACCTGTTTTTGAAGCTAGGGCTTCCAGAACCGCTAAACCAGCTTCCATGATTTCTGGACCGATTCCATCCCCTGCTAGAGCTACTATTTTCTTTGTCATAGCCTTCTCCTTTACACACTAGGCATGTCTCGGTAGGAAACGCTACGCCCCATCTCACCTGCATTCTCTTTTTGAACAAAAGTATTGGCATTGATATAAGCAATAGCCGAAGCCTTCAATACATCGAAGTCAAGACCTGCTGCGTTAAAGATGGTTTCTGTATCTCTGTTTTCAACAGTAACCAAGACACGAGCCTGGGCATCGATCCCATCTGTCACAGCATCGATAGTGTAGGATACCAAGCGAACGGATTGATTGAAGAATTTATCGATAGCGTTGAAGATAGCCTCAACAGAACCTTGTCCTGTCGCATTAAACTCGACTTTCTCACCATCCATATTGGCTAGACTGACGAGTGCTTCAATGTCATTATCTGCATGTGTTTGCAGTTGTAAATCATCAAAGTGGAATCCTTCTGGGTTTTCAACCATGGTTCCAGCTACCAGAGCACGAATATCTGCATCTGTGATTTCTTGTTTCTTATCAGCCAGCGCCTTGAACTTAGCAAAGAGTGGTTTGATATCCTCTTCTGTAAAGTCAAGGGCCAATTCTCTCAGTTTCTCAACAAAGGCATGGCGGCCAGATAATTTTCCAAGCGGAAGACTATTACTCTTAACACCAACCAATTCAGGGGTGATGATCTCATAAGTGAGAGGGTTTTTAAGGACTCCATCTTGGTGAATACCAGACTCGTGAGAGAAGGCATTGCCACCAACAACCGCCTTGTTTTTAGGAACTGGAATACCTGAGAAGCGAGAAACCATTTCTGACGTATTCATTGTTTCATCCAAAACAATATCACTAGTTGCTTGGAAGAAATCCTCACGAATCTTCAAAGCAACAGCTACTTCTTCAAGAGCAACATTACCTGCGCGTTCACCTATACCATTAATAGTTCCCTGGACACGTCCAGCACCGTGTTTAATTGCTGTCAAAGTATTTGCAGTTGCCATACCGAGATCATCGTGACAGTGGACACCAAAGACAACTTTATGATCTGATTTAATATTTTCAGTCAAGTAATCAAAGATGCGTGCAAACTCTTCTGGAGTCGTAAAGCCAACTGTGTCAGGGATATTGATATAAGATGCACCTGCATCGACCGCTGTTTGAACAACTTGTAATAGGAAATCCAACTCTGTTCTAGTCGCATCTTCAGGAGAGAACTCGACAACCTCAAACTTAGAACGTGCATAAGAAACATGCTCCTTAATAGCTTCTAAAATCTCTTCCTTGCTCTTATTGAGTTTATACTTGCGGTGAATCGGACTGGTAGCGATAAAGACATGAATCTGTGGATACTTGGCATCCTTAAGTGCCTCATAACAAGCATCAATATCAGATTTTACAGAACGAGCTAATCCTGTCACTGCTGTTTTTTTCATGGCTTTAGCAATTTCTTGAACGGCTATAAATGAATCAGGACTAGCAGCCGGAAAACCAGCTTCAATTACAGAAATTCCCCATTTCTCCAGCTGCCTTGCAATGGAAACTTTTTCCTTTATTGAGAAGTTAACACCAGGTGTTTGTTCCCCATCACGAAGACTTGTATCAAAAAATTCAACTGTTCGCATAAGATTTCCCCTTTTCCAAATGTGGTTTTAAAAAAACATCTCGCTTAGAAGCCCAAGCGAGATGTTGATTTACTCCCGCTTGGTAAGCCAAACAGGACTAATGCTTTTGCACTAGCCCGAGTACCTCAACAACAAAGCAAATTGATTAAACTTAGCTGTTTTCATGTTTGACTTTCTCCTTCGTTTGATATCTTGTCTAGTATTCTAGCATAGCTAAAAACACTTGTCAAGAAAAAATCCATTATTTTCTGAAAATTTCTTCAGTAAAGAATATTTTGTTAATTGAAAGTATTTAAAAATTCAAGCGAATTTCCTTATTTTTTCATAGTCAAGTTCCAACTTCTTTCGATGAGTTCTAACACTTCTTCGTCTAGTAAACTTTCATCAAGTGCCAGACTAAGCCAGTAACGTTTGTTCATATGAAAAGCTGGATAAATGCCCTTTTGTGAAAGCAAATCAGCTACTTGGTCGTGTTTGATATTGACCGCTTCCACTAGCCCTTCTCTACCCCTTTCCAGCTTATCCCAAGGTATTCTCATCATAACAGCATACCACTTTTGATTGCCTTCATGGCGCAATACAGCTGTATCAGGCGACTTTTCCCACAGATACTCCAACTGATTACCATACTTTTCCTGAACTTTAGCCATGATACGCTTAGTCTGAGGACAGATAAAATCCTGCACATCAAAACAAGCCTTCCGAATCTGGTAGAGAATTTCCAAACAAGCCTCACGGACACTTCCTACAAAACTTCCCCTCATACTTTCCATATGTACTTGAGGATAGAGGTCAGCCGTCTCTTGATCAAATACTTGAAAACTCACATTATCAGGAGTGATGGAGACTGTCATGACAAAGTCTCCATCCAAAATCTGGCACCTGTAGCTCCAGACTTCTCCATTTTCTATAAAACCATAGGCATGAGCTTTTTCTTGATTAAACTGATAGGATTTAAAAATTTCAAACATAAGTGAAAACTGCTACCCAAAGCTAGCAGTTCCTTTCTATTTTTTAAAAGACAACCTTGGTTCCATGCAATTGTGTCACGCCCAGCTGGTCGATAAAGGTTTGACGGTTGTCCAAGTCAATTCCTCCACCTGGTAGAATTTCAATTTTCCCAGCTGCATGTTCCAAAATTCTGTGATAGTGAGCAAAACGTTTCTCTAGCGAGTCTCCAGACACACCAGCACGAGTTAAGATACGAGTGACACCAGCTTGGCTGAGCCAGTCAATGGCTTCCAACTGGTCTTCATCGCTTAATTCATCAAAGGCCATGTGAAAGACAATTTCCATTCCTTTAGATGCGGCAATCAGCTTCTCAAGATTAGCCTTATCCAACTTCTTATCAGCAGTTAAAGCCCCAAATACAACTCCTTGACTTCCAGCCTGAGCAGTCAAACGAATATCTTCTAGCATAATCGCTATTTCAAGATCAGTATAGACAAAGTAGCCACCACGGGGACGAATCATGGTCATGATGGTGGTGTCGTAGTTAGTTGCCAGTTCAACCGCTGCCTTGGTCACTCCATAACTAGGTGTTGTTCCACCAACTGCTAGATTGTCACAAAGTTCGATTCGACGAGCTCCAGCATGCATCGCTTTTTCTAGCAAGGTCACATTTTCAGCACAAAATTCGTAAATCATTTGATTCTCCTTGAAGTTTTCTTTAAATTTATTATATCATATTGTTTTAAATATACTTTCATTTTTATCAAGGCAAATAACTACTATTTTTATCTATTCTTTGTCAGGAATTACTTTAAAGAGATAGTAGGTGATAAAGACAGTCAAGGCTCCCAAACCGATTTTAACAGGCAAAAGAGGGGCAAAATAAATAGAAATTCCCATCAAGATATAGATAGATACAATGATTTTTTTCTTGCGTTCTCGCGCGATAGACTTGGTCTCGCGAAAATCAGCTACATAAGTCTGATAGAGCTTGGTATGATAAAGCCAGTTTTCAAATCTCTTTGAAGATTTGGAAAAGCAAGCGATAGACAGCAAAAGAAAGGGAGTTGTTGGTAAGAGCGGCAGGACAACACCTACAAGAGCTAGAGCCAAAGAAATAAAACCAATACAGAAATAAATAATGCGCATAACTTCTCCTAGATAAATTACTCTTCCTCTAGTTTCGCATACAATGAGGAAATTTGTCAAGCTTCAAGTAAAAAGAGCCTGAAATTCATTTTCAGGACTCTTCATTTTATTTAATCTTTTCCTCTTCGTAGTCACCATTACTACATACAACCTGCTTGCCACCACCACGGACTTTTTTCTCCACAAGGAAGTGTCCGCATTTTGGACAGTCACGGCCAATTGGTTTGTCCCAGGAAGTAAACTCACATTCTGGATAGCGATTGCAACCATAGAAGATACGATTGCGCTTGGTTTTGCGTTCGATGATTTGTCCTTGATGACAGCTTGGACACTCGACACCAATCTCTTTGACAATCGCTTGTGTGTGACGGCAGTCTGGGAAATTACTACAAGCATAGAATTTACCAAAACGACCGAGCTTAATCACCATTGGACTGCCACAAACTTCACAGTCAAATCCAGCTGGCTCATCCTTAATCTGGATTTTTTCCATTTCAGCTTCAGCCTTTGCTACTTCTTTGGAGAATGGTTTGTAAAATTCGTCAATAACACGTTGCCACTGCTCTTTTCCAACTTCGACATCATCCAGTTTACCTTCCATTTCAGCTGTGAAGGTCACATTGACGATATCTGGGAAATATTCAACGATGAGTTTGTTAACAATTTCTCCCAGTTCTGTTGGTTCAAAGCGTTTAGCTGCCAGACGAACGTAGTAACGTTTTTGGATGGTTTCAATGGTCGGAGCGTAGGTTGACGGACGTCCAACTCCATTTTCTTCCAAGGTCTTGATAAGAGTCGCTTCCGAATAGCGAGCGGGTGGTTGAGTGAAATGTTGTTCTGGCTTGCTATTGACCTGCTTGACCACATCTCCTACTGCCATATCTGGCAACATCTTGTTCTTGTCAGAGTCATTGTAAATAGCAAGATAACCATCAAACTTAACTTGGCTTCCATTTGCCGCAAACTGAACGCCATTTTGAGAGAGCTTGACAGCCATGGTATCAAAGATAGCTCCCGTCATCTGGCTCGCTACAAAACGGTTCCAGATAAGGGTATAAAGTTTGAGCTGGTCTTTGTCCAAGTACTTAGCGATGCTTTCAGGTGTGTTAAAGACACTAGATGGACGAATGGCTTCGTGGGCATCCTGAGCACCTGAGGCATTCTTGACCCTGCTACCATGCTTGGAATACTTGCTACCAAAACGGTCGTTAATGTAGCTTGCAGCTTCGTTCTGAGCTACTGGACTGATACGAGTCGAGTCTGTACGCATATAGGTAATCAAACCTTGCACGCCTGATCCGATATTGATCCCTTCGTAGAGCTGTTGAGCCACCATCATAGTCTTTCGAGTACGGAAATTGATTTTGTTAGCCGCATCCATCTGCATGGTTGAAGTTGTATAAGGTAGGGGCGCATTGCGTTTGCGCTCTTTCTTATCTACCTGGTCTACTGTGAAATCTTTACTAGTCAAATGGGACAAGACTTCTTTGACTTCTTCGTTGGTGGTCAATTTCATCTTTTTGCCATTCATACCATAGAAAGAAGCCTGAAATTGCTTGGTTCCCTTCTTAAAGACACCATCAATTGTCCAGTATTCTTCTGGTTGGAAGGCATTGATTTCATTTTCACGGTCAATGATGAGCTTAAGGGCAACAGATTGCACACGCCCTGCTGATAAGCCCTTCTTGACCTTTTTCCACAAAATTGGCGAAATCGAATAGCCTACCAAGCGGTCCAAGACACGACGAGCTTGTTGGGCATCGACCAAGTCCATGTCAATCTTGCGAGGTTCTTTAAAGGCATTTTTTACTGCGTCCTTGGTGATTTCATTAAAGACCACACGGTTGGCATCATTCTCATCCAAATCGAGAATATGAGCCAAATGCCAGGAAATCGCTTCTCCTTCACGGTCCGGGTCACTCGCCAGAAAGACTTTATTGGCCTTTTTGGCTTCTTTTTTTAAGTCATTGATGAGAGGACCTTTTCCACGGATATTGATATACTGCGGTTCATAGTTATTTTCAATGTCGACTGACATACTGGATTTCTTCAAATCACGGATATGCCCGACACTAGCTAAAACCTTGTAGTTTCTGCCTAGATATTTTTCAATCGTTTTCGCCTTGGCAGGCGACTCCACGATGACTAGATTTTTCTTAACTGTTGATTTTTTCTTCTTTGTTGCCGTAGCCACACTATCACACCTTTTCAAAGTAATAAACTTTATAAAGTGTAAACCATTTTTAAAGACCTGTCAAGACTTAACTCCTATAGTATAGAAGAAAAGTTTATCTGAGTGAACAATTTCTCCTTAAAATTCAAACTCTGCTAGTACATCTTGCCCACTTGTGACCAGTTTTGCTCCCTCTTGGATCAAGTAGTGACAGCCATCTGAATGGCCATCTAAAATGTTTCCTGGAATGGCAAAGACATCACGACCTTCCTCCATAGCTCGCTCACAGGTAATGAGACTACCAGAACGCATCCTTGCCTCTGCTACAATAACTCCTCGACATAGTCCTGCTATGATACGATTTCGAGCTGGAAAATGAAATTTCAGAGGTTGCTCGCCAGGTCCATATTCACTGAGAACCAGATGGTCATTGCCAATGTACTCCTGCAAACGTTTATTGGCTTTAGGATAAAACACATCCAATCCTGTTCCAATCACAGCAATGGTTTTTCCTCCATTCTGGAGTGCAGCCATATGGGCAGCCGTATCAATCCCTTTAGCCAAACCACTGACCACGATTAACTCGTTTTCCAAACCTTGAATGACTCTCTGAACCGACTTTGCACCCTGACTAGAACATGAACGACTCCCTACAACAGCAACCTTTGGAAACTTCAGCAAGTCTAGATTTCCCTTATAAAACAAGAGTGCTGGAGCATCGTAAATCTCACTCAAATCCCAAGGAAAACAGTCGTCAAGAATAGAAAAGGATGGAAATTTCTGAAACTCCTTCTCCAACTGCGCATCATCTATCTGGAAATAGCGTTCCATAAAGACAGCGGGATTTCTGCAACCAGAGATTTCTGCAATATCACCTAGCAGGAGCTCCTGATCTACAGTCTCATCATATTCAAGGACAGTTAAAATCTGTTGATTGGTCAGTCCAGCTTTTCTTAATTTGTATATCTCATAGTTTGTAATCTTCATAAGCAACTCCATTTCTTCTTTTCTACTCATCTATCTATTCGAAAATAAAATAAAAAAGAAGACCAGTTGATCTTCTTTTTTCATTTATTCAACTTTAGTATTTGACCAGCTACTTTCAACCATCGGTAAGATTGTTTTTAAAGTTTCCCCATCCCCTTCAAGTGAAACATAGCGGATTTTACCATCATTTGATCGGAAAACCCAGGTAACGAGGTATTTCCCTGACTTAGCAATTGCATTGACAACATAGGCTTCATAGCCTCCAATGGTTGATTTGGAACCCCAAACCTTACTGAAATCAGAGCCTTGTTCTTTGGAAGTTAGAATACTAGCAGAGACAGTCACAACATCCAATTTAGCATATTCTTCTTCGCTGATATTAAACTGCTCAGCCTTGAAGGTATTTAGCGTAACAATGTTGATATCTGTTCCATCACAATACTGTATATCGTTTCCACCTTCTACTTCATGGAATCGAACCCATGATTTGGGTACCTTGACAAAACCATATTCATTCGAACCAATGATTTGCGTCTCTTCCTTTTTCGCTTCAGAAACAGCAGAACTAGTGCTACTCGTTTCCTGACTACTAGAAGAACTAACAACTGCAGACGAACTTTCTTCGGTTGCTGTTTGTGATTTATTAGAGCATGAAGCTAAAAAAGCACTAACAGTAACTACAGTACCTAAAATTAATAATTTTTTCATCCTACCACCTTTCCATCTGCATTATAAGAAAAATAAAGACTTCTGTCAAATTCTAACCTAATCGATTCTGTTAGTTTCCGATTTTATAGCTCACATTTAAAGAAAAAACTCTTGAAAAATCTTCAAGAGTTTTATTTTTTATTTCTATTCTTCATCCATGCTTAAGACGCTGAGGAAGGCTTCTTGTGGGACTTCTACTGATCCGATAGCTTTCATGCGTTTCTTACCAGCTTTTTGTTTTTCAAGGAGTTTGCGTTTACGAGAAACGTCACCTCCGTAACACTTGGCAAGTACGTTCTTACGAAGGGCTTTGATATCAGTACGAGCCACGATTTTGTGTCCAATAGCTGCTTGGATTGGTACTTCAAATTGTTGACGAGGGATGATTTTTTTAAGCTTATCAACGATGAGTTTTCCACGTTCGTAGGCAAAGTCCTTGTGAACGATAAAGCTGAGTGCATCGACCTTATCACCATTGAGAAGGATATCCATTTTCACTAGCTTAGATGGGCGGTACTCTGACAATTCGTAGTCAAAACTTGCATAACCACGCGTTGAAGACTTGAGCTTATCAAAGAAGTCAAAGACAATTTCAGCGAGTGGAATTTGATAGATAACATTGACACGATTGTCATCAATATAATCCATGGTTACAAAGTCCCCACGTTTGCGCTGAGCCAATTCCATTACTGCACCAACAAACTCCTGTGGTACCATGATTTGCGCTTTAACATAAGGTTCTTCAATGGTCGCGATCTTAGTTGGGTCTGGGAACTCAGATGGGTTAGACACATCCATAGACTCACCATCAGTTTGGTTAACCTTATAGATAACAGATGGAGCTGTCATGATGAGATCAATATTGAACTCACGTTCTAAACGCTCTTGGATAACATCCATATGGAGAAGTCCAAGGAATCCACAACGGAAACCGAATCCCAGCGCCTGAGATGTTTCTGGTTCAAACTGAAGACTGGCATCGTTGAGCTGCAATTTTTCAAGGGCTTCACGAAGGTCATTGTACTTGTTTGACTCGATTGGGTAAAGACCTGCAAAGACCATAGGATTCATCTGCTTGTACCCATCTAGCGGTTCTGCTGCTGGATTGCTTGCTAGGGTCACTGTATCACCAACACGCGTATCTTGAACCGTCTTGATGGAAGCCGCAATATAACCAACGTCACCTGTCGCTAGGAAATCGCGACCAACTGCTTTCGGTGTGAAAATTCCGACCTCCGTCACATCAAAGGCCTTGCCATTGCTCATGAGCTGAATCTTATCGCCAGGTTTGACTACCCCATCCATGACACGAACTTGGAGGATAACCCCACGGTAAGCATCGTAGACAGAGTCGAAAATCAAGGCCTTGAGTGGCGCGGTTACATCACCAGTTGGTGCTGGAACTTTTTCCACAATTTGCTCAAGAATCTCTTCGATACCAATACCAGCTTTGGCAGAAGCTAAGACTGCTTCGCTGGCATCCAGTCCAATGACATCCTCAATCTCTGTACGTACGCGCTCAGGGTCGGCTGCTGGTAGATCAATCTTGTTAATGACGGGCAGAATTTCCAAATCATTATCCAATGCTAGATAAACGTTGGCAAGAGTTTGTGCCTCAATCCCTTGGGCCGCATCAACCACCAAAATCGCCCCTTCACAGGCAGCTAGCGAACGCGAAACTTCATAGGTAAAGTCCACGTGCCCAGGTGTGTCAATCAAGTGGAAAATATAGGTCTCCCCATCTTTTGCAGTATAATTCAGCTCAATGGCATTCAACTTAATGGTAATCCCACGTTCACGCTCAAGATCCATACTATCCAGAAGCTGGGCTTGCATTTCACGACTAGAAACGGTCTCCGTCTTTTCTAAAATGCGGTCTGCCAGCGTCGACTTTCCATGGTCAATATGGGCGATAATAGAGAAGTTTCGAATCTTCTCCTGTCGTTGTTTCAATTCTTCTAAGTTCATGATGCTCTTCCTTTCAGGGTATCTATTAATTATAAATTGTTTTTAACATTTTGACAAGACCATACCCTGCTAGGAGTACTAATCTTCGGCAACAAAACCATCATTTTCGATAAAGTGGTGTTCTGTCATTCCTTGGTCAGTAAAGACAATCCCATGAAGGACACCACCATAGACAGCTCCTCCATCCATGCCAATCTTGCCATCTTCTGTTATCCAAAGCTCAGCAGTACCTCGGTCTTGCTTCAGCAAACCATAAACCGGTGTATGCCCAAAGACAATGGTTTTTCCAGTATGATTTTCGGCTTCGTGGAATGGCTTTCTGAGCCAGACTTTCTTGTAATCTGTGGTTTCATGCCAATCATCCAAAGTTAAATCAATACCTGCGTGAACAAAGATATATTTGTCTGTCTCTACTACAAATGGCATTTGACGAATAAATTCGACCAAGTCTGCTGCTTCTGTCGCAACCCGTTTGGCATCTTCTACGCCATCAACGGGTGCATCCAAGGGACGACCTAGTATAGAGTTAATGGTTGTATCTCCACCATTGCGACGATAGTGGTCATAGCTTTCTTCAGGATTGTCCAACCAAGTCAAAAACATATACTCGTGGTTTCCTGATAGACAGATAGCCCCTTGATTGTCCACCAAGTCCTTGACCATTTCTAGAACACGGCGACTATCTTCACCTCGGTCAATCAAATCCCCTAGAAAAAGCAACTGAGTTTGACCATCCCAGGTTTTGAGCAGATCTTCTAGCATACCTGCTTTCCCGTGAACATCTCCAATTACATAATAGTCTGTCATTTATTTCTCCCTCGTTTGCAATAATTCTCTGGCTTGGGTAAGGGCAGCTTCTGTTACATTTTCCCCAGCCAACATCTTAGCTACTTCCTCTACTCGCTCTTCTAAAGTCAAGAGGCGAACCGTCGACACCGTTGAGTGCTCATCACTAATCTTCTCAATAAAGAATTGATAATCCGCAATGGCAATCACTTGTGGAAGGTGAGAAATAGCAAGAACCTGACCATGCTGGCCAATCTTATGAATCTTTTGAGCAATGGCTTGGGCCACACGACCTGAGACTCCCGTATCTACCTCATCAAAGACAATACTGGTCTTCCCTTCCTTACGAGAAAAGGCTGACTTGATAGCCAACATGAGGCGGGATAATTCCCCACCAGACGCAACCTTAACCAAAGGCTTAAAGTCTTCACCAGGGTTGGTCGAAATGTAAAACTCGACCGTTTCATTCCCCTCACGACTGAATTTGCCCTTGCTAAAGCGAACCTGGAACTGTGCCTTCTCCATATAGAGGTCCTGAAGTTCTTGCTTAATCTCAGCTTCAAGCTGCTGAGCCAAATCATGACGAGCAGATGCAAGCTGCCCTGCCAAATCAACAAGATCGACTTCCAATTTCTTGAGCTCTGCTTCCATGTCTTCGGAAGAAAGGTTGTTACCAGTCAAGAGATTGTATTCATCCGTAATCTTAGCAAAATAAAGCAGGACATCGTCCACAGTCCCACCGTACTTGCGGGTAATAGTATTTAAAAGGTCTAAACGATTTTCAACCTGCATGAGGCGATTGCCATCAAAATCCAAGTTCTCAATAATATCTTCTAAACGCTTAGTAATATCTTCTAAAACATAGTAGGTCTCTGAGAGAGAACTCGAAATTTCACGGTATTCAGGGTCATACTCTTCGACACTTTCCATGTCATTCATGGCTGAACGAACATTGGCAAGACTGGAGAATTCCTCATTGTCCAACATAGTGTAGGCATTGGTTAGCGTATCTGCTATATTCTTGTGATTGAGGAGTTTATCTCGTTCTTGGTTGAGAGCCAAGTCTTCACCAGCCTGCAAGTTTGCTGCCTCAATCTCTGCCATTTGAAATTCCAACATTTCAATACGAGCCTTATGTTCCTGCTGGTTTTTCTTGACTTCCAAAACCTGCTTGCGCATTTTGCGATAGGCATCAAAGCTCGTCTGATAGGTCTCCTTCAAGTCCAAGAAAGCAGCATCACCAAACTCATCCAACATTTGGATATGAAGTTGCGGACGCATTAACTCTTCTTGGTCATGTTGACCATGAATATCGACAAGATGCTGCCCAATAGCACGCAGGACAGAAAGATTGACCATCTGCCCATTCACGCGACTAACACTTCTCCCATTTTGAAGAATTTCACGACGGATGATAATCTCATCCCCCAATTCCAAGCCTTGCTCTTCAAAGAGTTCTTGTAAAGAACGACTATTCTCAACAGAGAAAAGCCCTTCAATCTCAGCCTTAGAAGCACCATGACGAATAACGTCTGTCGTTGCCCGAGCTCCTAACATCATGTTCATGGCATCGATGATGATCGATTTCCCAGCACCTGTTTCACCAGTTAAGACTGTCATGCCTTTTTCAAAATTGAGCGAAATCGCCTCTATAATGGCAAAGTTTTTTATCGAAATTTCAAGTAACATATAAACCTACCAATTTTTTACTTGTTCAAACATTTCCTTGGCGTCTTCTTCATTTCTCAAGATAATCAAAATTGAGTTGTCGTCTGCCAGACAGTTGAAAATTCTCTCTGAGAAAGTATTCATCAGCTGACTCTTGACAAAGGCAGTATTCCCAGGAATGACATCCAGATTGATCATATTTCCCATGCGCTCAGAACCTACTATGTTATTCTCAGCCAACTGCAAACTTCTTACAATTGTTTTTGGCAATTCATAGATGTATTTATTGTTCTTCAAGGGAATTTTTACAATACCCAGTTCCTTAATATCTCGTGACACCGTCGCTTGAGTGGCAGAGATACCTGCTTCTTTTAAATGCTCAACGATTTCTTCCTGTGTTCCGATTTGATAATCCGTAACAAATCTTCTAATTTTTTCAAGTCTCTCTTTTTTATTCATCTTTAAATTCTCTATGTGCTCTCTCTACAACTTTTTCTATTTCTGGGGCAACTTGATTGCTTGCTCCCTCTTCCTTTTTCAAATATGCCAGAAATTCAATGTTTCCATGTCCACCTTGGATTGGTGAATAGTCTAATCCAAGCACTGAAAAACCTTGATCAACTGCCATGGCAGTGACTGATTCAAGGACATGTTGATGGACCTTGGCATCGCGAATGATTCCATTTTTCCCGATTTGCTCACGACCAGCTTCAAACTGAGGTTTGACAAGTGCTACCACCTGACCTTGTTCGGCCAACACACGATGCAAGGCTGGTAAGATCAGACTAAGGGAAATGAAACTCACATCAATACTGGCAAAACTTGGTTCCTGCTCAAAGTCAGTCTTTTCAGCATAGCGGAAATTAAACTGCTCCATACTGACAACCCGAGGGTTTTGGCGTAATTTCCAAGCCAACTGATTGGTACCAACATCAACTGCAAAGACCAACTCAGCACCATTCTGCAACATGACGTCGGTAAATCCTCCAGTGGAGGCCCCAATATCAATCGTTGTCGCTCCTTCCACTGATAGATCAAAGACTTGCAAGGCCTTTTCCAGTTTCAAACCACCGCGGCTAACATACTTGAGTTTTTCACCCTTGAGTTTTAGCTCGGTGTCGTCTGGAATTTTCTCTCCTGGTTTGTCAAACCGCTCCCCATTAAGGACTGCTACGACAAGCCCAGCCATGACACCACGCTTAGCTTGTTCACGTGTTTCAAACAAACCCTGTTTATAAGCTAATACATCCACTCTTTCCTTAGCCATTGATTCTCAAACTTTCTACTATTTTCACAATCGGCTCTGTTTCAAAGCTGACTTGCTGGGCGATTTCTTCTAATTTAGCCTCGGCTTGATTCAAAGTTTGGTTACAAAAGGCAATAGCCTCTTCCAAGCCCAACAAGGCTGGATAGGTTGACTTTTCTGCCTGCAAATCCTTTTGTGGAGTCTTGCCGATTTCCTCAAAACTAGCTGTCACATCCAGCACATCATCTCTGACTTGAAAGGCCAGCCCAATCAATTCACCAACCGATTTCAGTTTTGCCTGCATTTCAGGCGCCAATTCGGCTATAATAGCAGCTGCTTGGAAAGGATAGGCAAGTAACTTACCTGTTTTATTGGCATGAATAGTTTGTAATTCTTCCAAAGACAAGTGCTGGTGTTCACCCTCCATGTCCAGAACCTGCCCTGCAACCATGCCTAGACTACCTGAAGCAAGGGATAAGTTGGCAATCAAGTCCACCTTGATCTGACTTGGCAAATCTGCCTGCGCTATCAAGGCATAGGGATCTAGGAACAAGGCATCACCTGTCAAAATAGCCATAGCTTCACCAAATTTCTTGTGATTTGTCAAACGCCCTCGACGATAATCATCATCATCCATTGCAGGAAGGTCATCGTGAATCAAGCTCCCTGTATGAATCATTTCCAAGGCCGCAGCTACCTGCGCATGAGCTGGTCTAATAGCGACTTGCAAGGCTTCCAGAATTTCTAGCAAGAGAAAAGGCCGAATACGCTTGCCACCAGCATGAATGGAATAGAGAATAGACTCTCGCAAACTAGAAGCAAACTGCTGGTCTCCATAAAAATTTTCCAAAGCCGACTCAACAAGAGCTAATTTTTCTTGCTTCTTCATTCAAAATCACTTTCTGTTCCGTCTTCTTGCATGACCTTGACCAAGGTCTTTTCAGCCTTGTCTAGCGTCGCTTGGAGCTCTTTTGACAAGACCATGCCTTTTTGAAAGGCAGCAATCGCATCTTCCAGAGCGATTTCACCATTTTCTAAACTTTGGACAATGGTCTCCAGTTCTGCTAGATTTTCCTCAAATTTCTTTTGTTTTGACATCTTTAACCTCTAATTCTACTTGACCATCTCGCATTAAAAGCGTTACTTGGTCTTTTTTCTTCAAACTCTCGACTGAATCAACTACTGACTCCTCTTTTTTGACAATAGCATAGCCACGAGCCACGATTCGACTGGTATCCAGCATCAGCAGGGCTTCTGAAAGTCGCTTGACCTCAGCAACCTTGGCATCATAAACCAACGCCATTTGGCTACGTAGGAGCTTGTCCAACTGAGCAAGACGATCCTGATAGCGTTGGATTTTAGTTATAGGTGATAATTGCACCAGTCTGTGCGTCCTTGCTTGAACTACTTGTTTGTTATCAGAAATTCGTGTTCGCAAACTTTGTTTTAATCGCAGTTGCAGTTGATCCAAGCGTTGCAAATAGCCATCATACAAGCGCTCTGGCTGTCTAAAGATAACAGACTGACTGCATTTTTTCAGAGCTTCTTTTTTCCTTGACAGGACATTCTGAACTGCTGTTGCCATCCGTTTTTCCTGATTTTGCAAATGAGTTAATACATCCAACTTGGTCACAGGTGTTGCCAGTTCAGCTGCAGCCGTTGGCGTCGCAGCCCGTCTATCTGCCACAAAATCCGCCAAGGTCACATCTGTCTCATGCCCAACACTAGAGATGATGGGCAAACGAGATTCAAAAATAGCTCGTACCACGATCTCTTCGTTAAAAGCCCAGAGATCCTCGATGGACCCCCCACCACGACCAATGATGAGAACATCTAGGTCCTCACGTTGATTGGCACGCGCAATATTTCGAGCAATTTCCTCCGCAGCTCCATCACCTTGTACCTTAGTCGGATAGAGAAGGATATCAACACCTGGAAAGCGTCTGCTGACAGTCGTGATGATATCTCGAATAACAGCTCCACTACGACTGGTCACCACACCGATCCGCTTAGCAAACTGGGGAAGAGGTTGCTTGAAGCGTTCTTGAAACAGGCCTTCCTCAGTTAGTTTTTTCTTGAGTTGTTCAAACTGAATCGCGAGCGCCCCAACTCCATCAGGTTCAGCCTTCTCAATGATGATAGAGTAGCTCCCGCTCGGTTCATAGACCTGCACACGCCCAATCACATTGATCTTCATCCCCTCTTCGAGGTCGAAACCTAATTTCTGATAAATCCCAGACCAGATGGTCGCTTGAATAACCGCATGGTCATCTTTTAAGGAGAAATATTGGTGAGTAGGTCGTTTACGAAAGTTGGAAACTTGACCAGTTAAATAGACCCGTTCCAAGTAAGGGTCTTTATCGAATTTCATTTTCAGATACTTGGTCAAAGTTGTTACCGATAAATACTTTTCCATCTCCACCTACTATTCATTTTCTTGCTTTTCCATGGGTATTATTATACCAAAAACATGCTTAAAAATCACCTTTTTCCTACTGAAACTAAAGGAAAATAGAAAAAGGAGGCATGCCCTCCTCATCTGATTATTTACTGTTTCGCGCTTCTTCCAAAATCTTTGCAATTTTTGTCGTCAAAAGATCGATAGCAACGGTATTGCTGACTCCCTCAGGAATGACGATATCAGCATAACGCTTGGTCGGCTCGATAAACTGGTGGTACATAGGTTTAACTACACCTAAGTACTGCTCAATGACACTGTCAAGGCTACGTCCACGCTCCTCCATATCACGCTTGATACGACGAATAATGCGCACATCATCATCCGTATCCACAAAAATCTTGATATCCATCAAATCGCGCAGACGCTTGTCCTCCAAGACCAGAATCCCCTCAACGATAAAGACATCCTGAGGCTCCTGACGATAGGTCTTGCTACTCCGTGTATGCTCTGTATAGTCATAAGTTGGAATGTCCACCGGGCGCCCTGCCAACAATTCCTTAATCTGCTCGATCATCAAGTCTGTATCAAAGGCAAATGGATGGTCGTAATTGGTTTTGACACGCTCTTCAAAAGTCAAGTGAGACTGATCCTTGTAATACGAATCATGCTCAATCATGGAAATCTTTTCATCAGGAAAATGAGATAAAATGGCTCTTGAAACACTGGTTTTACCACCACCAGAACCACCTGTCACTCCGATAATGATTGGTCTATTTTGCATGCTATCCTCCGTTTTTTTATCCGTCGTCTATTCTATCATATTTTTTGCAAAATTTATAGTCTGATTTTGGATAGATTATGGATAACAATTCTAATACTTTCACTCCAGTTAGACTAGCCAAAAACCTTCCTTGGCTTATAGAGATTGCCTCGTTTTTCTAAAATGGCTAGCAATTTATCATCTTCAAAGGCAGCCAATTCTTTGTCCGTTTGGTCTAACTCAATAAAACGACCAAAGCGCACTTCTGTAGCCTCTTCTGGACTTAGGAAAACTTTGACAAGGTCACCTGTTCCAATCTCTAGAGGATGGAGAAAGTCCAGTTTGCCAGCCTCCACTTTTTCAGCAATTTCTTCCAAGGTCAAGGCGTCTTCTAGTTGTAAACCTGCTGCACTAGTCCGAGTCAAATGGGACATATGAGCCTCATAACCCAGCTTCTCTCCCAAGTCAACAGACAAGGTACGGATATAAGTCCCCTTACTACATTTCACACGAAAAGTGAAACGTGCGAGGTAATCCTCATAAGAAATCGGACTTGTCCGTTCAAATTGATAAATAGTCACCTGACGTTCTGGACGCTCCACTTCCTGACCTGCACGCGCATACTCATAGAGCTTGCGACCATTGACCTTGACAGCCGAATACATAGGTGGAATCTGAGTAATAGGCCCAGTCAGACTCGCAATGGCTTCATCGACAATGGTTTCATCCAAGGGAGACAAAACGGGTGTCTCTGCGACCACTTCCCCACTAGCATCCTCGGTCGTTGTGGAATAACCAAGAGTGATTTCCCCCTCATAGACCTTGCCCTCATCCTGCATAAACTCGACCATGCGTGTCGCCTTACCAACCGCAATAGGCAAAACCCCTACCACATCTGGATCCAAGGTCCCACCATGACCAATCTTCTTGGTTCCCAAAATCTTTCTCAGTTTAAAAACCGCGTCATGTGAGGTCATCCCCGCTTCTTTTTTTAAGTTGATAATACCGTTCATGTGTTGCTTTCTAGTTCAATTAAAATATATCGTCTTCAAGAATTATTACATAATTCTCTTTTGTAGCAAAAGAAAGGTTGCTTAAACGTTTTGCTTGATTCATAATTATTTTATCAAATACATTTCTTACAAATCGACCATTCGCATTCTTGTTTTCGGAAATTTCACTTTGTTTTTCAAGAAATGTTTTTAATTTATCTGTGGCCGATTCTTGTAGAATATAATCTTCGTTCCTACAATAGGATAGAAAAATTTCGAACATTTGATTTACTGTATAATCTTCAAATTCAATAAAGTAATTAAAGCGTGACTTTAATCCAGGATTAGATTCAAAAAATTTTTTCATTAAATCATCATATCCTGCTACAATCACAACTAAATCATCACGATAGTCTTCCAAAGCTTTTGTTAGTTCAGTCAAACACTCTCGACCATAACTATCACTTTTTTCATTTTCTGTAATACTGTATGCTTCATCAATAAATAAAACACCACCCTTAGCTTTTTGGATTAGTCTCTTAACTTTTAAAGCAGTTTGTCCTTGGTATTCAGCTATTAAGTCAGTTCTTGTTGCTTCAATAAAATGACCTTTACTTAGTATTCCTAGGGAACGATACATATTTCCAACAATTCTAGCAACTGTTGTTTTACCTGTACCCGGATTCCCTAGGAAAGCCATATGCATCGTTCTATTAGTTTTTTTAACCCAATCTTTTCTCGGTTTTTCTGAACTTTGTTAAAGATTACTAAGTTTCCTATTTCATTCTTTACATTTTCTAACCCAATTAGAGATTTTAATTCGTCTGACAAATCCTCGAATGTTTTACTACTAATTTCCTTTAATATAGCGTAATCAGTATCTATTAATCTAGAACCAAGATATTTATACAGTAACTCTAAAATCTTTGATTGTCTATCTTTAATTTTAGGAGATTTATCATTATTTGACAAATTCCCTAAACGCTTTATAAACACTAATTCCGAATGCTTTTTATTATCGACAATTTCTTGAGCAACAATCTCAAATTCATAAAAATTATTTGTTAAATCATCAAGTTTTTTCACTTCCGATTTTAACAATTTTAAATAAGTTTCACTAATCATCTACATTCCTTTAAACAATAGAAACAATACTATTATAACAACAGCGACTCCAAGAGTATAGAATCCTTTTCTAAGGAAACTAATTTCTTTTTGTTTTTCCTCTAATTTTGTTTCAAGACCTTCAACAATTAACATTAGATCATTTCTCTCTGTTATTGATTTGTTATTGATTTCATCAAGGTAATTTTTAAAATTATTTTGTGTTTCTTCAACTTGTAAATGCAAATCGTTAAAACTATTTTCTATTTCCACTAATGTTTTTAGCTTCGCTTTTAAACTGTCAATTTCATTATTAATTTCACTTTGCTTATCTTCAAGTTGTTCTAACTCTTCTAGCTTTTTATGATGTTTCTTCAATATATCAATTAAATCTTTATTCTGTTTAAAAACATCATCTAGTAGTTTGTTATTACCTATTTGGTATTCTTCTATTTCGTGCAATCCCTGTATAGCTTTACTATTTGCCTCTTTGGCTGCAATCAAAGATTTTGAAATACTTTGAATATACTCATCATCCAATATTTGGAAAGTTTCATAAATTGTATTAAATTCCTGAATAATTTTTTTAATATGTTCATTTTGATTAAAGATCTTGTTATGAACAGCTTCTGTAAGTGCATTTAAATCTTTTCCCTTGACACCATAGTCCACAGAAAATAAATTTAATATATTCTCTTCATCTGGAACAGTAGGTAAATCAAATTGTTCCGGAATCTCTTCACTAAAGGCTTTTAATGCTTGTTTTTTTTCATTAAATCTTTCAGAATTGGCTAAAACTTGAATTTCTAATTCTTCTGACATAACATTCTCCTATAATAAATCATTTAATGCACTTTGCATTTCTTCAAGTTCATTTTGCTTTTCATCAAAGTAAATTTCATTAGCTAATAATCGCTGTTTGAAATCAATCTTTGAATTAGAAAACTCTTCATCAACATTACCAAGTAGTTCTCTTAGTTTTTGATGGTTCTTAGCCATCTTACTGAAAATATCATTTAGCTTAACAGCAACATTTTGCTCGGCAACAAAAATTTGGACTTCCTGAATTCTTAACAATTCGTTTCTCTTATTAGCTTGTTGCCTTTTATTTTCAGCTTGTAGTTTTCTTGATATAAAACCATCAAGTCCGTTAATGATGATCGCTCCCAAGACACCTGTTAGTAAACTTGCTAAGAACATCCCTAAAATATTAGCAATTGTTCCTAGAAGTTTTATTTCAAAAGTCATACCTGGTATCTTATTTAAAAAATGTTCAAAATATTCTCCTAAAAACATTGCGCCTACACCTACTAATGCGGATGTAATAATTTTTGAAACATGAGCAATTTTAATTACAGTAGAATGAGATTGATTTTCAGGTTTTGATAGATAAGAGATGCTTTCTCTAATTGAACCAAATAATTGTTTTAACAAATTTGGTAACTTTCTTAGTTTTTCAGCGAAAGCACCAATAATTTCTCCTACAATGCTTCCAACAAAACTATCTACACCTACCTTAATAAAATCTTTGATTTTACCAAAAAATGAATGAAGAGCTTTTTTCATTTCCTCAAGAAATGTATCAAAAGATTGTTTCTTTGATTTAAAATATCTCACTAAAGCATTCATTATTTCTTTTAGCATTCCAAATAAAGCAGCTACCAACATAGCTTTTATAGCATCTTTCCCAGCTTTATTAACCATTTTTACAGGTACTTTTTTTGCTATATGTTTATTAATAGCTTTATTTGCTCTTTTTTCAGCTTTAATCATCTTATCTGAATCAGCAGTCAATTTATCATTTAATTTTTTATTATTTTCTGCCTTAAGATTTCGCTTTTCGGCATCTGAGATATTCATCTTGTCAATTTTTTTATTAGCTCTTTCAACTTGTTCTTTTAGATTTTTTTCTCTTACTTCTCTATCCTTTATATACTCGCTATTAGATTTTGCACCTTTACTTTTATTAAGCGATTCATTAGTTGCTGCTAAATTTTCCTTTTTGTTTGCTAAATCTGCAGTATCTATATCAGCAATCTTTCTCCAAGAATTTTCAAAAATTTGTTTACGTGCTACAACGTGATCCAAATTTGCGTTTTCATTTAATTTTAAAGTTTTTCCAGTATATTTATCCTTTAAATTTCCAGATTTTTGCTTTTCTTTCATAGCATTCTTTGCATCAGTATACCTTTTATCTTTCATTATTTTAGCACCCTCTTCTTTTGTATAACCATTAGGATGTTTATCGTTATACTGCTTAAGAAGCGTGTCACTTGTCATATCTAAACCAATTTGATTCGCAAATTGATCCCAGATTTCATCTAAAATAACATCTCCTAATTTATCTGGTGAACTAATCTCTTTACATTCTAGTTCTAATTTTTCGAGATTAGAAAACTCCATTGTAAATTGCTGTTCCAATAGTTCTTCTAATTCGTCATAGTTTATATTTTTAGACTCATCTACTTCTTCAGTACCCAATACTAATAATTCATTTTCCACTGCTTTCTCACTCCCCCTTCAGTGCTTCAAACTTCGCTTTCATAGTTGGATTTTTTCGGGTCAATTTTTTAACCGAAACATCTTCCAACTTGTTGTTAGCGAGGCGGAGTTGGTTTTCGGATGTGGTTAGGAATTTCTTAACCTCTTCCATACGCTTAATGGCTTTATCGATTTCATCGATTGCTTTACCAAAGTTGGTCGAAGCGGAGTTATAGTTCTTTGCAAAAGCTAGTTTAAAGGCATCCAAGTCTTCCTCAAAATGCGTGATATCGATATTCTGCTCGCGAACTAAGGCTAGTTCTTGTTTGTATTTTAGAGAATTAAGCGCCGCATTACGCAGGAGACCAATCAACTGGATAAAGAACTGAGGACGAACCACATACATCTTTTCATACTCGTGACTGACATCAACAATCCCTGTGTTAAAGTAGTCGTTATCTGCTTCTAACATGGTCACCAAAACAGCATACTCACAGTTCTTCTCCCGACGATCCTTGTCCAATTCCTTGTAAAAATCCGAGTTCTTATGCTTCTTCTCCGTCCCATCCGCTTCATTTTTCATTTCGAACATGATGGAAATGATTTCGACACCATTTTCATCACATTCACGGAAGATAAAGTCCCCCTTAGACCCACGCGCAGAAACCTTATTATCCTTCTCAAAGTAAGCATTTGGAAAGGCAAAACTGCGGACCTTGTTAAACTCACTCTCTGCATACTGTTCCAGACTTTCTCCGATGGCTTTTGTAGATTGTTGAGCCTTGAAATTCTTGTAAAATTCTACCTGCTCACTGGCCGCCTTGAGCTGGGCTTCGTAATTTTGCTTGAGGGAAGCTAGAGATAACTCATTTTCCTTTTCTTGCAAGAGGAGCTGATTTTTAACTTGATCCCGTTCTTTTTCTAGGTCAGAAAGGGTCTTTTGCAGTTGATTTTCATGCTCCAAACGCAAGGTAGCCAGTTGGTTTTCCAAGACCTGTACTTCCTTGTCTTTAGCCAATAAAGCCTCATGACTTGTCTGTTCAACCTCTTTCTTGGCAAGTTCTTTCTCTGTATCAAAGTTTTGGATTTGACTCTGTAATTGAGCAATTTCTTGATCCTTCTGAGCCAGTTTAATCTGTTGTTCATTCATGGCCTTTTGCTCAGCCAAGGCCAGCTCCTGCTTCATGCGATCGTGTAATTCCTTATCAAACTCAGCTGTTCTCACTTGAGATAAAAGTTCGGCATACTGGCTCTCATTTACTGTGAAGACTTCCCCACAATTGGGACATTTGATTTCGTTCATAACTTTCCTCTTTCTAGACTTCTGTAACCATTATATCATGCCTGAGGGAAAATCAAAAACAGTGAGTCGAAACCCACTGTTTATCTGTTTACTTTATACTTTTTCCAAAGCCAAGCGCAAATCTTCGATCAAATCCTCTACATTTTCAAGACCGATAGACAAGCGGATTTGGTTTGGTGTTACACCTGCTGCTTCTAGATCTTTTTCTGACAACTGACCGTGAGTGGTTGTCGCAGGATGGACAACAAGAGATTTGGCATCTGCCACGTTTGCAAGGTCAGAGAAGATTTCCAAATTATCAATTACCTTGCGAGCTTCTGCCTCTCCGCCTTTAACATGGAAGGTAAAGATTGAACCAACACCTTTTGGCAAATATTTCTCAGCCAAAGCATGGTAAGGACTGTCAGCTAGTTTTGGATAATTTACCTTCTCTACCTTAGGATGGTTGACAAGGAAATCAACAATTTTCTCTGCATTTTGCACATGACGTTCCACACGAAGAGAGAGAGTTTCAAGCCCTTGGAGCAAGAGAAAGGCATTAAACGGTGACAAGGCAGCACCTGTATCACGGAGCAATTGAACACGAACAGCGATAATAAAGGCTGCTGCACCCACATCACGAGTATAGCTCAAGTTATGGTAGCTCGGATCTTCCTCAACAAATTGAGGGAACTTCCCTGAAGCTGCCCAGTCAAAACGACCGCTATCGACAATCACTCCTCCAATAGTCGTACCATGCCCACCGATAAACTTAGTTGCTGAGTGAATGGAAATATCTACACCGTGAGAGAAGACGTTAATCAAATATGGTGTGGCAAAAGTGTTGTCTGAAACGAGAGGAATCTGGTGTTTATGCGCAATCTCAGCCAATTTTTCCAAGTCAGGAATGTTAATCAAGGGATTCCCCAAGGTTTCAATCAAGACAAGCTTGGTATTGTCATTGATAGCTGCTTCCACTTCTTCCAAATTATCCACATCGACAAAGGTTGTTGTGATCCCATAACGAGGAAGGGTTTCTTTCAAAAGATTGAAGGTTCCGCCGTAAATAGTGGACGCTGCCACCACATGGTCACCTGCGTGAGCAAGCGCCAAAATAGTGTAGGTTACAGCAGCCATACCTGATGCTGTTGCTAGCGCTCCAACACCACCTTCAAGAGCAGCTATTCTTTCTTCAAATGCCGCTGTTGTAGGGTTGGTAATACGAGTATAAATGTTCCCTGGTTTTCTCAAGGCAAACAGATCTGCACCTTCCTGCGTGTCATCAAAAACGAAGGATGTTGTTTGATAAATCGGTACTGCACGAGATTTAGTCGCTGGATCAACTACTTGCCCAGCATGTAATTGTAGGGTTTCAAATTTAAATTCACGAGTCATTTTACGACCTCCAAATAGCTTCATTAAGGATATTGTATCATCTTGGTCTAGCCTTTTCCAATACCGTTTTTCTATATTTTGATATAAGGAACAACTATGACTAATCTTAAACATCAAAAAAAGCACGATTGACTCGTGCTCTTTTCTTTAATCGACATAAGTATCTTCGTTTTTATTGAGGAAGGCATATGGTAATCCCATCAAGAGACCGCCCCCAATGAAGTTCCCGACAAAGGTTACACCCCAGTGACGAAGAATATTAGGTATGTCAAAGTTAGCAATTGAATCAGCTGCAACACTGAACTTAACAATCGCAAAAGAAGCAAAGTTCGCAGCAATGTGTTCGTTTGTTAAGAATACAAACATGTAAATTGCTGATAAGACAAGCCAAAGTTTGGCCCCACCGTCTTTCACCAAAACGAATGAAAGAATGGCAATGTTTACAAAGATATTGGCTAAAATACCTTCAAGTAAGACTAACTCATTCGAACGACCTAACTTCATCTCCACAACCCCTGAAATGAAGCTATCATGTGTCAGATTTGCATAGGCTGCTGAGTGGGCAAAGCCCCAACCTGCAATCAAAGCTCCGATAAGGTTGAACAAGGTACAGTAAAGTAAAATCTCAGCCGTTTTTCTCCAAGAGATTTTTTTCAAGAAACTACCAGCTGTCAAAAACATCATATTTGAAGTTACCAACTCGGCATTCAAGAAAACAATGTAGGCCAATCCCCAAGCAAAAACAAATGGGAAGAGGAAGCGACCACTGCCTGGTGCGATCTTATTAATCAAGTCAGCCCCAACTGCACCCGCAGCTGTACTAAATGTTAAAAAAGCACCTGCAAACATGGAACGAATCGCGTACTTGAATTTACTTTGACTATAAAGACTTTCTTTCTTCTTACAAGCAAATTCAATCTTTGAGATAAATTCTGAAGAGACCATAAAAAACTCCTAAAACTTTTATTTGTGAATATTATAACATAAAGCACGCATTTTGAAAAGCCTTTCTTGTATACGTTTTCTACAAAGAAAATCAAGGCATTGGGGGAATTCCATAAATCTCTCCTTTACCCATTAACAGAAAAACATTTCAATGTTTCAAATTGATCATCCAAAAATTCAAACTCAAATAGGTGCCAGTCATCGAAGGTTTGCTCACAATAACTAACTGTTCCTTGATTGTAGTCAATGATAGGTTTCCCCAGCTTGTTCTTCACATCTTCCTCGCTGACTTCTCCATACATTTCCTTAAGATCAGCTAGCATAAACTTGATAATTCTATTGAGATTTTCCTGATAATTTTTTGATAACAGTTCAACTTTATCTATAAAGTCACAATCAGGCTCTTTGTCCCAAACAAAGATCACTCCCTCATGCTCATAAGTGTATTGCTGTAAACTTTCATCAAAATTCATTGTTCACTCTCCAAATCATTATCATTTACTAAAAATTTATTAACATTAATCAAAATGTTCAAATGATTTCATAAAAATGTCTTCCACACACGCGTATGATAAAATAACAACACTTGCAATGATTAGAAGATATCATCATAATGTTCACTCGCTTGTTGCACAAACTCGAAAATATTCAAAGATATGGGTTTCATTTCCAGTGAACCTAATGCCCCCAAATCATTCATATAAATAGTGTCGTCAGAATCTTTCTTTATAAAAAAAGCGACATCCCCATCTTGCCCAATCAGGAAAAAATCAGGTTCCCACCCTTCTATTTGGTAGGTGGAGTTTTTTTCTAACAAATCTAGTCTTGAGTATAAGGTGATGCCTGTATTCTCTATTATCAACTCTCCTGCTTTGTCGATTTTACTCAAGAATTCTGCGTATAGGTTTGGAAGTATCAAGTCAATCTGATTATTCATTGTCAACTCCTCATCTATTTTTCCTACTGCGAAAGTCCTATATCTCATCTTCACTTAGTTCTCTAAAATGTGAAATATGATATCCAAAATAACACTTCCCCCGATTTTCCTATGAAGATTCAGTGTCCAGCCATATTGGCAATTCCTCCCAAGAATATCATAGGAAGATCCTTGTCAAATGGAGAACTACTTGTTATGTCTTCTTTGAGCGTAACGAAAGACTTTTCTCTTAACTGACTCATTATCTATCCTCTCTTATGCCAGGCATCCTTCGGTTACTTACGATAAACCTTTCAACCTACTGACCAGTTTCCTATCACATTGAAAAGATACCATTAAAGTTGAATGATCATCTTGCAAGCATCATACATTATCAAATTTTATAGTTTTCGATTTCTTCTCTACTCATGCCTACAAGTTCTGTCGTCCACAAGCCCACAATGTCCGACAAGACTGAATCACAGGTATATTCTTCTTCACCGTCTATATACTTACAGGAAAAGACAGGCTTCCTTGTCGCTGCTTGATAAAATGCCATGGCTACTTTTTCTAGTTTTTGGGGATTGAAATCAAGTGATAGTTTTTGAGCCATATTTCCTCGTACCAGATCCCAATTTTCCTGCTTAGCCTGATAGCTTTCTCGTATTTTAGACACATAGCCCCTACAAAATGCTTTCAATAAGTCTGTGTTCTGATAAAAATACTGACAGCTAAAATCTGAAATACAACCTGCGTGAAGTAGGAATGTTAGTAAGTCATCCAGACTTTCTGCTACTCTCCCCACTTGGCCCTCACTTCCGATAAAGCCTATGCTGTTATCTTCGAGAAAAACATATTCTCCCCCACTACCGTCTTGAGCAAATGCCTTACAGGCAAGAGAGTATTCCTCATTGTTCCCTGAAAACTGAACTTCACTTATCTTGTCATAAAAATAAATATCACATTCAGTCATCAGTAAGGTCCTTAACTGTTCATTTTCTCTGACTTCTTGTAGCTTATCCATGATCATTCCTTTCTTAAGCTAAACACTTATCCATCTATCACAATTCTAATATGGTAGTTTTTAGTTTCATTCTTTAGATTCTTCACAAGGAGATCATTCTGTTTTGATTGTCCGAAGAAAAAACTGACAGCTTTTCCATCTTTTCTTTCGATACACAAATGATACCTTGCCCCATTCAATTTGACACTTCGAATATATTTGACTTCAATCATTTTGATGTTATTCAGCGGAATGATTCTCTTCACAAATACAAAAGCATTGTGAATATAAAGTCTCCCATTGGCAATGTGAAACGGGGCAAAAAAATCACCACCACTACGACTGACAATTATAAAACGTCGCCAAAAGATTAGTAAAAGAATAGAGGCTAATAAGTAAAAGGCAAAACTAAAGACAGGACTTTCCCACATCGTTTTCATTCCAAACAAAAAATATTCGAACATGCATCATTCTCCTTTGACTGATGTCTCAATTTGACAAAAAACCAGTGAAATTGCTTCTTCACTGGTTTTTGAGGTTAATAACGTTGTCTATACGGTTGATTAAAGGCCTTCAAAATATCCTCAGAAGTCTCTGAATAAGCTTTTGATTCTTTAAAAATCCCCTTAACAATTATACGCTCAGTCGCATTATAATCAACACAGGTAACCAAAGTAATCTCCTTTACGCCATCACGATCTTCGATTTCATCTACTCGGTCCGGAGTAACGTGTTTAACTTCCGTAATCTCATAAGTATAAACCTTATCCTTATCGGTCAGGTAAATTTTCATACCCGCTTTAGCGTTAACTAAAGGTGAGAAGAGCATTTGACTGGCATTTTCAGCAGTAAAGATATGGTGACTCGCTAGAGAATAGTTGCCCTCCCCCATTTTTTGGTCTGGTTTCATGGTTCCTGCTCCGTAGAACAAGTTTACATTATCCAACCCTTTGAAAATCGGCAAGTTAATCTCCACTTCGGGAATAGCAATTCCTCCAATAACGGGAAGCTTCTGAGCGTCCCACTGAGCGGCTAGAACTGCTTCAGATGAAATAGATTTAACCGAATCAAAATCAAAATTCCCTTCCGTTTTGAGATTTTCATCTATATTTTCTTTAGTAACCTGATTGACTTGGTATTTATTGGTATTCCACACCATAAAGAGATCTCGAATCTTTGAATTAAAAATCAAAGCTAAGGATAAAAGAATTAAGAAAACCGCTAAAATATTGAGAAATAGATTCCTACGCTTATTCTTCTTACTTTTCGTTTTTTTATGAGACATTATGCTTTACCTTCTGTTTCGTTTTCAGTCCCAACTTCTTCTTTTTCTGCCGCATCAACCGTTGTAAAGGTCACAATCTTGGCATTCTGGTCTAGACGCATCACCTTAACTCCCATAGTTGAGCGTCCTGTTTGTGAAATATTGGCAACATTTGTTCGAATAATGACACCTGTATCCGTGATAATCATCAGGTCTTCATCTCCTTTAACAGTGAGGAGACCTGCAAGAGGTCCATTCTTCTCAGCAACATTGGCTGTCTTCATCCCTTTACCACCACGACCTTTTGTTGGATATTCAGTTGCAAGAGTACGTTTACCATACCCTTTTTCAGTGATGATAAGGACCTCGTCCTGGTCAGTGATGACACTAGCTCCAACTACAGTATCTCCTTCACGAAGGTTAACTCCTCGAACCCCTGTCGCGATACGGCTCATACCACGAACGGCTGATTGATTAAAGCGAACGGCATAACCAAATTTGGTACCAATGATGATATCTGTGTCTTCTTCTGTCAGCAAGACGTTAATCAGTTCATCTTCATCCTTGAGATTCAAAGCCTTAAGTCCATTTTGACGAATATTAGCAAATTCTTTAACACTGGTTCGCTTCACGATACCGTGACGGGTTGTGAAGAAAAGATAGGCGTCATCACTACGTTCAGATTTAACATTAATGATGGTCTGTATGCTCTCCCCTTCATCCAGCTTCAAAAGATTGACAACCGGCAATCCCTTGGCTGTGCGACCGTATTCAGGGATTTCATAACCTTTTAGTCTATATACGCGTCCTTTATTGGTAAAGAAGAGCAGATGATCATGGGTGCTGGTTGAAACCAACTCACGCACAAAGTCATCATCCTTAACTCCCGTACCTTGAACGCCACGACCACCACGTTTTTGAGCAGTGAACTCACCTTGGTCCAAACGTTTGATATAGCCCTTGTTGGAGAGAGTAATCAAGACATCCGACTCTTCAATCAAATCTTCATCTTCAAGGGTCAAGACCTCTCCGACCATCAACTCAGTACGACGTTTGTCACCAAACTTGCGTTTGACTTCGTCCAATTCGTCTTTGATGATTTGAGTCACGCGCTCTGGTTTGGTAAGAATATCGGCCAAATCTGCAATCAAGGCAATTAATTCGTCATACTCTGACTGAATCTTATCACGTTCCAATCCTGTCAAACGACGGAGACGCATATCAAGGATAGCTTGACTTTGACGTTCAGAAAGCTTGAACTTACTCATCAACTCAGCTTGCGCTTCCGCATCCGTTTCACTAGCACGGATGATACGAATCACTTCATCAATATGGTCAAGTGCGATTAAAAGACCTTCTAAGATGTGTGCACGCGCCTCTGCCTTTTCCTTGTCAAAACGGGTACGGCGAACCACCACTTCTTTTTGGTGCTCGATATAAGCATCCAAGATTTGTCGAAGGGACAAGATTTTTGGCACGCCATTTTGAATTGCTAGCATGTTGAAACCAAAGTTAGTTTGCATCTGGGTCATCTTGAAGAGGTTGTTAAGGATAACATTGGCAGACGCGTCGCGTTTGACCTCAATCACAAAACGAACACCTTCACGGTTGGACTCATCACGTACTGCTGTAATGCCCTCAAGACGTTTTTCCTGAACCAAGCGAACAATATGCTCATGGACTTTGGTTTTATTGACCATGTAAGGAAATTCTGTTACAACGATGCGTTCACGACCCGTCTTAGTTGTTTCAATCTCTGTACGAGAACGAAGTACAATGGAACCTTTACCAGTCTCATAGGCCTTATGGATACCTGATTTTCCCATGACAAGGGCACCAGTTGGAAAATCTGGACCAGGCAAGACTTCCATCAAGTCCTTAGTCGCCACTTCAGGATTATCCATAACCAACTTCACTGCATCAATGGTTTCACCCAAGTTGTGAGGAGGAATGTTGGTTGCCATCCCAACAGCAATACCAGTTGCCCCATTGACCAAAAGGTTTGGAAAACGAGCTGGCAAAACCAAGGGTTCACGTTCATTGGCATCATAATTATCAACGAAATCAACTGTATTTTTATTGATATCACGAAGCATTTCCAGAGCAATCTTGCTCATGCGTGCCTCAGTGTAACGTTGAGCGGCAGCACCGTCCCCGTCCATGGAACCAAAGTTTCCATGCCCATCCACAAGCATGTAACGGTAGCTCCACCATTGAGCCATACGGACCATGGCTTCATAAATAGATGAGTCTCCGTGTGGGTGGTATTTACCCATAACATCCCCTGTAATACGGGCTGATTTTTTATGAGGTTTGTCTGGAGTAACACCTAATTCATTCATTCCGTAAAGAATACGGCGGTGAACAGGCTTCAAGCCATCTCGAACATCAGGAAGGGCCCGCGCTACGATAACACTCATGGCGTAATCGATAAAGCTGGTCTTCATCTCCTTTGTCAGATTGACATTCACTAAATTTTTATCCTGCATTAATAAATGCCTCATTTCACTATTAGTAATTAGATATATTATACCATAAAATGTCCTTTATTTCAGGCTTCTGAAACTACTAAAACGTTTACATCAATAACCGAATAGAATATTCGTGACAAAGCTTTTTAAAAGTGATAGAATGAAAGTGTCTGGGGATTCCCCTAAAAAAAAATGAAGGAGATGTTTAGATAATGACTTCAACTAAACAACACAAAAAAGTGATCCTTGTTGGTGACGGTGCCGTAGGTTCATCTTACGCTTTCGCACTTGTTAACCAAGGAATTGCACAAGAGCTTGGAATTATCGAAATTCCACAATTACACGAAAAAGCTGTTGGTGATGCGCTTGACCTTAGCCACGCCCTTGCCTTCACTTCACCTAAAAAAATCTACGCTGCTCAATACTCTGACTGTGCAGACGCTGACCTTGTTGTTATCACTGCAGGTGCTCCTCAAAAACCAGGTGAAACTCGCCTTGACCTTGTAGGTAAAAACTTGGCTATCAACAAATCAATCGTAACACAAGTTGTTGAATCAGGTTTTGATGGTATCTTCCTTGTTGCTGCTAACCCAGTTGACGTTTTGACTTACTCAACTTGGAAATTCTCTGGATTCCCTAAAGAACGCGTTATCGGTTCAGGTACTTCACTTGACTCAGCTCGTTTCCGTCAAGCACTTGCTGAAAAATTGGATGTTGATGCTCGTTCAGTTCACGCCTACATCATGGGTGAACACGGAGATTCTGAATTTGCCGTTTGGTCACACGCCAACATCGCTGGTGTAAACCTTGAAGAATTCCTTAAAGACACTCAAAACGTTCAAGAAGCTGAATTGATTGAATTGTTCGAAGGTGTTCGTGATGCTGCTTACACAATCATCAACAAAAAAGGAGCTACATACTATGGTATCGCCGTAGCGCTTGCTCGTATCACAAAAGCAATCCTTGATGACGAAAATGCAGTACTTCCACTTTCAGTCTTCCAAGAAGGTCAATACGGAGTTGAAAACGTCTTTATCGGTCAACCAGCAGTTGTTGGTGCACATGGTATCGTTCGTCCAGTAAACATCCCATTGAACGACGCGGAAACTCAAAAAATGCAAGCATCTGCTAAAGAATTGCAAGCAATCATTGATGAAGCATGGAAAAATCCTGAATTCCAAGCAGCTTCTAAAAACTAATTAAAAGAAGGTTCTCATTTCATGGGAGCCTTTTTCTTTTTGCACAGAACGATAAAATCATATTTTCCAAAACAAAAAGCCTACTGACCAAGCTAGAAAGCTTGATACAATAGGCTTTTTGAAAATTCATTATTTAACAGCGTCTTTAAGAGCTTTACCAGCTTTGAATGCTGGAACTTTAGAAGCTGCGATTTTGATTTCTTTACCAGTTTGTGGGTTGCGACCTTTACGTGCAGCACGCTCACGAACTTCAAAGTTACCAAAACCGATCAATTGAACTTTTTCACCAGCTGCAAGGTATTCAGTTACTGCTGCAAATACAGCGTCAACTGCTGCTGCTGAATCTTTCTTAGTCAATTCTGTAGCTTCTGCTACTTTAGCGATCAAATCTTGTTTGTTTGCCATGTTAATAATTCCTCCAAATAATTTCTAATTAACAAATATAATCATATCCTAAAATTGCCCACAGGTCAAGTCAAAAACGCTATTTCTAACGATTTTTCTCTATTTTTTTAGGAATGATATCGAACTAAGATAGCCCATGCATTTTCGCCTGTATGCGTCTGAATAATAGAGCCCGTTTCCAGTACTGAGATTGGTTTTTCGACATAAGTTTGTAAAAGATTCTTCATCTCATTGGCCCATTCATTGGTACCAGCGTAGGATATTCCAATTTCTGCAACAGATTTATGAGAAAGGGTTTCTGCTAGTTCATCAAGCCATTTTTTGAAAGTTTTCGCACCACGTCCTTTGACGATTGGTTGGAGTTCGTGGTTTTTCATCTGCATCACTACACGAATATTTAATAGTGAGCTTAATAGTCCCGTCACACGTCCAATACGCCCACCTTTCACTAGGTTTTCTAATGTTGAAACACCGATATAGAGTTCAGTATGATTCTTGACGTCTTCTACATGAGCTAGGATAGTTTCCAAATCTTTTCCTTCTTGGGCAAGTTTAGCAGCTTCAACAACTTGAAACTTCATAGCTTGGTCAGTAAAAGAACTATCAATAACCGTTACATCAGCAGTTGAGAGACTCGCTCCTTGGCGAGCAGCTTCAACAGTTCCTGACAAGGCATGGGACATGTGAATAGCGAGAATCTGACTACCGTCTTTACCTAGTTCTTCAAAAACCTCAGCAAAGACTCCCACTGGAGGCTGACTGGTTTTCGGCAGATTCTTACTTTGTTGCATAAGATGAAGGAACTCCCCTTCTTTCAAATCTGCGTCTGAATAAAGCACACTATCGATCATAACGGATAGTGGAACAACCGTAATATTTAACTCTTTAACTACTTCTGGTTCGATGGTGACAGAAGAATCTGTTACAATTTTTACTTGTGTCATATTTTCAATCTTTCTATTCTTCTCAATAAGATAGGGATTTTTCACTTTTATTATATCAAAAAATTGTTAAAAAATCATAAGAGATCCAATTAAAACGCTTGAAAATTTGGTATAATCTATCTATAGAAAAAGCGAGGGAGAATCATGATCCGAAAAGTTCAGCCTATTATCACTATCATACTAGGGGCAGCTATTTATGCCTTTGGTCTTACCTACTTTGTAGTTCCCTATCATCTATTTGAGGGTGGTGCGACAGGTATTACACTAATTACCTTCTATCTCTTTAAAATTCCTGTTTCAGTGATGAATCTCTTGATTAACATCCCTCTCTTTATCTTGGCCTGGAAGATATTTGGTCCCAAAACTCTCTACTCCAGCCTTTTGGGAACCATTTCCCTCTCGATCTGGCTTGCTGTCTTTGAAAGAATTCCTTTACAGTTTGACCTACAAGGTGATCTTATTATCGTTTCACTGGTTTCTGGTGTTTTACTGGGAGTCGGTCTAGGAATTATTTTTAATGCTGGTGGGACTACTGGTGGTTCTGATATTGTTGCCCGTATCCTCAACAAATACACCAATATTTCGATTGGTAAATTGCTCTTTGGGATTGACTTTTTTATCCTAATGTTGATTTTAATTATCTTCCAAGATCTTCGTCTCGTTACCTATACTCTCTTGTTTGACTTTATCATCGCTCGTGTTATCGACTTGATCGGTGAAGGGGGCTATGCTGGCAAAGGATTCATGATTATCACTCAATTTCCAGATCGGTTAGCCGAAAAAATTAACGATGAACTCGGACGCGGCGTAACCTTTATATCTGGTCAAGGTTACTACAGCAAAAAGGATTTAAAAATTATCTACTGTATCGTCGGTCGAAATGAAATCGTTAAAATGAAGGATGTGATTCACCAAGTCGATCCTCAAGCCTTTATCACCATCACAGAGGCTCATGAAATTCTGGGGGAAGGATTTACTTATGTAAAAGATTAAAAAAGCTGGGAATTCCCAGCTTTTATTCTTCTTCAGAAAGTGTAGAGTGACGATAGCCATAAGTAAAGTAAATCACTAGTCCAACCAACAAAGCAAGTCCAAAGGCAATCCATGTTTCCTTGGTATACTGAAGCATAAAGGAAAGACAGATAAGAATGGAAAGGACTGGCAAAAGCGGCACTAAAGGAGTTTTGAATTCTCCTTCTTTTGGCATGCCCTTATCCTTTCTGAGCTTGATAATACCGTAGGCAAGCAAAATGAGATAAGCTAGCGTACAGATATTTAAAAAGGCAGCGATACTGGCTAGCGGAAAGACTCCTGCTGCAATGGCTGAAGCAACTCCTGTTAAGATGGTCGCATTTTTAGGAACGCGACTGGTCTTGCTTAATTGTTTGAAGCTTTGAGGTAAAAGTCCATCACGTGCTAAGCTATAAATCATCCGAGACAGAGCGTAGGTCATGGAAATACATACGGTTATCAGGGTTAGAATGGCTACCAGTGAAACATAGTTGGCTGCCCAGCCAATTCCGATACTACGCAATGAAAAGGCCACTGCATCGTCCACATTGAGTTGGTTATAGTGAACAATCCCAGTCAATACTATTGTTACCAAGACATAGAGAATAGTGACAATTGTCAGAGAAAGCACAATTCCGCGAGGAATATTTTTTTGCGGACTTTGAATTTCATCAACTGCCATGGAAATCGACTCAAAACCGAGAAAACCGAAGAACATCAAAGATGCACCTGCCATAATCCCAGTGCTTCCTCCATAAATCTGGCCAAAGCCAAAAGGAGCAAAATTCATCCAATTTTCTGGCTTGATGTACCAAATACCAACTAGGATAAATAAGGCGAGAGCTGAGAATTTCAAGACCACTAAAAGCGAATTAAAGCGTAAGGCTGCCTTGGAATTTAATAAAACCAATCCTGTTACCAAAGCAAGCACCAAAATAGGTAAAAGGTCGATATAGGTGCCTTGTTCGGGGTTAAAAGTATCATTTAAGGCTTGGGGCATGGAAATACCATAATTACTGAGTAAGCCCTTAAAATAAGCTGCCCAACCAGACGCCACACCTGAAACAGCTGTCATAAATTCCATGATGGTCAACCAGCCAGCAATCCATGCTGGTAATTCTCCTAAAATCGCATAGAGATAACTATACGCACCCCCAGTTGCAGGTACACGCGAGGCAAATTCTGCAAAAAAGAGCGCTGATAAAGAAACACATAGGGCAGAAATCACGATGGAAACCACTAGTGACGGACCAGCTAGTGTAGCTGCCGCCGTTCCTGTAATGGTGAAAATACCCGTCCCCACCATAGCACCTATTCCTAATAGAATCAAATCCCACAACTTCAAATGGCGGCGCATCTCTGTCTGTCTCAGACTAACATCCTTGGTTCTAAAAATATTCATACTTCATCTCCACTAAATGTAATTGTTTTATTTTACCATATAAAAGCATTTTTGTGAATATTTATTAGGTCCTTTTTGAAAAAAATCTGAACAGGAAGAGTTCCTGTTCAGATTTTGCATATTCTTATCCGACTGAACCTTCCATTTCATAGCTAATCAAGCGGTTCAGCTCAACTGCGTATTCCATTGGAAGTTCTTTGGTGAAGGGCTCGACAAATCCCATGACAATCATCTCTGTTGCCTCAGATTCTGACAATCCACGACTCATGAGGTAATAGAGTTGTTCTTCCGAAATCTTAGAGACCTTGGCTTCGTGTTCCAAAGCAACTTGCGAGTTGTGGATTTCATTAAATGGAATGGTGTCTGACGCTGATAAGTCATCCATGATAATGGTATCACACTCGATGTGAGAAACAGATTTCTTAGAGTTCTTGTTGAAAGTTACTTGTCCACGGTAGTCCACCTTTCCTCCGCCTTTAGCGATGGATTTAGACACGATAGAGGAGCTTGTGTGTGGAGCGTTGTGGATCATCTTGGCACCCGTATCTTGGTGTTGCCCTGCATTGGCAAAGGCGATGGAGAGCATGGTACCACGGGCCCCTTCTCCATCCAGATAAACAGATGGGTATTTCATGGTTGTTTTGGCACCCAAGTTTCCATCAATCCACTCAACAGTCGCATCTTTCAAAGCTTTGGCACGTTTTGTTACCAAGTTATAGACATTATCAGACCAGTTTTGGATAGTTGTATAACGCATGTAAGCTCCGTCCAAGGCAAAGATTTCTACAATGGCCGCATGCAAGCTGTTGCTTGAATAAGTTGGCGCTGTACATCCTTCTACGTAGTGGACGCTTGCTCCCTCATCAACGATAATCAAGGTACGTTCAAACTGACCTGTATTTTCGTTGTTGATACGGAAGTAAGTTTGTAGTGGAATATCTACCTTGACTCCTTTTGGTACATAGATAAAAGTCCCTCCAGACCATACTGCCGAGTTGAGGGCGGCCAACTTGTTATCAGTCGGCGGTACCAACTTCGCAAAGTATTGTTTAAACAAGTCTGGGTATTCCTTGAGGGCAGAATCCGTATCTGTAAAGATAATTCCTAACTTCTCAAATTCTTCTTTCATGTTATGATAAACCACTTCCGACTCGTACTGGGCAGAGGCTCCTGCTAGATAAGCACGTTCAGCTTCTGGAATCCCGATACGTTCAAAGGTTTCTTTAATCTTTTCAGGTACATCATCCCAAGAACGGGCTGGTTTATCAGATGGTTTTTGGTAATAGATCAAGTCATCAAAGTCAATCTCTGACAAGTCCGCTCCCCAAGTTTGCATAGGCATTTTCTTGAAGGTTTCATAAGATTTCAAACGGAATTCCAACATCCACTCTGGCTCACCCTTGGCAGCAGATAATTCACGAATAACACCTTCGTTGAGTCCTTTTCCTGTCGATAGGACAGGCTCTACATCATCATGGAAACCAAATTTATATTCACCAAGATCAATTGGTTTTGGTTCTACTCTTTCTTCAGCCATAATATCCTTTCTTTCATTATATATTTCTATGTTTCTTATTTATCTTCTTGATTTTCAATTGTCTTCTTAAGAGCGTTCCAAGCTAGGGTTGCACACTTTATCCGTTGCGGGAATTTGGCAACACCTGACAAGAAGGCACCATCCCCGAGTTGGTCTTGGCGGTCATCCTTTTGCCCTTGAACCATTTCAGAAAAGATGGTTGCAAGTTCTAGAATTTCTTGTTTGGTCTTGCCCAAAACTGCATCTGTCATCATACTAGCAGAAGCAGTTGAAATCGTGCATCCTGAATTTAGAAAAGCAATATCTTCCAAACGGTCCTCTGCATCAAACTTGACAGAGAGGTTAATAACATCCCCACAGGTTGGATTATTGAGGCTGATTTGCTCAGCATCTTCCAGCTTCCCTTGGTGATGCGGATTTTTCGAATGGTCCGCTACCACTGCCATATAAAGGCTATCTAGTTTAGAAAGTGCCATTGAAAAACTCCTTTGTCTTTTGTAGGGCATCGACCAACTTGTCGCAATCTGCCTTGGTATTGTAGATATAAAAACTTGCACGAGCTGTTGCTGGAACTTCCAAATATTGGAGCAAGGGTTGTGCACAATGGTGACCCGCACGAACTGCTACTCCTTCATAATCCAAAGCTGTAGCAAGGTCGTGAGGATGAAGATTCCCAAGGTTAAAGGCAATGACACCTGAACGTTGAGCCAAGTCCTGCGAACCGTAAATAGTCAAACCTTCTATCGCCTGCAATTTCGGATATACGTATGCAATCAGTTCCTGTTCATGGGATTCAATTGAATCCATACCGATGTTTTCTAGATAATCCACTGCTGCTGCAAGTCCGATAGCACCTTCCATATTTGGAGTTCCCGCCTCAAACTTCCAAGGCAATTCCTTCCAGCTAGCAGATTGCTCGTAGACAAAATCAATCATCTCACCACCAAACTCAATCGGTGGCATTTGCTCAAGATGCTGCTCTTTACCGTAAAGCACACCGATACCTGTCGGACCAGCCATCTTGTGACCTGAAAAGGCGAAGAAGTCCACATCCAAGTCCTGGACGTCAATCTTCATATGGGGTGTAGACTGGGCGCCATCCACCACCATAATAGCTCCAACTTGGTGGACCATCTGAGTGATTTCTTTGATAGGATTGACCACACCAAGGACATTAGAGGCATGAGCTAGCGAAACAAACTTGACCTTGTCAGTCAATTTAGCTCGCAAGTCATCCATATCCAGAGCCCCGTCCTTGAGATAGACATAGACAAGCTCTGCTCCAGTCTTTCGACAAGCTTCCTGCCATGGAATGATATTGGAATGGTGTTCCATGACGGAAATCAAGACCTGGTCTCCCTCAGTCAACACTTCCTCAGCGTAACGTGCTACCCAATTAAGACTGGTCGTCGTTCCTCTGGTAAAGAGAACTTCCTTTGTAGATCCTGCATTGATAAATTTACGAATGGTTTCACGAGCAGCTTCATAAGATGCTGTCGCTCTCTCAGCCAAGGTATGGACACCACGGTGAACATTGGCATTGTCCTGCTCATAGTAGCGGTTAATGGCTTCCAGAACTGCTAGTGGTTTTTGTGTCGTCGCAGCATTGTCCAGATAGACCAGAGGTTCATCATTGACAATCTGGTCTAAAATTGGAAAATCCTTGCGAATCGCTTCTACATCTAACATAGGCTTCCCCTTAGCGTTTTGACAATTTTTCTTCGATAGTTGCAATCATTTCGTCACGAACTTCTTTGACTGGAATCTCAACAATAACGGAACCAAGGAAACCACGAACAACCAAACGCTCAGCTGTCGCCTTATCCAAACCACGGCTCATGAGGTAGTACATATCTTCTGGATCCACCTGCCCGATAGAAGCCGCGTGACCTGCAGTTACGTCATTTTCATCAATCAAAAGAATTGGGTTGGCATCTGAACGTGCTTGGTCCGAAAGCATAAGAACACGGCTCTCTTGTTGCGCATCTGCTCCCTTAGCACCCTTGATAATGTGGCCAATACCGTTGAAAGTCAAAGTTGCTTTTTCAAGAATAACCCCATGTTGGAGGATATTTCCGATTGAGTTACATCCGTAGTTAGTCACTCGAGTATCAATCCCTTGAATCTGACGACCACTTGATAAGGCGACAACCTTAAGATCAGCATGGCTACCATTTCCAATCAAGTCGCTATCAAAGTCCGCAACGACATTTCCTTCGTTCATGACACCGATTGCCCAGTCAATGCTTGCATCGTTGCCAAGTTTACCACGACGGCTAATGTAGGCAGTGACATTTTCACCTAAACGGTCAATAGCAGCAAATTTCACTTGCGCACCAGAACGAGCAATCACTTCTACAGTAATATTGGCAGTTGCTTTTGCACTACCTCCACCTCGTGACTCTAGACGTTCAAGATAGCTTATTTTAGAGTTTTTACCAGCGATAATAAGGATATGCTTGTTAAATGGCACATCGCTATCGCTGTCTTGGTAAAAAATACCTTCGATTGGTTCAGCAATCTCAACGTTATCAGGAATATAGAGAACAGCACCACTGTTAAAGTACGCTGTATGATAGGCTGCTAGTTTATCATCGTCATACTTAACAGATGACATGAAGAATTCCTCGATAAGCTCTGGAATTTCTTCTAAAGCTGAGTGAAAGTCTGTGAAAACAACACCCTGTTCAGCCAATTCAACTGGAATTTGCTCAAAAACAGTCTGCGTTCCTACTTGCACCAACTTCAAGTGGTTATCTAAAGCCGTGAAGTCAGGAACATTTGCTGAAGGTTCACTTTCTGTGATGGTTCCATCTCCCAGATTCCAACGGTGAAATTTGACACGCTCAATGACTGGTAATTCCAAACTCTCAATCTTATCAAAAGCCTTTTGACGGAGGTCTGATAACCAGCTTGGTTCAGCGTGCATTTCTGAAAAAAGTTTAATAGTTTCTTTAGTCATTTACTTCTCCTAAAAGATACGAGGGAATTACAATTCTTCCTTGTAGTCATAGCCAAGTTCTTCAGCTAGTTTTGCGTATCCTTCACGTTCCAAACGGGCAGCCAATTCTGGACCACCAGAAAGGACAACACGACCTTCCATCATTACGTGTACCACGTCTGGTGTGATGTAGTTCAAAAGACGTTGGTAATGAGTGATGATCATAGCACCAAAGCCTTCACCACGCATGGCATTGACACCTTTCGATACAACTTTAAGGGCGTCAATATCAAGACCTGAGTCAATCTCATCCAAAAGGGCAAATGTTGGTTCCAACATCAAGAGTTGAAGAATTTCATTACGTTTTTTCTCACCACCTGAGAAACCTTCGTTGAGGTAACGCTCTGCCATTTCTTCTTTCATGTTGAGCAATTCCATTTTCTCGTCTAGTTTAGTGATAAACTCACGAACGGAGATCTTTTCATCATCTTCTTTACCAGCATTCATAGCTGCACGAAGAAATTCAGCGTTGGTAATTCCTGGAATTTCTGATGGGTATTGCATGGCAAGGAAAAGTCCCATACGCGCACGCTCATCAACTTCCAATTCAAGAATATTTACACCGTCAAACAAGACTTCACCTTTGGTAACTTCATAGTTAGGGTTCCCCATGATAGCGGCTGAAAGAGTCGATTTACCAGTACCATTTGGTCCCATGATAGCTGCGATTTCTCCTGTTTTTAGAGTCAGATTGACTCCTTTCAAAATTTCTTTTCCTTCAATCTCAACGTGAAGATCTTTGATCTCTAATACTGACATGATAATTCCTTTCTTTTTCAAACATTTTGCTCAATACTTTAGGAAATTGCTTACAATCCCTAAAAAATAGGACAAAAGGTCAATAAATATACTCTACTAGTATAACAAAAAAAAGCCTAAAAGGCTTTGATTTTGTCTAGAAGCTGGGGGGCTAATCCTTGCGGTTTAGGTGCTGATCAATGGCATCTACTATTTTTCCCATTACATAACTTAACCTAAAATTTCGAAAGAGTAAAATCGCCCAAAAAGCTGCCATAACATAGCGACCAGTCATCAAAGATTCATTGAAAAAATAAGTCTCAGCAGCCGTGAATAATGCTATTATGATAAATTGTTGTCTGTCCATAGGATTATTGTACCATGAAATCCACTTTTAGTCTTCTTCGACCATTACTTTATCAGCCAGAAATTCGAATCCTTCTGGAATCAGGCTCTCTTCTTCAACCTCTTGCTCGGCTTGAGAAGACTTGTTTTTAGCTGAAAATGCTGCACGAACCTCTTTCCATTCCTCTAGGGAAATGGCTAAGATTTCAGGTGAAAATCCGGCCGCTTGGCTGAGAATATTGCCAAACATGGTATTGAGGTTATCCCGTTTCATGGTTTGCCCAGCATTGAAATTAGACTCAAAGGCTAAAATAGCATGGTGTTCATTGGCCGCAACTGGCTGGGAACCTACGAGAAGAGCCTTATCCGGACCAGCTAAACTTTCAATCACTTCTCCCCATGCATTCTGTAGGCGAACCAAGTTTTGCCGTGCCAAATCAGGATTTTCGACAGCTTCTTGCAGGATAGCCTGAACTTTGTTGCGATCTACTCGATAGACTGTCTTAGAAGTGGTTGGACGGCTAGGGACTGGTGCCACTTGTTTAGGCACTGTTCCAACATTAGCAAGTTCTTGTTTAAGACGAACTACTTCCTGTCTCAGTGCAGAAATTTCACTTTCGACAGTTTCTGAAAGCACGGATTCAGGCTTGATCTCAGCTAAACGAATGGTCATCATCTCAGCATAAATCTTAGGTTGCAGGCTAGCTTTCATATCCGCCAGGCTCACAGTCGCTATTTGAATCATTTCAAAGAGGCTTTCCTGAGATAAAGCTAGATTGTCCATAAAAACCGGACTATGATGAGTATTTTCGCCACCTGTCTGAACAACTAGTAGATCACGCAAATACTGCAAGAGATCCGTCACAAAACGAGTCATGCTCTTGCCATTTTCAAACAAAAGATTCAAAGAATCAAGCGCTTTTGAAACATCCTGCTGGGACAAGGCAGCTACATAATCATCAAGTGCTGATAGACTAATAGTGCCTGTAATCTCCTCAGAGATGGCAGTCGTGAGCTCATTCCCTTGCGTCAAACTCAAAGCTTGGTCCAGAATAGACAAGGCATCCCGCATTCCGCCTTCAGCTCGTCTGGCAATGATTTCCACAGCCTCTGGTTCAGAACTGATATTTTCTTTTTCTAAAATATGATGAATATGCTCCTTGATATCTTGAGTTTTAATCGATTTGAACTCAAAACGTTGGACACGCGATAAAATAGTTGCTGGAATCTTATGCAATTCGGTGGTCGCTAAAATAAAGACAACATTTTGAGTTGGTTCCTCCAGAGTCTTCAAAAGCGCATTAAAGGCTCCTGTAGACAGCATATGAACCTCGTCTATGATATAGACCTTGTAACGTGCCAAGCTAGGTGCATAGGTGGATTTATCACGAATTTCTCGGATTTCATCAACTCCATTATTTGAAGCCGCATCCATTTCAATGACATCTTCTAGGCTACCTTCTGTCACAGCCTGACAGATATAGCAGTGATTACACGGTTCTCCGTTCACTTGGTTCGGACAGTTCATAGCCTTGGCAAAAATCTTGGCTACACTGGTTTTCCCAGTTCCACGAGGACCTGAGAAAAGATAAGCGTGACTAATCTTTTCCTGCTCAACCGCTTGTTTTAGGGTTTTAGCCACAACCTCTTGACCTACTAGTTGTGAAAAAGTCTGGCTTCTATATTTTCGATAAAGTGCTTGATACATTAGGCTTTCTCCTCAAACATCGTAAAGTCCCATTCTGTCTTCTCAAGCAAAATAGCGACAAATTGTTCCAAGTAATCACGATCAATAGCATTGTAATCATCAATAAGTGAAGAATCCAGGTCTAAGACACCCAGCAATCGACCATTCTTAAGCATGGGAACTACGATTTCACTCTTGGCCATACTATCACAAGAAATGTAGTTTGGATAGGTGCTCACGTCCCCTACTAAAACAGTCTCTTGAAACTCAGCAGCTTCTCCACACACACCTTTTCCAAGCGGAATGCGAATACAAGAAACACCACCCTGAAAAGGCCCTAAAACTAACTCGCTACCATCAAACAGATAAAAACCTGCAAATACAGTATTGGGAAAGCGAGATTTTAGGAGGGCACTAGCATTCGAAAGATTGGCAAGAACATTGCTCTCACCTTCAAGTAAATAAGAGAGTTCCTCATTTAACAATTGATATTGTGATTGTTTTTCTGAATCTAACATAGAACTATTATATCAAAAATGAGAAAGAGACAAAAGAAAAATCCCTTGTTTTAAACAAAGGATTTTATGATTATCAATTTGATTAAAGTTCGATATCACCGAACAAGTCAGCCATTGAGAATCCTGTTTGTGTTTCTGGAAGTTCGAAATCACGTTTTTCTTGACGTTTTGGACGACGTGGACGAGCAGCACGTTTTTCTTCTTTTTGTCCTTCTTCTTGAGCTGGACGTTCTTCAAGAGCTTTGATAGAAAGTGATACGCGTTCTGCATCAGCGTTAACATCAAGGACTTTAACAGTAACTTCTTGACCAACAGTAAGAGCTTCTTTTGGATTTTCGATACGTTTGTGTGAAATTTGTGAAACGTGAACAAGTCCATCGATACCTGGCAATACTTCAACAAATGCACCGAAGTCAGTCAAACGTTTAACTGTTCCTTCTACTACATCCCCTTTAGCCAATTTTTGCTCAACACCATCCCATGGTCCAGGTGTTGTTGCTTTAAGTGAAAGTGATACGCGTCCTTCTTCTTCGTTAAGATCAAGGATCTTCACTTCAATTTCTTCACCAACAGTTACAACTGATTTAGGTGATACGTTACGTTCATGTGACAATTCCGTCAAGTGAACCAATCCGTCAACACCACCAAGGTCGATGAAAGCACCGAAGCTTGTGATACGAGCAACTTTACCTGTTACGATATCACCAACAGCCAATTTACCAAATACTTCAGCACGAGCTGCTGCAGTAGCTGCTTCAACAACTTCACGACGTGAAAGGATGAAGCGGTTTTCTTTAGGATCAACTTCTTTGATTTTAGCATCAAATTCTTGACCTACGAAACGCTCAGTGTTACGTACGAAACGAGTATCCAACATTGAAGCTGGGATGAATCCACGAACACCTTCAAATTCTACTGAAAGTCCACCTTTAACGGCATGAGTTCCTTTAACAGTAACAACTTCTTCTTCGCGTCCTACAAGTTTGTCCCATGCTTTGCGAGCTTCAAGGCGTTTTTTAGATACAAGGTATGTAACTGTATCAGTATCTTTACCAACTACTTGACGAAGTACAAGAACATCCAATACTTCTCCTACTTTCACAAAGTCATTGATATCTGCATCGCGATCGTTTGTCAATTCGCGAAGAGTCAAGACACCTTCAACACCAGTCCCAGAGATTGCAACGTTAGCTTGAGTCGCATCAACTGTCAATACTTCAGCACTAACAACATCACCAGGCTCAACTTGGCTAACGCTATTTAGCAAATCTTCAAATTCGTTCATCTAAAAAATCCTCCAACAATCAAGTCTTTTCCAAAACTTGACATACTTATAATTTTTTTCCTAAGCACCCGCAAGAACATGTCCGTATTGTTCACGTCTTTCAATATAAAAATAAAATACCCTAAGATATTTTTCTTTTTATCTTGAATTTATTACCTAAGAACTGGGGTAGCTGGATTCGAACCAACGCATGAGGGAGTCAAAGTCCCTTGCCTTACCGCTTGGCTATACCCCAATGATGAGATGGAGAGAGAGGGATTCGAACCCCCGAACCCGAAGGAGCGGATTTACAGTCCGCCGCGTTTAGCCTCTTCGCTATCTCTCCAATGCTTAACGAAAACTATTATATCATGAAATTTTCAAAAAAACAAGCATTATTTTGTTAAATTATAGTTTTCAATCAAAATTTCCACAGCTTTTTCAAGTTTTTTATAAAAACTATCGACATTTCCATTCTTTATGATGGCAAATTGACTGTCTAATTCGGCAATTTCCCCAATAACCTTTTTCCCGATCGTCAAAACGTAGCCTTCATAACTGTCTTTTCCAACAGTCACTTTTGCATCTGTTAATTGGATTTCAATTTTCTTATCTTTTTTACTCATACTTTACCTCTTTTCACTTTCTCTATTGTACAAGAAAATGCTCAAACTAGCAAGAAAAAACTCCATTTCAGCTATTACAACTGCTATGGAGTTCTTCTTTACTTCATGTCTTTTAGTCCACTTTGACAATCCATCCTTCAGGCGCTTCTACATCACCAAATTGGATACCCGTCAATTCATCATAGAGTTTACGTGTAACAGGACCTACTTCTGTTTCACTATAGAAAACATGGAAATCATCGCCGTGTTGAATGCCTCCAATTGGTGAAATAACCGCTGCCGTACCACAAGCACCTGCCTCTACAAAACGATCCAAATTATCAATTGGGACATCGCCTTCAATCGGAGTCAAGCCCAAGCGGTGTTCTGCCAAGTAAAGCAAAGAGTACTTGGTAATGGATGGCAAGATGGATGGACTTAATGGTGTAACGAATTCATTGTCTGCCGTGATTCCAAAGAAGTTGGCTGATCCGACTTCCTCAATCTTTGTATGTGTAGATGGGTCTAGGTAGATAACATCTGAGAAATGACGTGATTTAGCCATTTTACCTGGAAGGAGACTAGCAGCATAGTTCCCACCTACCTTAGCTGCTCCAGTACCATTTGGAGCTGCCCGGTCGTATTCATCCTGAATCAAGAAGTTGGTTGGGACTAAACCACCTTTAAAATAGTTACCAACTGGCATAGCAAAGATGGTGAAAATATACTCTTCTGCTGGTTTAACCCCAATAATATCCCCAACACCAATCAATAGCGGACGAAGATAAAGGGTTCCACCTGTTCCATATGGTGGGACGTATTCTTCATTTGCACTCACAACTGCTTTACAAGCTTCTACAAACATTTCTGTTGGAACTTGTGGCATCAAAAGACGGTCGCAGGTACGTTGCAGACGCTTGGCATTTTCGTCAGGACGGAACAATTGAACACTGCCGTCCTGGATACGATAGGCTTTCAAACCTTCAAATGCCTGCTGTCCATAGTGGAGACTTGGAGAAGACTCTGAAATATGCAAGGTTGCATCCTCTGTCAATTCTCCTTGATCCCATTGACCATTTTTGTAGTGAGCGATATAACGGTAAGGTAGTTTCATATAAGCAAATCCAAGGTTTTCCCAATCAATTGCAACTGTCATGTGTTTCTCCTTTATACTATTCAAACTATGTGTTCTATTCTACACTTTTCTAGTAAAATTTCAAGTATTATTTGTAATTTTCTGAAAATTTTTTCAACACAAAGAAATCAGCCCTCTGGACTGATTCTTTTTACGAATTTGTTTTGTCCTCTTTAAAGACTTCTTTGAGGTAAGCATCGAAAACTTCCTCATCTGAAATGGTATCTGAGATAAAGCTTCCATTGCTAGTACGTTCTGACAAGTTGAGGTCTTGCAATCGACTCTCATAGATTGTTCCCTTGTTAGATTGGACAAGCAGCGTTTGGTCGTTTTCTTCTACTTCTGTACTAAAAAGATCACCAACGAAACCATGCTCTACAACTGCTCCAGCCAAGAAGACACGGTGCGGTTTGTTTTTCAACTCACGCAAAACTTGTAGGCCTCGTTTAGCACGGCCAGTCGCTGGAATTTCCTCAATAGAAACACGTTTCAAGCTTCCACGTTGGGTCAAGAGGTAGAAGGATGAGGTGTTACAAATAAAGGCAACCTGAAGCGCATCATCTGCTTTCAGGTTCATTGCCTTGACACCTGCAGCCTTGGCACCAACAACTGGAACCTCTTCGATATTGAAACGAAGGGCGTAACCATTTTGGCTAATCAAGAATACATCATCTAGTTTAATCGGAGCCACTGCTACAATCTGGTCTGTCTCGTCTTTGAGTTTAGCGTACTTGACAGATTTAGACTTATAAGTTCTCCATGGAGAGAATTCTTTGCGTTCTACGCGCTTGATTTGACCAAGACGAGTTGCAGCAAAGTAGGTTGTAGCATCATCAAACTGATCCACGACTTCTGCATAGAGTATTTCTTCGTTAGTTTCAAAGTTTGTAACTGTCTGGCTCAGATGCTCTCCGATATCCTTCCAACGAATATCTGCCAATTCGTGGATTGGTCGATAGATGACATTCCCAAGAGTCGTGAACATCAAGAGATGCTGGGTTGTCTTGGCAGATTGAACAAAGATCAAACGATCATCATCACGCTTGCCAATTTCTTCCAGCATTGAAGCCGCAAAGGAACGAGGACTAGTACGCTTGATGTAACCAGCCTTGGTTACGCTGACATAAGTATCTTCCTCGGCAATCAAACTAGCTGTATCAATCTCGATGACTTTTGCTGTATCTTCTAAAGAACTCAAACGTGGAGTCGCAAATTTCTTCTTGACCTCACGAAGCTCTTTCTTCATGAGATTGTACATAGTTCGTTCATCACCGATGATAGCAGCAAGCATAGCAATCTTTTCACGAAGTTCTGCTTCTTCTTCCTGCAAGACAACCACGTCTGTATTGGTCAAACGGTAAAGTTGTAAGGTCACGATAGCCTCAGCCTGCTCTTCTGTAAAATCATAGCTGACCTTGAGATTTTCCTTGGCGTCAGCCTTGTTCTCAGAAGCACGGATAAGGGCAATGACTTCGTCCAAAATCGAAATCACGCGAATCAAACCTTCAACGATATGGAGGCGTTTCTCAGCCTTTTCCTTGTCAAAGCGGGAACGAGCCAAAATCACTTCACGACGGTGGGCTATATAGCTAGATAAGATTGGGACGATCCCAACCTGACGAGGCGTAAAATTGTCAATCGCCACCATGTTAAAGTTGTAGTTGATTTGTAGGTCGGTGTATTTGAAGAGATAGTTGAGGACAAGCTCCGTATTAGCGTCTTTCTTGAGCTCAATAGCGATACGAAGACCGTCACGGTCAGACTCATCACGAACCTCAGCAATACCAGCCACCTTGTTGTTGACACGAACATCATCGATTTTCTTGACCAGATTGGCCTTATTGATTTCATAAGGAATCTCAGTGATAACGATTTGTTCCTTACCACCTTTTAGCTTCTCAATCTCAGTCTTAGAACGAACGACCACGCGCCCTTTCCCAGTTTCATAGGCCTTCTTGATTTCATCACGCCCTTGGATGATAGCCCCTGTAGGGAAGTCTGGTCCAGGCAAGAATTCCATGAGCTTGTCCACCTTGGCTGTTGGGTGGTCAATCATGTAAACCGCCGCATCAATGACTTCAGCCAAATTATGCGGAGGAATATCTGTAGCATAACCAGCTGAAATACCAGTCGAACCATTGACCAAGAGGTTTGGAAAGGCTGAGGGCAAAACCGTCGGCTCTTTCTCGGTATCGTCAAAGTTCCAAGCAAAAGGAACTGTCTTTTTCTCGATATCTTGAAGAAGATAACCAGCAATCTCAGACAAACGAGCCTCGGTATAACGCATCGCCGCAGGCGGATCTCCGTCCATAGAGCCATTGTTACCGTGCATTTCAACTAAAATCTCACGATTTTTCCAATCCTGAGACATACGAACCATGGCATCATAGATAGAACTGTCCCCGTGGGGGTGGAAATTCCCCATGATGTTACCGACAGACTTGGCTGACTTACGGTAGCTCTTGTCAAAAGTATTGCCATCCTTATTCATCGAATAAAGAATACGACGTTGCACAGGCTTCAATCCATCACGAATATCTGGCAAAGCCCGGTCTTGAATGATGTACTTGGAGTAGCGACCAAATCGCTCTCCCATGATGTCCTCAAGGGACATGTTTTGAATGTTAGACATAATAATTCTCTTTTTAGTGTTTTATTGTAAAGTAAATCTATATTTTATAAATTTAACTGTTTCTTTTTAGGTAGTGAGAAAAGAAGAGCAATCCTACTAATCCTAGAATGAATAAAAGATTAATTTTAATAACAAATAAGCTAAGTAGGGTATTAATTAGGCCGTGAAAAATAGCGCAATAAAGGATCGACTTAGTCTTTTTGAAAACAGCTGCTAGAAGAATACTGAGATAAATTGCAAATAGACTGAATAATATAAAAGGCATCCTACTTTGGGAACTTCCAATCACAAACCATAAAGGTACATGCCATATTGCCCAAATACAACCTGTTATCAAACCGGAAATCCAAAAGGAGAATCTAGTTTCCAAAGTTGGTTGCAAGATGCCTCGCCATCCCAATTCTTCTTCGCCACCATAAACACAGACTGCACTCAAAAAAACAACAAACAAATTTCCTAGTGGAAAAGCCGGATTAAGCTCCTTAGATGAGAAAGCAATGACACCTGTCTGCACGAAAATTAGTAAAAGAAATAACAAAATATATTTCTTTGAGTCCCCTAAGATAAAAGAGACTATGCTTTTAATGGATTTTTGAGGCAAACAAGAAATGGCTGCAATGGTTGGACCGAAACCTCCTAGTAAATGGAGAAAAACTCCTAGTGGACTTGTTAGACTTAAGAGGCTCATTTGCGTCAGAAAAGCGAGCAATCCCCAACCAAATCCCCAAGAAATGAGAAAACTAATCAGTAAAAATTTTGTTGTCTTATTATTTTGTAAATGTTTCATTTGTTTCGAGTCTCTCCTCAGCATACTCGATCATCCTCTCTGCGGTTACTTTGTCATAGTGGAAGCCGGTTTTAAGAGAGAAGGCCTGCGCTTCTCTGTGGAAAAGGTCCATCGTAGCAAACAAAGACTGAGTGATTTTCTCTTTACTTGAAAAATCAAGCAGATTCGAGAATTCCTTCTCCTTCTCTGCAGGTAAATACTGGAAAAGATACTTGTAGTTCTTGCCGATATCGACTGTTCCATTATCACTTGCAACCTGCCAAGCTAAGATCTTCAAGAGTTCTTGTTGACAAATACCATAAAGATGATCAGTGGCATAGAGTAGTTGTTTACGACAGATTCCTTTGACTACGTAGGCTGACACCCACCAAAATTCATTGCAGGCTTTTTCAAAATCTGTCTGACTAGCTAGACTTGTCCAGTAACGTTGAGGACTTGGGAAATAGGGAACAAACAAGCCTTTCTTATCTTGTAAAACTGTATAATCAGCTTCACTATCCACCCACTCTTGAATATACTCCGTAGGACAGAGGGTCAAATCAATCCGATTGCCATCTTCAAATAGCATGAGATAAAGTCGACGGTTGCCTAGGACATTATGCTGCTCAATGATACGAGTGCCAAACTGGTCTAACCAAGAAAGGTCACTCGTCAGATTATCTAAGTCGTCCACGACATAGATCACGTCGTAATCTTGAAACTCATCTTTTTGCACTTTTGTATCAGTCCGCGAACCAGACATGGCGACAGCCTCGACTTGGAGCACTTTTGCGGCTTGAAAAATTAAATCAAGCATTTCGGGTTCCGTTCTCATGTGGTTCATCCTCATTTCTGTAAGTCCACACTTTTTATTTTTATCAGACAGTTTTTTTAAAAATTAAAAAAATTAGCAAAACTATACAAATTATTTAAAAATATATTCTACAAAATGTTTCAATTATATACAAAAACAAGTAATTCTTCTCTTGCTTCCTTAAGTTTAGGGAAATCAGTCTCTATAAAATGTATACATTGAACATCGTCAAAGTTTGTCGAGAAATATTTTGTTAAAGTGTTTACTGCTCTTAATAGTTTGTTAAAATAAGCTAAAGCCAACGGCGGAACTTCTTCAGTATTCAGATGATTAATTTCTGATTCAATTAAATCCTCAATTGCTACAAATATTTCACCTATTTCATCTTCAATATTTGAAAATAAATTCTTTTTAGAATTAAAATCATTAATAGAATTCAAAAGTTTGTCATATTCCCATTCCAAATCTTCTAATGCTCTAAAGAATATTGGAAAATCGCTTTGTAATTTTAATAGATTTGTTTTCCTTGATTGACGAGCCATTTCTTTAAGTTCTCTTAAACTCTCTTCAACCTTTTTTTGAGTTTCAGATAGTTGCTTTTGTTGAGTTGTCAGTTCTACTATATTTTTCGCGATTGAAGATTGAATAATTTCTAGCTTTCGTTGTCGTTCATCAATTTCTTTAGTATCTTTTTTTGAAATCCAAGTTGCGTAAATTATAGGTATTAGAATTGAAAGACCGCCTATACCTATTTGAATCCAATTGGAAATCCAATCAGTTGAATCAATGGCTTTAATCAATTCCTCAAACATTTCAACATTCATATTATAATCCTTGTGAATACTATGATTAAATTTAAAATATGGTTCATCGGTAACCGAGTTGTTTAATTGTAGAAATTGACTTTATATATTTCTTGCTCTAATTGCTTTATAAAGTCGATAATTATCATAAGTTTTCAAATCTTTTAGTGATTTCAACTCATTTTTAACAATAATAACTAAAAATTTCTCCGTACTCAGCAACTTCTCTTTATATTTCTCACCACCATAATAATAACATTCTACTAGCCTATTGTAATCAATACTATCTTCATTTTTAAGAACCTGCTCTTGAATAATGCTTTGTGCTTTTTCATACATTTTTGAAAGTAGAAACGAATAAAAAACTTCAAAAAAAGCTGTCTGAATAACTAATATTAAGCAAAGAATACCAATTGGCTTAACTTTATCTATATCAATACCGATTATAAATGTTACTATCGCAAGACTACTAAGAAGTAAACGATTTTCTGTCTCCATAAATTCTAGTTCAAAAACATCTTGAGTCTTTAATACAAGATAAAGAGATATGCAGGAACTAGCTGTCATTAAAGTAAAAATTAGCCAAAATAACCATATGTCATTACCAAAAGCTATTTGCAACTTGTATTCCGTAAATAAATTTTCGAAAAAGTTTAATATTCTATTGGGAGTATTTGTATTTGAGATGCTTGCAATTATTATATCTCCCAAAATAAATACATTTATAAATGTTAAAATCGAAAATAAAATTTTTCGTAAGTATCTATTAAGTGACAATAAACTCACTATAAATGAATTGTAAGTATAAGACAGTGACAACAATAATATGAAAATAGAACAAATTTCAATCAATAAATTATTAGGTGCATTCAGAGACACAATTATGGGAAATAAAACCACCATTATAACTGTCGCAAAAAAAGCTATTTTAAAATAATTATTCTGTTTTGTTTTAGAACTAACATTTTTAAAAATGTATTCTTTAGTTTCTAGAATTTTCAAAGCATCGAGTCTTTCTTGAGCTTTCTTCTTTTGATTTTTATCATAGTCTAAATATAAAGTATTACATTTTTTTGTGAATCTGTTTAGTAAGTCTAATAGTTTTTTAATAATCCACATTTGAAAACACCATTTCACCACTCTCTTCCAGCGTAAACTTGACATTATCCTCAATCCATTTACGGCGTGGTTCGACCTTATCTCCCATGAGGACATTGACGCGGCGTTCAGCGCGTGCTAGGTCTTCGATCGTAACACGGATGAGGGTACGCGTTTCTGGGTTCATGGTTGTTTCCCAGAGTTGATCCGCATTCATCTCACCAAGACCTTTGTAGCGTTGGAGGGTAGCGCCTTTACCGAACTGCTTGCGAAGTTCTTCTAGCTCTCCGTCCGTCCAAGCGTAGGCCACTTCTTCTTTCTTGCCTTTGCCTTTAGACATCTTGTAAAGAGGCGGAAGGGCGATATAGACATGTCCTGCCTCAACTAGCGGACGCATGTAACGGTAGAAAAATGTTAAGAGCAAGGTCTGAATATGGGCACCGTCGGTGTCCGCATCGGTCATGATAATGATCTTGTCATAGTTGGCATCTTCAATGGAGAAGTCTGCTCCCACACCCGCTCCGATGGTATAAATCATCGTGTTGATTTCTTCATTTTTGAGGATATCTGCCATCTTGGCCTTGGCTGTATTGATAACCTTACCACGAAGGGGCAAGATAGCCTGGAACTTACGGTCACGGCCTTGCTTGGCAGAACCACCGGCAGAGTCACCCTCGACCAGATAGAGTTCATTCTTAGCAGGATTTTTAGACTGGGCTGGAGTCAATTTCCCAGACAACAAGCCCTTATCTTTCTTATTTTTCTTACCATTTCGGCTCTCATCACGCGCTTTGCGGGCCGCCTCACGGGCATCACGCGCCTTGATAGCCTTGCGAATGAGATTGGAAGCCAGCTCCCCATTTTCCATAAGGAAGAAGGTCAACTTATCAGCCACAATTCCATCCACAACCGGACGAGCTAGTGGACTTCCAAGTTTGTCCTTGGTCTGTCCTTCAAACTGAAGGTGCTCTTCAGGAACCAGAATAGAAAGAACAGCTGCTAGTCCTTCACGGTAGTCTGACCCTTCAAGATTTTTATCTTTTTCCTTGAGAAGTCCCGTCTTACGCGCATAGTCATTCATAACCTTGGTAATGGCAGACTTGAGTCCCGTCTCATGCGTTCCACCGTCCTTGGTACGAACGTTATTGACAAATGATAGAATGTTATCTGAAAATCCATCATTGTACTGGAGGGCAACTTCCACTTGGAAACCATTGTCTTCGCCTTCAAAGTATAGGACTGGCGTCAAGGTTTCCTTATCTTCGTTGAGGTAGGAAACAAAGTCTTGTACCCCGTTCTCATAATGGAACTCGATTGCTTCATCTGTTCGCTTATCTGTCAAAGACAAGGTAACATTTTTTAAGAGAAAGGCTGACTCATTGAGACGTTCTGAAATGGTATTGTACTTGAAGTCAGTCGTAGAAAAGATCGTCGCATCAGGCATGAAGGTAACTTTGGTACCTGTCTTAGACTTGGGTGCTGTACCAATTTTCTTCAGGGTTGTAACAGGTTTTCCACCATTTTCAAAACGTTGCTTGTAGACTGTACCGTCACGAGTAATTTCAACTTCCAGCCAACTTGATAGGGCATTAACAACGGAAGAACCCACCCCGTGGAGACCTCCAGATGTCTTATAGCCACCTTGACCGAATTTCCCTCCGGCATGGAGAATGGTAAAGATAACCTCAACGGTTGGAATTCCCATGGCATGCATCCCAGTCGGCATCCCTCGACCATGGTCTTGAACCGTTAGACTGCCGTCTTTATTGATGGTCACATCAATGCGATCACCAAATCCAGACAAGGCTTCATCGACTGCATTGTCCACAATTTCCCATACTAGATGATGGAGACCAGCACCGTCGGTCGATCCAATATACATCCCTGGACGTTTACGGACCGCATCCAACCCTTCTAGCACCTGAATGGCGTCATCATTGTAGTTATTAATATTGATTTCCTTTTTTGACACAAGGAACCTCCTATTTGTTCATCTTTTCTATTTTACAGGTTTTCTAGCGATTTTGCAAAGCTTTTCCCTTTCAGCTGTCACAATTTCACAGGATATTCTCTGACTTTCTATACCATTTCATGGTATAATAGGTCTATGATGACATTTGTATTATTAATTTTAGCTTATCTGCTAGGTTCAATTCCATCTGGTCTTTGGATTGGACAAATCTTCTTTCAAACAAATCTGCGTGAACATGGTTCTGGAAACACCGGAACAACCAATACTTTCCGAATTTTAGGTAAGAAAGCGGGTATGGCAACCTTTGTGATTGACTTCTTTAAAGGAACCTTGGCCACTCTCCTTCCAATCCTTTTCCACCTTCAAGGTGTATCACCTCTTGTCTTTGGTCTTTTGGCCGTGATTGGACATACCTTTCCTATCTTTGCAGGCTTTAAAGGTGGTAAGGCTGTCGCAACCAGTGCTGGAGTGATTTTCGGATTTGCGCCTGTTTTCTGTCTTTATCTAGCAATCGTATTCTTTGGAAGCCTCTATCTAGGTAGTATGATTTCACTATCAAGCGTTACTGCTTCTATCGCAGCCGTTATCGGAGTTCTCCTATTTCCACTATTTGGATTTATCCTGAACAGCTATGACCCTCTCTTCATTTTGATTATCCTAGCACTCGCTAGCTTGATTATCATTCGTCACAAGGATAATATCACACGCATCAAAAATAAAACTGAAAATCTCGTCCCTTGGGGATTGAACCTAACTCATCAAAATCCTAAAAAATAAAACGCCAGTTTGAACTGACGTTTTTTTGTATGCTTATTTTGACTTGATGTAGTTGATACCATCTGCCTTAGGAGCAACTGCTTTTCCGAAGAAGGCTGCTAAAACAAGGATGGTCAAGACATAAGGCGCGATTTGAAGGTAAACAGCTGGCACTCCTTGTAGGAAAGGCAATTGAGAACCGATAACTGCCAAACTTTGTGAAAGTCCAAAGAAGAGACTAGAAAGCATAGCACCGATTGGGTTCCATTTACCAAAGATCATCGCAGCAAGAGCGATAAATCCAGGACCGACAATAGTTGTCACTGAGAAGTTAACTGAAATGGATTGAGCATAAATCGCTCCCCCAATTCCACCTAGGAATCCTGAGATAATAACCCCAAGATATCGCATCTTGTATACATTAATCCCCAAGGTATCTGCTGCCTGAGGGTGTTCACCAACAGAGCGAAGGCGAAGACCAAAACGTGTCTTAAAGAGAATAAACCATGCAAAGAATGAGAAGGCAATCGCGATATAACCTAGCAAACTTGTTGACTTAAAGAAGATATCGCCGATTACTGGGATATTGGCCAAAACAGGGAAATCAAAACGTCCAAAAGTCTGGCTTAAGTTATCCGTTTGTCCTTTGTTATAAAGAACTTTAACCAAGAAAACTGCTAATGCAGGAGCCATCAAGTTCAATACTGTACCACTGACAACATGGTCCGCACGGAAATGAACTGTAGCGACTGCATGGATGAGGGAGAACATAGCTCCCACGATACCGGCAACTAACAAGGAAATCCAAGGAGTCGCTGCTCCAAGTTGTTCTGCAAACTCAAGGTTAAAGACAACCCCAGAAAAGGCTCCCATAACCATAATTCCTTCAAGACCGACGTTAACGACACCACCACGTTCAGAGAAAACTCCCCCGATACTCGTAAAAATAAGTGGTGCTGAGTAAATCAGCATAGAAGAGACCAAGAGGGTGAGTAATGTTGTAATAGACATCCTTACTTACCTCCTTTAACTTGTTTTTTCGGTTTGACAAAGCGTTCAATAATATAGTGAACACTGACAAAGAAGATAATAGACGCTGTTACAATGCTAACAAGCTCAGACGGAACTTGCGCAGCGTTCATACCTGGCGCACCAACTTGCAGAACACCAAATAAGAAGGCTGCAAAGAGGATTCCAATTGGTGAATTTCCAGCAAGCAAACTAACTGCCATCCCGTTAAATCCGATAGCTAATGATGACCCCTGAACGTAAACGTTTTGGAAGGTTCCTAGACCTTCGACCGCTCCACCGAGACCAGCCAAAGCCCCAGAGATAATCATTGATAGGATGATTGTACGTTTTGCTGAAATACCAGCGTACTCTGAAGCATGGGGATTGAGACCAACTGCACGGATTTCAAAACCGAGAGTCGTTTTCTTAAGCAAGAACCAAATCACCCCAACAGCAATGATAGCAAAGAAGATACCGATATTCATCCGAGAATTGCCAGTCAACTCAGATAACCATGGTGTCTGGTAACTAGCATTGGCACTCACACGAATCGTTGAGTCTGTACTTTGCATAAAGTCTTTCGGGAAAGAATGAATAAAGGCGTTCCCTACATACAATACAATGTAGTTCATCATAATGGTTACGATAACCTCTGACGTACCGAGATAAGCTCTGAGAATACCTGGAATCGCACCAACAATTCCACCTGCGATCAGAGCAATCACTACAGTCGCTAAAATCAACATTGGACGTGGCATGTCTGGATGCGACAAGGCAAACCAACCGCTGAGAATCCATCCCGCTAGCGCTTGACCAGGAAGTCCAACGTTGAAGAAACCTGCCCGACTAGCAACAGCAAAACCAAGACCAATCAAGACTAGAGGTCCCATGGCACGGAAAATTTCCCCAATCCCACGGAGGCTACCAAAAGCTGTATAGAACAACTCCTCATAGCCCCAGATAGCATCGTAGCCGAAGATCCACATGACAATGGCTCCGAGCAAGATTCCTAAGAATACGGAAATCAAGGGAACCGAAATTTGTTGTAATTTTTTAGACATCACTCTTCTCCTTTCCCAAGTCTCCACCAGCCATCAAGACACCAAGTTCTTGTTTGTTAGTCGTTTCTGGCGATACAACACCTTGAATCTTACCATCATGAATAACAGCAATTCGGTCTGAGACATTTAAAATCTCATCCAATTCAAAACTGACAACGAGAACAGCCTTGCCATTATCACGTTCCTCAATCAAGCGTTTGTGAATGTACTCAATGGCACCAACGTCCAAACCACGAGTTGGCTGGCTGACGATAAGGAGTTCAGGATCACGATCAATCTCACGAGCAATAATCGCTTTTTGTTGATTTCCTCCTGAAAGAGCTGCTGCTGGAACAAATTCGCTTGCCGCACGGACGTCAAATTCTTCCATCAATTTCTTGGCATGTGAAGTGATATTGGCATAGTTCAAAATACCATTCTTACTGAGTGGTTCTTTATAGTAGGTTTGAAGAGCGATATTTTCTGAAATCATCATCTCCAAAATCAAACCATCACGGTGACGGTCTTCAGGAACATGCCCTACACTGAGTTCCGTAATTTGTCGTGGGTGCATCCCCACGATTGATTTGCCCTTTAATTCAATACTACCAGACTCAACCTTACGAAGACCGGTAATGGCTTGAATGAGTTCAGATTGACCATTGCCGTCAATACCCGCAATACCGACAATCTCACCAGCACGAACATCCAAAGAAAGATTTTTCACTGCTGGTACACCGCGGTTTTCATTAACAACCAAGTCCTTGATAGACAAGACAACTTCTTTTGGTTGAGGTGCCTGTTTCTCCGTTTTAAAGGAGACAGAGCGTCCTACCATCATTTCTGCCAAATCGGCATTGGTAGCTCCAGCAATCTCAACCGTCTGGATTGATTTCCCACGACGGATAACCGTCACACGATTGGATACCGCACGAATTTCATCCAGTTTGTGGGTGATTAGGATGATGGATTTGCCTTCCTTGACAAGGTTTTTCATGATAGCCATCAACTCATCAATCTCTGAAGGAGTCAATACTGCCGTAGGTTCGTCAAAGATGAGGATATCAGCACCACGATAAAGTGTCTTCAAGATTTCTACACGTTGTTGGGCACCAACGGAAATGTCCGCCACCTTAGCAGCAGGATCCACTGCCAAACCATAACGTTCAGAAAGAGCCTTGATTTCTCTAGTAGCTTCAGCTATATCTAGCACACCATTTTTAGTGATTTCACTCCCCAAAATGATATTCTCAGCTACTGTAAAAGCTTCGACCAACATAAAATGTTGGTGAACCATCCCGATTCCAAGACTAGCGGCTTTAGAAGGGGAGTCTAGTTTTACAACCTGACCATTCACTGCAATTTCACCACTAGTTGGCTCAAGAAGTCCTGCCAGCATATTCATCAGAGTGGATTTACCCGCTCCATTTTCTCCTAAAAGTGCATGGATTTCACCTTTTCGCAGTTGCAAATTGATCTTGTCGTTTGCTACAAATTCACCAAACACCTTGGTGATATCCCGCATCTCAATGACATTTTCGTGTGCCATATGCTCTTCCTTTCAGAGGTTTATTTTATTTCAATAAAACCTGCTAATCACATTAACAAGCTCTATTGAGACAAAAATTGCCTCAATTCTTAAAGAAGCGACCGATGGCCGCTTCCTAAGAAATGACTTTTATCCATTATTTTTCAGGAACTTTTACACTTCCGTCAAGAATTTTAGCTTTTGCATCTTCAACAGCTTTTTTACCTTCTTCTGAAAGGTTTGTTACTGCCAAGTCAACCCCTTTATCTTTCAATGAGTAGACGATAACTTGTCCACCAGGGAATTCACCTTTTTCTGTTTTGTTGGCAATATCTTTTACAGTTGTACCAACTTGTTTCAATGTAGATACAAGAACGAAGTTTGATTCTTTACCATCTTTAGAAGTGTATTTACCTTCTGCTGCTTGGTCACGGTCTACACCAATAACCCAAACTTTTTCGTTTTCATTTTTGCTTTCGTTCAAAGATTTTGCTTCAGCAAAGACACCAGCACCTGTACCACCAGCTGCTTGGTAGACAACGTCTGCACCTGCAGCGTATTGAGCTGCTGCAATTGTTTTACCTTTGGCAGCATCACCAAATGAACCAGCGTAGTCAACTTGTACTTTGATAGATGGGTCTACTGACTCAACACCAGCCTTAAATCCAGCAGCGAAACGTGAAATAACTTCAGATTCGATACCACCTACAAAACCAACTTGTTTTGTTTTAGTTGTTTTAGCTGCTGCAACACCAGCAAGGTAAGCTGCTTCGTTATCAGCAAATGTTACGCTCGCAACATTCTTTTGATCTTTGATCACATCATCAATCAAGACATAGTTTAAGTCAGAGTGGTCTTTTGCTGCCTCTTCAACTGCATTGTGAAGTGCAAAACCAACACCGAAGATCAGGTTGTAACTTCCAGCCGCTTGTTGCAAGTTGTTAGCATAGTCTGCTTCACTTGTTGATTGGAAATAAGTAAAGCCTTTATCTTTAGAAAGATTGTGTTCTTTACCCCAGTCTTGCAAACCTTCCCAAGCTGATTGGTTAAATGATTTATCATCAACACCACCAGTATCTGTTACGATCGCTGCTTTCGTCTTCATTTCAGATGAAGATGAAGCTGCGTTACGAGAAGAGCGGTTACCACATGCAGCAAGTCCAACTGCTGCCACTGCAACTAGACCAAGGCCTAGCCATTGTTTCTTGTTCATTACTGAACCTCCTAAATAAGATGTGCAACGATGTTGCAAGTATAGATCGTTTGGTCACGTAGACCACAGCCACTCAAAGAGTAGCTCAGACTAATTTAAGTCTGTAAATGAGTATGGAAGTAACTCCCCGACCGTCATCTCGACCGTCGATTTATCTTTAGCGACTAAAGTCACTTTTAGATCTTGTTCAAAAAATTCAACCATGACCTGGCGGCAAGCACCACATGGCGAGATGGGTTTTTCAGTTTGTCCGTAGACAATCAACTCTGAAAACTCCCGTTGCCCCTCCGAAACTGCTTTAAAAATAGCAGTACGCTCTCCACAATTGGTCAAAGGATAACTAGCATTCTCGATATTAACACCCGTATAAATGCTACCGTTCTTGGCAACTAAAACAGCTCCGATGGGAAAGTGAGAATAGGGTACATAGGCTTTCTTGCTGGTTTCAATTGCTAGTTCAATCAACTCAGTAGTCGCCATCTGCCAATTCTCCTTTTAAAATCGCAACGCCAGCAGATGTTCCAATACGAGTAGCGCCTGCTTCCACAAAGGCAAGAGCGTCTGCATATGAGCGAGCTCCACCAGCAGCCTTAACTCCCATATCTGGTCCGACTGTTTCACGCATTAATTTAACATCTGCTACCGTAGCACCACCAATTGAAAAGCCAGTAGATGTTTTGACAAAGTCAGCGCCTGCCTTCTGGGATAATTGGCAGGCCACAACCTTTTCATCGTCTGTCAACAAGCAGGCTTCAATAATAACCTTAACCAACTTGTCACCACTTGCTTCTACGACAGCACGGATGTCCGATTCAACTAAATCAAGATTGCCTGATTTGAGGGCACCAACATTGATAACCATATCAATCTCATCTGCACCGTTTTGAACAGCTTCTTTGGTTTCAAAAGCTTTCACAGCTGAAGTTGTTGCTCCAAGAGGGAAACCTACTACTGTACAAACCTTTACATCTGAGCCTTCAAGTCCTGTTTTCGCATGTTTAACCCATGTGGGATTGACACAAACGCTGGCAAAGTCATACTCACGCGCTTCAGATAGCAAACGATCAATTTGTTCTTGGCTTGCATCTTGCTTTAAAAGCGTATGATCGATATATTTATTTAACTTCATATTCGGATTCTCCCTGGTTTTATGAGATAATTTCTATAATTTCTCGTAAACTTTGCACTCCATCATTTATTTTAACATATTTTTGAAATTCTGTAACTAGTTCAGAAGAAATTTTTCCATTTGTATAAACTTTTGCAACAATTTCTCCTTTTTGAACGGAGTCTCCAACTTTCTTTTCAAAAACAATCCCTGTTTCATAGTCCAGGTCATCAGACTTGACTGCACGACCAGCTCCTAGTCTCATGGCATAGAGCCCAAATTCCATAGCTGGAAGAGCTGAAATAACACCTGTCTCTTGAGCTGGAATTTCCACCACATGAGCAACCTTGACGGGGCGATAGAGGTCTTCTAAATCACCGCCTTGTGCTGCTACCATTTCTTCAAACTTAGCCAGTGCTTGGCCATTCTCAAGATGTTTACGGATTTCCTCGATCGTTTTCTCAACATCAGCCAATCCAAGCATAATCTGAGCTAGCTCGCAGATAAAATGACTAATATCTTCTCGGCCTTTTCCTTGGAGAATCTCGATTGCCTCAAGGATTTCGAGACGATTGCCAATAGCTCGCCCCAAGGGTTGGCTCATATCTGTAATGACTGCAACTGTTTTTCGACCAACTGCCTTACCGAGATCAACCATAGTTTGAGCCAATTCGCGCGCCTCGTCAACAGTCTTCATAAAGGCACCCTCACCAACAGTCACATCTAGCAAAATGGCATCCGCTCCTGCAGCAATTTTCTTGCTCATAACAGAACTAGCAATCAAAGGAATCGTGTCGACAGTTGCAGTCACATCACGGAGGGCATAGAGAAGCTTGTCTGCTTTAACCAGCTGATCTGACTGCCCAATGACAGATACACCAATATTCTGTACCTGACGAATAAAATCTTCTTGACTTCGCTCGACTTGATAGCCCTTAATGGACTCCAATTTATCAATTGTCCCACCAGTATGGCCAAGACCACGACCACTCATTTTTGCCACAGGTACACCAAAGCTAGCAACAAGGGGAGCTAAAATCAAGGTCACCTTATCACCAACACCACCTGTCGAGTGTTTATCTACTTTGATACCATCTATGGCTGACAAATCAAACTCCTGACCTGTCTTAACCATATTCATCGTCAGGTCGGAAATCTCACGTGTGGTCATTCCTTTAAAATAAACAGCCATAGCAAAGGCAGACATCTGATAGTCTGGAACAGTTCCAGCCACATAGCCTTCAACCAGCCACTTGATTTCATTTGCAGTCAGTTCTTGACCATCTCGTTTTTTTTGGATTAAATCAACTGCTCTCATTCTTTCACACTTCTAAGGATATAATATCCCTTATCTTTCTTTACGATTTCACAATTTCCAAAAACGTCTTCCATCTTACTTTTAGCACTTGGAGCTCCTTGCTTTTTCTGAATGACGATGGTTAAATCTCCTCCGTCTTTCAAGAATTCTCTGCTCTTTTCGATAATCTCATGAACAACTTGTTTACCCGCTCGAATCGGCGGATTGGAAATAACATGGTCAAACTTCCCTTCAACTTGTTCATAGATATTGGATTGGAAAATCGTCGCTGAAACTTGGTTTCTCTCAGCATTTTGTCCCGCTAGGTCCAAGGCACGGTTATTGATATCGACCATGGTTGCCTGAACTCCATAAGCCTTGACCAAAGAAAGCCCTAAGGGACCATATCCACAGCCTACATCAAGGACCGCTTCTCCTTTGTTAACCTCTAGACACTTCAATAAAAGCTGACTCCCAAAGTCGACCATTTTCTTGCTAAAAACACCCGCATCCGTCAAAAAGGTCATTTTTTGTCCCAACAACTCCACTCTCAACTCATGAATGTCGTGAGCAGCATCAGGATTTTCTGCATAATACATTTTACTCATAAAACTATTTTACCATAATTTAGTGAAATGTTAAATCGTTTACAAAGCTGAAATTCAACAAACAAACTAAATCTGTTATGATAATAATTAAATGATCTTTGTATTTTTCACTCTATTTTTCCCTGTTAGAGGCAACTTATAGCAGCTTTCAAGAATCAGAATGATAAATATCGAATTTCATTCTCTCTTTGACTACGAAATATGATATACTAAGATATCGAACGAGGAAAAATTATGACCAACGAATTTTTACATTTTGAGAAAATCAGCCGTCAAACCTGGCAGTCCTTGCATCGCAAGACAACCCCTCCCTTGACGGAAGAAGAACTGGACTCCATCAAGAGTTTTAACGACCAAATCAGCCTACAAGATGTGACCGACATCTATCTGCCACTGGTTCACCTTATCCATATCTATAAAAAAGCCAAAGAAGATTTGTCTTTCTCAAAAGAAATCTTTCTTCAAAGAGATAGCAAGCCCCAACCTTTTATTATTGGGGTTTCGGGTAGTGTTGCTGTGGGGAAATCGACCACTAGTCGCCTCCTACAAATCCTTCTCTCCCGTACACTTGCCGATGCTACTGTAGAACTAGTGACAACGGATGGATTTCTCTATCCCAACCAAACTTTAATTGAGCAAGGTATCTTAAATCGCAAAGGTTTTCCAGAGAGTTATGGCATGGAAGCCTTGCTGAATTTTCTTGACCGCCTAAAAAATGGACAGGATGTCGATATTCCAGTCTATTCTCATGAAGTGTATGACATCGTTCCTGGGGAAAAACAACGGGTCAAAGCTGCTGATTTTGTCATTGTCGAAGGAATCAATGTCTTCCAAAATCCTCAAAATGAGCGCCTTTACATCACTGATTTCTTTGATTTCTCCATCTATGTGGATGCTGCTGTCGAAGACATTGAAGGTTGGTATCTGGATCGTTTCTTAAAACTCCTCAGCTTTGCCCAAAATGATCCCAACAGCTACTACCACCGCTTTACGCAAATGCCGATTGGAGAGGTCGAAGCCTTCGCTCATCAGATCTGGACCAGCATTAATCTAATAAATCTACAAAACTATATCGAACCGACAAGGAATCGTGCCGAGATCATTCTCCACAAGGCTAAAAACCATGAAATCGATGAAATTTACCTAAAAAAATAATTTCCCCTTGTCAAAACCTGAGTTTTCAGATATAATGGTATAGTTAGTAAATATGGAGGTAAGAACATTGGCAAACATTAAATCAGCTATCAAACGCGCTGAATTGAACGTTAAACAAAACGAAAAAAACTCAGCTCAAAAATCAGCTATGCGTACTGCTATCAAAGCTTTCGAAGCAAACCCTTCTGAAGAACTTTTCCGTGCTGCTAGCTCAGCTATCGACAAAGCAGAAACTAAAGGTTTGATTCATAAAAACAAAGCAAGCCGCGATAAAGCTCGTCTTTCAGCTAAACTTGCTAAATAAGAAACAGTCCATTGAGGCTGTTTTTTTGTCCTCTAATAAGAAAAGGTAGAAAATGAAAATCGCAATCATAGGATATTCTGGAGCCGGCAAGTCAACTCTAGCTGAAACGTTATCAAACTACTACTCTATCCCCAAACTGCATATGGACACACTCCAATTTCAACCTGGTTGGCAAGACAGTGACCGCGAATGGATGTTGGACGAGATGAAAAACTTTCTCACAAAGCATGAAGCTTGGGTCATCGATGGCAACTACTCTTGGTGTTGCTATGAAAAAAGAATGCTAGAAGCTGACCAAATCATCTTTCTCAACTTTTCCCCATGGACTTGCTTACTGAGGGCCTTTAAGCGTTATCTCAAATACCGAGGAAAGGTCAGAGAAAGTATGGCAGCAGGCTGTCCTGAACGCTTTGACTGGGATTTTATCCGATGGATTCTCTGGGATGGGCGGACAAAGAATGCTAAAGTACGCTATCAGCAGGTTCAAGAAACCTACCCTGAGAAAGTAATTGTCCTCAGGTCGCAAAAGGAGATAGATTACTTCTTAGAAAATCTCGCGCATAACAAGAAAAACCAACGTGTATAACGTTGGTTTTTTGCTTTTACCCAATCACACTTCCATTTGGTACAGCTGGATCAACTGTGAGAAGGGTTAATTTGCCATCATGTTCAGCTGAGAGGATCATACCTTGGCTGACATATTTTTTCATCATCTTACGCGGTTTAAGGTTGGCAACGATTTGTACCTTCTTGCCGACCAATTCTTGTTCGTTTGGGTAGTATTTTGCAATTCCTGAGAGGATTTGACGGTCTTGACCATCACCAGCATCTAGGCGGAATTGGAGCAACTTATCAGAACCTTCCACTTTAGACACTTCTTTGACTTCTGCGACACGGATTTCGACCTTATCGAAGTCTTCAAACTTGATTTCATCCTTGTTGAGTTTGAGTTCAACTTCATCTGGATTCCATTCTTTTTCGACGGCTGGTTTGTTGCCTTCCATTTGTTCCTTGATATAGGCGATTTCTTCTTCCATGTCGAGACGTGGGAAGATTGGAGTTCCTTTGGCAACTACTGTTACACCCTCAGGAAAATCAGTCAAGCTCAAGTTTTCAAGACTCGCCACTTCTTCCAAGCCAAGTTGAGTCATGACCGCACGACTAGTTTCCATCATAAATGGTTCAATCAAGTGAGCTACGATACGAAGGCTGGCTGCCAAGTGGCTCATGACACTTGCCAATTGGTCACGAAGCGCTTCATCCTTAGCCAAGACCCATGGAGCTGTCTCATCGATGTATTTGTTGGTACGTGAGATAAGCGTCCAAACTGCTTCTAAAGCACGTGGGTAGTCAACTGCTTCCATGTGTGTATGGTAATCAGCAATTGATTCAGTAGCTACCTGAGCAAGAACATTGTCAAACTCAGTCACGTCTTCTACATAGGCAGGAATTTTGCCATCAAAGTACTTATTAATCATAGAAACCGTACGGTTGAGGAGGTTCCCAAGGTCATTTGCCAATTCATAGTTGATACGGCCGACGTAGTCTTCAGGGGTGAAGGTTCCGTCTGAACCGACTGGAAGGCTACGCATGAGGTAGTAACGAAGTGGATCTAGTCCATAACGCTCTACCAACATCTCAGGGTAAACGACATTCCCTTTAGACTTAGACATCTTGCCGTCTTTCATGACAAACCAACCGTGGGCAATCAAGCGATCTGGCAATTTTACATCCAACATCATAAGAAGGATAGGCCAGTAGATCGAGTGGAAACGAAGGATATCTTTTCCGACCATGTGAAAGACTGTTCCATTCCAGAACTTATCAAAGTTACCGTGTTCATCTTGACCGTAGCCAAGAGCTGTCGCATAGTTTAGCAAGGCATCAATCCATACATAGACAACGTGTTTTGGATTTGATGGGACTGGTACACCCCATGTAAAGGTTGTACGAGAAACTGCCAAATCTTCCAAACCTGGCTCGATGAAATTACGTAACATTTCGTTGAGGCGACCATCAGGAGTGATGAAGTCAGGATGAGATTTGAAAAATTCGACTAAACGGTCTTGGTATTTACTGAGGCGAAGGAAGTAAGACTCTTCAGATACCCATTCCACTTCGTGACCTGATGGAGCAATACCACCCGTCACATTTCCAGCTTCATCACGGAATACTTCCGCAAGCTGACTCTCTGTAAAGAATTCCTCATCTGAGACTGAGTACCAGCCAGAATATTCACCCAAGTAGATATCATCTTGAGAAAGTAAACGTTCAAAGACTTGAGCCACTACTTTTTCATGATAGTCATCAGTTGTACGGATAAATTTATCGTATGAGATATCAAGTAGTTGCCAGAGTTCTTTGACTCCAACTGCCATCCCATCAACATAGGCTTGTGGTGTAATGCCAGCTTCTTCTGCTTTTTGTTGAATCTTTTGACCGTGTTCGTCAAGACCAGTCAGATAAAAGACATCGTAGCCCATAAGGCGTTTGTAACGTGCTAAAACATCACAAGCGATGGTTGTGTAGGCAGAACCGATATGGAGTTTACCAGATGGATAGTAAATCGGTGTTGTAATATAAAAATTCTTTTCAGACATATTTCTTCCTTTCCAGGCAAATGAAACCTGTTTTTCTAACACTTCATTATATCATATTTTCAGTAATATTCGATAGGGAAATCTATACAAAAACAAGATAGACAAATGTCCATCTTGTTTTTCCTGTTCTATGCCTTACTCATAGCGAAGGGCTTCAATTGGATCAAGCTTAGACGCTTTATTGGCTGGCAAGACTCCGAAAATCATACCAACGCTGGCCGAAACAGCCAAGCTAAAGAGAGCGATCGGTAGCGAGACTCCAACTTCTATTCCTTCCATCATATTTTTTAACAAGGCACCTGCTAGCGTGGTCAAGCCCGCCGCACTAACAAGACCGATGACTCCACCTAATAAGGTCAAAATCATGGACTCAATCAAAAACTGAACCAAGATATTAGCCCGTGTAGCTCCCAATGCTTTACGAAGACCAATCTCACGAGTACGCTCTGTTACAGAAACCAGCATGATATTCATAACTCCAGTCCCTCCCACAAAGAGAGAGATTCCTGCGATAGCACTAATAATAGCGGTCATAAAACCAAAGATTTGCTGAACCTCTGCAAAAGCGGCAGTTTCGTCTACAACCTGATATTCTCCCTGCTGCACTCCTGCAATTTCTGTCATTTTGCGTGCAAGTTCTGGCCCCAAAGTCGGAGTTAGACTCGTATCATTCACACGAAAGACAATATTAGAAATTTCCTCTACATTAAAATTAGCTGCTACAGAAGTATTGGTTGTAATCGGTAAACCACCTACACCAAACATCTTTGCACTTTTAACAGCAGGACTAGAGTAAACACCAATCACACGATAGCTATATCCATTGGCTGAAATGATTTGATTGAGTGCTGCCTGAGGAGATTCAAAAAGACTTTTAGCGAGTTCTTCATCTAGCAAAATCACACTTGCAAAATCTCGGTAGTCTTGTTCTCTCAGATCCCTACCTGCAATAATTTTATTTTCTACAGCAGACATAT